>NZ_AZRH01000011.1:0-145091 GCF_000512315.2 Morganella sp. EGD-HP17
TCCTCATTTGGTGTCAAGTATTTATTTTCAGACTTTTCACCTTGTTATCTCAGCAGACTTCGCGTTCTGTGCTGTGACAACGGATGCGCATTATAGGGAGTTTTCATCTGACCGCAAGGGGTAATTTATAAAAATGTGCTGACTGCTGATTAATGCAGCAAATCATCCTGTAATCGTTAGTTTTTTCAGCGATTCGAGTCCCAATTGCTGCAAAACAGGCTGTAATTTCTGTGTCGTTTCATCATCCCGCATGCAATACGCCACATTTTTTTCTGCAGTTAAGTGATGAGGTTTCTCACTGTTATTGATTAACCACTGCACGCGGCGGGCAATCGCCGCCCCGGAGTCCACCAGCCGGGTGCCATCCGGTAATGCCGATTTCAATTCTTCGGCAATCAGCGGGAAGTGAGTGCATCCCAGAACTACTGTGTCAGGCGGCTCTTTCATATTCCGCCACGGCGCAAGGATTGTTTCCAGGGCACCCGCCGGAATCGCCTCACCATACAGCTTGCGCTCTGCGAGTTCGACCAGCTCCGCCGACCCCAATAGTGATACCTGACACTCAGAAGCAAACCGGTCAATCAGCTCCCGGGTGTAAGCCCGTTTTACCGTTGCCCGCGTTGCCAGCAGCCCGACCAAGCCGTTGCGTGTCAGTTTCGCTGCCGGTTTAATCGCCGGAACCACGCCGACCACCGGAATATCAGACATTGCACGCAGTGCAGGCAGCGTAATAGTGCTTGCGGTATTGCAGGCAATGACAATCACTGCCAGCGGATGCTGCTGAGCAATCTGACGGACAATCTTAGTCACACGTTCGACAATAAAGGCTTCGGTTTTTTCACCGTAAGGAAATGCCTCATTATCGAATGCATATATATAGTGGAGATCAGGAAGTAATTGTCTTACTTCCTGATAGACAGATAAACCGCCCATGCCGGAGTCAAACAGCAGCACTGTCGGGCGGGTTTTCGGATCAGAAGTTGTAGCTTCCTGTAAGGAAGTATTCGCGGCCAGCGGTTCGATAGCCATACGCAGTCTCGTAGTCTTTATCAAACAGGTTAGCTACTTTACCACGAATTGTCAGATGGTCAGTGATCGGATATGCAGCTGTGATATCAAAAACACTGGCACCGCCGAGTTTTTGCTTATTCGCCGCATCATCATAACGTTTACCGATATACTGATAGGTCAGCCCCATATCAACATCGGCCACCGTCCAGTCCAGCTGATATTTAACCTGCTGCTGTGCACGGCGCGCCAGACGCTTATCCGTCTCTTTGTCTTTTGCATCCAGGTATTGATAAGTCATCTGATGATGGAAAATCCAGGTATCAAATTCCCCTACCCACTCGACACCTTTGATTTTGGCTTTACTGCGGTTGATATAGGTATTCGGTGAACCCATTTCATAGTCAATCAGGTTCTTAATATCATTATGGTAGCCGGTCAGTTGCCAGGACAGCGGTCCGGTATTTCCCTCCAACCCTAATTCCCATTGTTCACTCTCTTCCGGTTTTAAATCCTTATTACCGACGATAGTTCCCCAGTCAAATGTCGTATTAGCATATAACTGTCCCAGCGTTGGTGCTTTAAACCCGGTTGCATAAGAACCGATAACCCGGTAACCATCAATAAACTCCCATCCGGCACTGGTCTGCCACGTAGTATGCCAGTTAAATTCTGAATGATGGTCAGACCGGACGGCGGCCTCAAGAATAACCTTGTCTATTTCCTGCTGCCCGGTCAGATATAAACCGGTATCAGAAATAGATTTACTGTCGGCTATCATTGCGGTGCCGGGTTCCATTTCCTGTTTCTGATAATCAATACCGGCATTGATGCTGCCATATCCGACACGGTAATTGTTACCCCACTGTGCAGAATACTGTTTTGAATTGTCCAGGGTTGCGCCATCACCATAGCGACCATAACGGTTATCATAGTTATAGTCTTTAACCCGGCTGTAGCTCATGATCAGCTGAGAAGAATAATCCCCCTGATTAAATGTGAGACCCGCATCATATGTCCGGTTTTCTAACTCACGGCGATCACTTGCCGGATCAGCGGGTAACGACCACATCTCAGATTTAAATCCGAAATATTTACTGCGGTTATCATAACCATATGCACGTCCGTACACTGCAAACCGATCATCCAGTTTATGGTGCACATCCAGCCAGTAGGTTTTATTCATAAAGCCATAGTCACGGCCGCTTGGTGTGGCATAACCATCATAATCACGGCGGATATCAAACCCTTTGGAATAGGTATACGCCGCTGCGGCTGTCACACGGGTATTGTCACCAATCTGCTGCTGAGTGGTTCCGGTATAATTCTGATAGCCGTGTGAACCAATACCCGCTGTGATATTTGAGCCGATGTCATCGCGGATAGTAATTATATTCAGCACACCACCGATGGCATCCGAACCATACACAGCAGAACGTGCACCACGGATATACTCAACCCGCTGTACCAGTGCCACCGGGAACTGATTCAGATCCGGCTGACCGGAAATACCGGCATTATTCAGACGGACACCATCTATCAATACCAGTAAATGTTTTGCGTCTGTCCCGCGAACCGATACTGTACTGTTCTGACCCAGACCGCCGCTCTGTGTCACATCCACCCCCGGTAACCGGCGCAGAATATCGACGACAGAATTCGACTGCCACTTATCTATCTCTTCACGGGTCACAACGGTTACCGGCGCCAGCACGGACGAAACCGGCTGCTGGAAGCGGTTAGCAGAAACAATTATCTGATCATCATTAGTATTAGCAGAAGCGCTAAACGATAACGCGGAAAACACGGCCAGTCCGACAGCGGACAGCGCATAAGGCGAGGTCATTTTCATTTTTTCCTGAGCACCCACATATATATAAAGAGGATGCCACCCGTCTGCTTTGTAGCGTCAGCAGGACGGACGACAAATCTTCGGCAGGTCTTCGGACTCAGGAGGGTACTACGTTATTCCCCGCAACGACTTCCCGTCATTTATAACAGTGTCATCGTGTTGCTTTTACCATTACCGCTGCGCGCCAGTTCCGGAATTTCACCGGATTCCCTTTTCATTCTTATGAAGAAACCGAATTATCATGCTACGATCCGGTTTTAAAACCTGTCCAGAGTAAGATATCTGAATTGTCGGGCGGGACACTTTATTCATAAACACACGAACAATTTTTGTGATCAGCAAAACGGATCGACGCGCCATGCATAACACGTTACCTATTGAAAATTATGAAGAACAACTTGCAGAGAAGGCAAGAAGCCTGCAAACAATGATGCAGCCTTTTCAGGCGCCGGATGCTCACGTATTTGCCTCACCAGTTTCACACTACCGGATGCGCGCCGAATTCCGTATCTGGCATGAAGGGGATGACCTCTGGCATATCATGTTTGATCAGCAGACCAAACAGCGTATCCGGATTGATACCTTCCCGGCCGCGAGCCAGCTGATTAATGACATGATGCAGGCCATTTTGCCGTTACTGAAACAGACTCATCTTCTGCGTCATAAACTTTTTCAGATTGATTATCTGTCGACACGCAGCAACAAAATTATTGTTTCCCTGCTCTATCATAAAAAACTCGATGACAGCTGGACAGAGGCCGCTAAAACATTACGGGCACAATTGCAGTCACAGGGTTTTGATTTACAGTTGATTGGCCGTGCCTCTAAAACAAAAATCATGCTGGATAATGATTATGTTGATGAAGTTTTACCGGTCGCAGGTAAAGAGATGATTTACCGCCAGGTTGAAAACAGCTTCACGCAGCCGAATGCAGCGGTCAATATTCATATGCTGGAGTGGGCACTTGCCGCGACAGAAGGTTCACAGGGCGATTTGCTGGAGCTGTATTGCGGTAACGGTAATTTCTCACTGGCGCTGGCGCGTAATTTCCGCCGCGTGCTGGCAACCGAAATCGCCAAACCGTCAGTGGCTGCCGCGCAATATAATATCGATGCTAACCATATCGATAATGTGCAGATTATCCGTATGTCCGCGGAAGATTTCACACAGGCGATGCAGGGCGCGCGTGAATTTAACCGCCTGGCGGGAATTGATCTGTCCTCTTATGAATGTAATACCATATTTGTCGATCCGCCGCGCAGCGGACTGGATGCGGAAACCGTTAAACTGGTTCAGGGCTACGAGCGGATTCTGTATATTTCCTGTAATCCGGAAACATTATGTGAAAATCTGGAAACACTGAACCAGACACATGATGTCGTGCGGCTGGCGCTGTTTGATCAGTTTCCGTACACCCCGCACATGGAAAGCGGCGTTTTGTTGATCCGGCGCGGATAAGTTGTTAAGTATTTCCCCGGAAAGTTCTTGATCGTTGATCAGGAACTTTTTTACTTTATGAGTTTATATCAATTATTTCTTTATGATCTCCGGCTGGCGTCCCGGTTTTATTGATTCATCAGAATGATCCACTGAGCCCGCTGATAAACGGTGAAAAATACATCATAAAGTGACATTTAAATCCTGTAAATATTCATTCAACGAATATTCATTACACTCATAACATTTCAGAGACAAAAAATAACCCTCACGCAATAGATTAACAACCCGCCCAAGACCATTAAAAAAAACGTTTGCGGTAAATAAATATTTAACAATTTACTGTGAGCTATTCCTGATATTAATTATTCTTCTGAATTTAAGGTCTTATTTTCATTTTCACTCATCTATACTCGGCCGTAAATAATCCCGCAACTTAATCGAAAGGTATTTTTATGTCTCTGAAGAAAATGACGTTAATTTCAGCCGCCCTGTTATTTGGTAGTTTTCAGGCAAATGCGCACAATATTTGGATTGAACAAACTGACGGCTCTGATTATGTTGTCCGTTTTGGTCATAATCCGACAGAAAAATATCCGGAAAATAAATTAAAACCGGTTCAGGCTGTAATGCATGACGGTAAAGTGGAAACCGTCAATACCACCTTTAAAGATGGCGAAGCTTACTTTGTCATGCCTGAGAATGCGTCAATTATATTATTAGGTTACGACAACGGTGTCTGGAGTAAATTAAAGAATGGCCGCACCGTTGAGAAAAATAAAATTGAAGTACCGGATGCGGAGTTCAGCAAGAACCCGATTAAATTCAGCAAAAATATCGTTAAGTGGGATGACAACGCTACAAAAGTCTTTAACACCCCTTATGAGCTGGTACCGATGACTAAACCGGTGGCCGGTCAGGAGTTTGAGATCAAAGCCCTGAAAGATGGTCAGCCGCTGGAAGGCATGAAAATCGCCAAAAGCGAAGAAGACCCGGGTGTGCTGACCAACAAAGACGGCCTGGCAAAATTCAAAGCTGAAAAAGGCGCCAATAAAGTTTACGCCGAATACAAACTGGATACACCGGATAATAAAGAGTACGGATTCCAGCAGCTTGAATATGTTTTATCTTTTGACGCTGAGTAATTAAATGTTATGAAATCTGTTTATTTATTTGCTATTTTACTGATTAACGGGGTGCTGTTGGCAACAACAGCACAAGCTCACTCCATGCATGTGGTTGCACAGCTGGAAGGTAATGTGATCAGCGGCCAGTCTTATTATTCTGATATGTCTCCGGCAAAAGATACTTATGTCGGTACGTATCTGAAAGGCCACGAAGATGATGAAATATCCGGAAAGACCGATGAAAAAGGGTATTTTAAAATCGAAGTCCCGGCGACCGGTGATTATATTCTCTATGTTGAAGGTGATGAAGGGCACAAAGTAGAAACGGAAGTTCCGGTTATTTCCGCCTCAGCTAACACCGGCAGCAGTGATTCCTCTTCCGGTTATATTCAGATCCGCCAGGATATTGACCAGCTGAAGAATAAAATCTATCTGCAGAATATTCTCGGTGGTGTGGGCTATATCGTGGGTATTTTCGGTGTGATTGCATTCTTCCGTGCCCGTGAATTAACAAAGCAGGCCGCTAAAAACGCCGCATAACAGGAGGAAGACCATGCATTTATCTGAAGGCGTATTACATCTTCCTGTTCTGGCCGGTGCCGGTGTGGTGGCTGCAGCCGGGGTTGCCATCGGCATCCGCCAGCTGGATACCTCGCGTCTGTCACTGGCAGCCCTGTTCGGGGCGGCATTCTTTGTTGCCGGTACCATCCATGTGCCGATCGGGGTCAGCAGTGTGCATCTGATCTTAAACGGGCTGGCCGGATTGTTTCTCGGCTGGGCGGTTTTCCCGGCATTCCTGATTGCCCTCGCGCTGCAGGTACTGTTTTTCTCCTTCGGCGGCTTCGCGGTTCTCGGGGTTAACCTGTGTAATATCTCTATCCCGGCGCTGCTGGTCTATTACCTGTTCCGTAATTCCCTGCGTCCGGGGCTGAGTCAGGGACGTCTGGTTTATCTCGGGGTAATGGCCGGGGTTATCGGTACGCTGGGTACGGTGTGCCTGACCTCGCTGGCACTGGTGCTCGACAGCGGTAAATCCTATATCGATCTGGTCTGGCTGCTATTTATCGGACACCTGCCGATTTTTGTCACCGACTCCCTGATCAGTGTGGGGATCCTGCTGGCGCTGGCCAAAATGCGTCCGGCCTCCCTGATGGTCAATCAGCCCGGGCAGCATACCTATGGATAAATGGCTGCCTCCTCACCGGCGCCTGCTTCTTGCTGTTCTCTGGGCTTTTCTGCTCAGCGGTATCCGGCAGACCGACTGGCTTATCGCCGGTTTGTCGGGTGCTTTTCTGCTGTTTGTTGTCTGCCGCCGCCGTCAGTTGGGCCGTTCACTGCTGACGGTGCTGAAACTGAATATTTTTATCCTGTTTGTCTGGCTGACACTGCCGTGGAAAATTGAGAGTCAGGGCATTGTTCAGTCCCCGGCCGGGGTGTTTCTCGCCCTGCAAATCACGCTGAAAATGAATGCGATTCTGCTGTTTGTCTCTGCGATGCTGACAAACATGACAGATATCGATCTGGCGTGTGCGGTGAAACGTTATCCCCTGCCCGATAAACTGATAAAGCTGTTTATTCTGACTATCCGTTATATCGCGATTTTCAGCGAAACCAAACAACAGCTTGAAACGGCCATGAAAGCCCGGGGATTCCGCAAAGGGATGAATAAACGGACATTTACCATGTTGTCCCAATTGGTCGCCCTGCTGCTGATCAAAGCCATGCACAAAGCGGAAACCACTGAAATGGCGCTGAAAGCCCGGGGTTTTTACGCGCGTCCGTCTTCTGTTAATACAAAAAGGTCTGTTAATGACGTCCCAAAATCCCCTGATTCAGGTCAGCAATCTGGTTGTCAGCCGCAACAATGCGCCGATAATTCAGGATCTGAGCTTTGAACTGAACGCCGGAGAACGGCTTTTTCTGTGCGGTGATATCGGCAGCGGGAAATCAACACTGCTGCACACACTGTTAGGTTTTATCCCGTTCACCGGGGATATTTCGGTTTTCGGTAAATCCCGTCTTTCCGAAGATGATTTCACAGAGGTGCGCGGCCCTCTGGGATTGCTGTTTCAGCATCCGGATGATCAGCTGTTCGGCCCGGGTGTGCTGGATGATGTGATGTTTGGTCCGCTGAATATGGGGATGACACAGGATGCGGCGCGGGAACGCGCTTTACAGTGCCTGGAAATGCTGGATATTGTCCGGCTGAAAGACCGCGCTGTGACTGAGATTTCCGGCGGAGAGAAAAACTTCACCGCACTGGCCGGTGTGCTGGCAATGTCGCCGTCTGTTCTGTTGCTGGATGAGCCGACCAACGGACTCAATGAGAAAAATATTCAGCGTCTGGAAGACATTCTTACACAACTGGATCTGCCGATGATTGTGGCCTCGCATAATCAGCAGTTTACACAGCGGATGGCGCACTGCGTGATCCCGTTCCCCTGCCGCTCCTGAGCCTGATATAAAAAACCCCCGGCAGCGGTTGTCCGGCTGCCGGGGGTCTGTTCAGACGGATCGTAATCAGGCGTCCACAAATACCATTTTAAGAATAAACAGCAGCGATACCACCACCACACACAGGTTCAGCTCACGCCAGCGGCCGGTACCCAGCTTCATTGCGCAGTAAGCGATAAACCCTAATGCAATCCCTTCTGTGATAGAGAAGCTGAACGGCATCATCACGGCAGTCACAAACGCCGGAACGGATTCGGTCAGATCATTCCAGTTTACCCGCACCAGGCTGGAGGTCATCAGCACACCGACATAAATCAGTGCCCCTGCAGTCGCATAGGCCGGCACCATTGACGCCAGCGGTGAAATAAAGATAGCCGCGAGGAACAGCAGGCCGACCACGATAGCTGTCAGGCCGGTACGCCCGCCGACAGAAACCCCGGAGGTACTTTCAATAAATGCGGTAACAGAGGACGTACCCATCGCAGAACCGGCGACGGAGCTGATGCTGTCCACATACAGCGCTTTTTTCATGTTCGGGAAACGGCCTTTTTCATCCGCCAGCCCGGCCTTATCAGTCACGCCGATCAGGGTGCCGGAGGAGTCAAACAGGTTCACCAGCATAAACGAGAAGATAATCCCGGCGAGAGATAAATCCAGCGCGCCCATAATATCAACATGGCCGACAACCGAGGTGATTCCCGGCGGCACATCAAACACGCCCTTGTAGGTCACATCCCCGAGGAAAAGTCCGATGGAGGTTGTCACCACAATCGATACCAGCACCGCAGCATGGATATTGCGCGCGGCCAGAATGGCGATAATAAAGAAGCCCAGTGCACCCAGCACCACACTGTGATCGGTAAACTTACCGATAGTCACCAGGGTATCCGGGTTCGGCACAATAATACCGGCGTTTTTCAGCCCCATCATGGCGATAAACAGCCCGATACCACTGGTGATACCGACCCGCAGACTCAGCGGGATATGGGCAATCAGCCAGTAACGGATGCGCAGTAAGGTCAGGATAAACAGCCCGACCGCACCCCAGAAAATCGCGCCCATCGCCACTTCCCAGGAGTAGTGCATCGCGCCTACCACCACAAAGGCGAAAAAGGCATTCAGCCCCATTGCCGGCGCAACCGCCACCGGCAGGTTAGCAAATAACCCCATTCCGATACTGCCGATGGCAGCGATCAGACAGGTGGTGACAAACACCGCTTTGATGTCCATCCCGGCGAACGAGAGGATCTGCGGGTTTACAAAAATGATATACACCATGGTGAGGAAGGTGGTCAGCCCGGCAATAATTTCTGTGCGGACAGTGGTACCGTGTTCCTGTAATTTGAACACGCGCTGGAGCAGGCCCTGATGAGGATCAGTGCCGGAAGTCGGAGTAGTCATGAATAAGAAGTCCCGGAAATTTGTTTTTTTCGGCTTATCCTACCGCATCGTTTTCAAAAAGAAAACGTTTGCGTTTCATTGCGGGAAAATCCCGGCCATTAACCGTACCGGGATTGTTACTGATCAAACTTATGATGAACAGGATGCCGGTTTTTCTGACAGCCGTACCGGTTTCTCTCTTCCCCGGCCAAACAGACGGGCAAGCCACGACTGACGGGGCTGCCGCTGTAATGAATAACGGCGCATCAGCGCATTTGCCCCCAGTTCCAGCCCGGAACACATCACAAAATAGATAAAAGCAACAAACAGGAAAATCTCTGTCGGGTAGACCATACTGCGGTTATTGACCTGAGACGCAAGGAACGACAACTCCCCCACACCGACGATATAGGCCAGCGAGGTATCTTTAATCAGCGCAATCCACTGATTAATAAAGGACGGGATCATCATCCGCAGCGCCTGCGGCAACACAATATGCCACAGCACTTCCCACCGGCTGAAACCGAGAGACATCCCCGCCTGCCACTGCCCTTTGCCTATTGCCAGAATACCGGCCTTCACACCGTGGGCGATATAAGCCGAGGTAACCAGCGCCAGTGCGCAGACGACCGTGGTAATTTCCGGCACATCCACACCAAAGGCAATCGGCAGCAGGAAATAGACCCAAAATATCAGCATAATGATGGGAATAGCGCGGAAAAACCCGAGAAATGCCGCAAACAGGTTTACCCACCAGCCACGCAGCATTGCCAGCATCACTCCGCCGATAGTCCCGAGCACCACGGAAATGGCCCCGGCAATCAGGCTGATCACCAGCGTCAGTGCCGCACCCTCAAGCGGACCGTCCGGGAAAGTGCCGAACAACAGATATTCCCAGTTATCACGAATTACGGAAAAGTCCATCTTAATGCCCCTGTGCCAGTGCCCGTTGTGTCCGCCACTGCCCGAAGGCTTCCATTACGGCAATAATGGCGATATAGAGGATCGTCGCGACTCCGAAGGCTTCAAAGGTTTGTAAGGACTGACTTTCCACCTGACGCGATGCATAAGAGAGTTCAGCCACACCGATCGCCATAGTCAGGGACGAGTTTTTCACCACATTCATATACTGCCCGAGCAGCGGCGGCATGGCGATTCTGACCGCCTGCGGCAGCACCACATAGCGCATGGACTGCCACGGAGTCAGCCCGAGCGCCAGTGCGGCTGATTTTTGCTGCCGTCCGATACCGGCAATTCCCGCCCGTAGTTCTTCCGCAATGAACGGCGCAGAATAGAGTGTCAGCCCGAACCACCCGGCGATAAATTCAAATGACGGCCATGCGAGTGTCAGCCCGGCCAGTTCAATTTCATGCGGCGTGTTCAGCCAGATTTTCAGCGCCTGCGGCAGGATTTCTCCAGAGGCGAAATACCAGAAAAACAGCTGTACCAGCAGCGGCGTATTACGGAATACACTGGTGTAAGCACTGACTAACCAGCGGAGCGGTGCGAGCTGGCTGTCCCGCCCGGCCACCAGCAGGAAACCCAGCAATGTCGCCGCGAGAATCGTCCAGAATGAGATAAGCAGGGTGATCACAAACCCCTGCCCCAGCCATCCCAGATATTCCGGCGCAAGTAAGTGCGCACTTATAAATTGCTCAAACATCCGCTAATCCCGTCTGTTACCGCAAAAATGCAGGAAGCCTCACCGGAGTGAGGCCTGATTCAGAAAACACACTCACGTTACTTCGGCTGGTCAGCCAGCGGAGCGAACTTAAATTCACCGCGCGGTTGTTCGGCTTTGGTGCCCGGACCAAACCACTGGTTATAAATCTGCTGTGATTTGCCCTCACTTTCGAGTTTCAGCAGGGTTTTGTTCACTGCTTCCACCAGACGGGTTTCTCCTTTCGGTGCTGCAAGCGCCTGGTATTCACGGGTCAGACTGAACGGAGAGAGTTCAAACTCCGCTTTTACTGACTCCGGCAGGTTACCGAGCAACCCGACCAGTTTGGCATCATCCTGCGTGATAGCATCGACGTTACCATTGCGCAGTGCTGCGAAGGCCAGCGGGGTATCATCATAAGAAATCACTTTGGTGCCCGGATATTTCTCGCGCAGCGTCACTTCCTGAACGGTACCTTTATCCGCGCCGATGCGCAGTTTTGCCACATCTTCCGGGGTTTTCAGCACACCTTTGCGGGCAATAAATTTTTGTCCGGTCTGAAAATCAGGAATGGAGAAATCCACCTGTTTCGCACGCTCACCGGTAATGGTGAAGTTCGCCCCGATTAAATCCACTTTGCCGGAGACCAGCAGCGGAATACGGTTTGCCGGGTTAGTCGGACGCAGTTCCAGCTTCACGCCGAGATCATCGGCAACGGCCTGTGCAATATCCACGTCATAACCTGCCAGTTTTTTGGTCTGCGGGTCGATAAATCCGAACGGCGGGTTGCTGTCAAAAACCGAAATACGGATCACGCCGGCTTTCTGAATATCATCAAGCTTATCAGCCTGTGCTGTACCACTTACTAATGCTAAACCGGCAAGCAGAGCCGGAACAAATAATGTCGGTTTCATACACACCCCTGGAATCAGTCACGGAAAACGTCAATTTGTGTAAATCACCATCTCACGCTATCAACTCCTGCTTAGTTCCTGAAATACTAAGAAAGAATAATTCCATAACTGATTGTTCTAAGATGAACACAAGGGCAGAGCCGCTCTCCGCAATAACAAGCCATTATCTTTAATTTATCCATTTTTATTAAAAAAATTAATTACATTACTTATGATTATTTATCGAAATAAAATCATACGTTATTTTTTCTACGGAAATATTCACTGACCATGATAAGAGATACTAAACGCTCCATACCGCTGTTAATTAAAATTAATATCTAAAAGAAATTACTTATCAGAAAACCGTTAATAAACAATCACATCTTATTATTTGTATATTTATCTTTCCATTACCACCAAAATAAAAAATGAATACGAACTTATAAAAAATACAAGTTCTGAAAATGAAAATTTATAAACCTTGACAATAATCACATATCTGTAAATTTAAAAATTAAGAACTGGTAAATATCCCTAATGATTATAGATTTAAAGAGACTGATTCTTATTAGTCTCTTTAAATAAAAATCCGCAAAAATAGCCTCTTATTTTTGTCAGTCTGGTATCTTATTTTTACCGGAGTTAACCATGTTAAAGAAAACGCTTATTACGGCATTAGTTTCTGCCGCCTTTTTTTCAGGCTCAGCGTCTGCGGTCACTGCTGCGGGCGGGATTATAAACATCACAGGTGCTATCAGTGACACCACCTGTACTATTAACGGAGGCAACAGCGCCGACTTCGCCGTATTATTAGATCCGATTACAGTAACGGATGCCGGGGTAACCGCAAATACCGTCATTACCAAAAATCAGAAAGCATTTACCATGACATTCTCTGATTGTGCACCTGCTTCAGTCCCGCCCGGAAGTAACCTGAAAATACATTTCGCGTCCCCCAACAATATATCGTCAACCGGAAACTACCTGATTAACGATACCGTTAATGAAGGGGATCCGTCTGTCGCGAAAAATGTCGGGTTCAGTTTATCGTCAACAACCGCACCGTCAGTGGCACTTTCACTGAATGCGGCGTATGACACCGGAGTGAAGGGAGATAAAACCGCACCAGCATCGGATCAGGTGACATTAATTGCCAGTTATTACAAAACCAATACCTCTCCTGCAAAAGTCGGGCCTGTACATTCCAACGTGATTTATACAGTCTCTTATTTATAACCATTGTCAGACAGTCAGGCTTGTCAAAAAGCCTGACTGTTTACAGGGGAATATAATGAAACGCCGATTCTTTTTTCTGATGATGCTTATTTTATCAGGTAATGCTACCGCCAATATCGTGATTAACGGAACGCGGCTTATTTATCATGAAGAAAATGACAGCATTACTGTTCAGCTGAATAATAACAGCCAGACATCATCATTAGCCCAGAGCTGGACAGATGACGGTGACATTAATGCCACACCGGAAAACAGCAGTTCCCCGTTTTATGTTTATCCGCCGATTGTCAAAATAGACGGAATGCAGGGACAGCAGCTTAAAATAAAGAAAAATAATGAAAAACTACCGGATGACCGGGAAAGTGTCTTTTATCTCAGTGTGCTGGATATTCCGGCCACGCCCGCCAATGCCAAAGGAAAAAGTGTGTTACAGGTGGCCCTGCGGTCACGGATAAAGCTGTTTTACCGCCCAGCCGGGCTGACGGCAAATCCGGAAACGGTTATTGATAATATTCAGTGGAAGCTCAACGGTGACCATTTATCCGTCACTAATAATTCCCCGTATCATTTTACCATTGCGGCGGTCAATGCTAATGACAGCAGCCACACCTGGCTGGCCGCCTCCGAAATGATTCCGCCATTTTCTGAAAAACAATTACCACTGAAAAATAAACCCGCAGCCCGTAATGCCTCAGTGACCTATGTGGATGATTACGGTGTGTATAAGTCGAAGAATATTACCTTCTGACGGACGATAATAACGTGAAAACACAACACTGCCTGCCGATTCTGATTATTGCCGGATTATGGAGCTATCCCCGCGAAGGCTTCACGGAAGAGTTCGATACCACCCTGCTGGCCGGTGAATCCGCTAAAGGGGATATTTCACGTTTATATCAGGAAAATACACTGCCGTCCGGCGATCAACTGATGGACGTTTATGTCAATAACACCTGGAAAGGTCAGTTTACCGTTGAAGTAGGGGAGCATAATAATGCCCTGAATTTTCAGCCGGAAGATATTAATAAGCTCGGGCTGAATCTTTCTGATGACGCGAAAACATTATCCGCAGAGAAACAGCCGGTTCCGGCAGATGATCTGACTTCCGGACTGACTTACCACCTGAATAAAAGTACATTACGGTTAGATTTGTCCGTGCCGCAAATCGGGGTAAAGACCGCCGATGCCGGTTATATTGATCCGGAATTATGGGATCACGGGCAGCCCGCCGTTATTCTCGGCTATAACGTTAATTACTATAACGCCAGACAAAAAAAGAATAACAAACAGAGCAATAACAGCTTTTTTGCCACAGTAAACTCCGGGCTGAACCTCGGTGTCTGGCAATTCCGCGATGAATCGGTTTACACCTCTTATTCCGGCGGACATAAAGGCTGGAAAAATAACAGCCGTTATCTTTACCGTCCGATCAGCCGTATTTTATCTGCGCTGACGCTGGGGGATTTTTATACGCCGCCTTCTATGTTCGGCAGCTTTAAATTCAGAGGCGCATCACTGGGAACGGATATGAATATGCTGCCGCCGTCCGGCCAGGGATTCGCACCAATCATCCGGGGTGTTGCTCAGACCAACGCCCTCGTCAGTATTTACCAGAACGGCAATCTTATTTTTCAGGAAAACGTACCGCCGGGTGAGTTTATGTTCCGTGATATTCAGCCGACCGGCGGCAGCGGCGATTTTTCCGTCATTATTCAGGAAGCAGACGGACGGAAAGAATCATTTACCGTCCCCTTCTCCGCTGTACCCGATATGCTGAAAGAGGGAATTTATAATTACAGTCTGACCGCCGGTCAGGCACGCCTGGATAATACACACTACCGCCCGGAGTTTGTGCAGGGGGAATTCCGTTACGGGCTGAATAATACCGTGACACTGTATACCGGCGGGATTGCCGGAAAAGATTACCGCTCTCTTTTGGCGGGCAGTGCCTGGAATCTGCCGTTCGGTGCGCTTTCTGTTGATGTGACACAGGCGGATGCGGACTTTAAAACCGGCCACAAAAGCGGCCAGAGCTACCGTATCGCCTACAGTAAGTTTGTCAGCACCACCTCCACCAACCTGACTCTCGCGACATACCGCTACTCCACCGGGAATTTTTACAGTTTCACCGATGCCATCTATCAGCAGGATAACTACCGGGCGTGGGATGCTTACCGTAATGAGCAGGAAAACCTCACCGATAACACGCCGCGTCAGATACCGGATCTGATGACAATGGATGCCATGCGCGGTGCTCGCGCTAAAAATACCTTCACCGTGAATTTAAATCAGTATCTGGGAGAGAACCGGGGGGTGATTTATATCTCCGGCACACACCGGGATTACTGGAATTCCGGCGGCAGCAACCGGGAATATCAGCTTGGATATTCAAACAGTTATAACGAGATCAGCTATACCGTGTCTGCATCACGCACCCGCAATTTTGATGATAAAAATGAAACCCGGTTTTACCTGAATGTCAGCGTGCCGATTTCTGTTTTCGGTAAAAGTGCATCACTCAGCAGCGGTATTTACGCCACCGATTCCCGTTATCAGCAGGCTACTGTCAGCCTGAGCGGCACAGCCGGTAAAGATGATTTGGTTAACTACACGCTGACCGGCTCAAACCAGAACGGCGGCAGTAATCTTGCAGGCGCGAACCTTACTTACCGTAACCCGTACAGCACCCTGTCCGGCTCATTCAGTGAGGGTAACGATTACCGTCAGGCGGGCGCCGGGGCAAAAGGAACTATCGTCGCGATCCCGGGCCACATCGCCATGTCCGGTGACACCGGCAATACCTATACCATTATTGATGCCCCGCAGGCCGGTAACCGGATGGTGAATTCGGATAAAGCATCCCTGACAAACAGTGATGGTGTGGTGCTGATGACACAATCTGTTCCTTACCGCGCCAATTCTTACACTCTGTCAGACACAGAAAAAAGTTCCGGTGCCGAAGTGACCGGTAATATCGGCCAGGTCAGCCCGTATAAAGGTGCGGTCAGTTATATCCGCATGGAAACCGATCCCCGTCAGACTTTCATTCTGCGGGCGGCGCGGGAAAACGGCAGCACACTGCCGTTCGGCACAGAAGTGACTGATGAGCAGCATCAGCCGCTGGGATATGTCGGGCAGTCAGGGCTGCTCTATCTGAAAAGCGGGCAGTTGCCGTCATCACTGATCATAAAACTGACGGCAGACGGGAAACAGCAGTGTGTTATCCGCAATCCGGTGGTCACACCGGATAAAAATCACAATATCTGCCGGTAAAAGGAAACAATGATGAAAACATCCGCCGCTGTATTACTTTTATTCCTGACGGTGATAAGCAGCAGGGCGGCTTATGCCACCTGCTCGGTAACATCCACCCAGACAGCACCGGCCGTGGCGCTGGATCTTTCGGCTGATCTGATCGGCGCCACCACAACCGTATCCAAAGTATCTCAGACCAACTTCAGCGGCCCGTTTACCTGTACGACAGCATTGCCGCTGTTTCCGAATACCATCGGGATCGACTCTCCCTTTAATGGCCGGACAGCGACAATCGGGTTTAATAACGGCGCACAACTCGTCAATATCACCCTGACCGCACTGACAAAAAATAATGTTTCCGGCCTGGCGGCCGGTACTCACAACGGAACAGAACTCAATACCGGTTTCACACTGCGTTTTGATCTGGTCACCACGCCGACCGGCAACTACACCAAAGTTCCGGGTAATACTGTGACGATCACACCGGTCATTTTTGCCTCTGATGCCACCACCCTGGGGCTGGTGGGCTGGCTGGCAGCACTTCTCAATAAGATTTTGCAGTTTTTACTGACACTGCAATGGCCGTCCGATCCGAATGATATGTTTTTGCAGCCGGTGCAGATTACTTACAATCCGCCGGTGACCACCTGTACCTTTACCAATGCCGGGCTGACCGTCAGCCTGCCGCTGATGAGTATCAATGCCGTTAAAACCACGGATAAAGCCGGATACACCCCGTTCCGCCTCAATTTTACCTGTGGCGGCCTCCTCCCGGGTAACACCGCGTCCCGGGATATTGCCATGTTCCTGTCGTCGTCCAATTTACAGCCGTCCGATAAAACCGTGCTGACCAATACCATTTCCGGCGGTGCCGGTGGTGTCGGCTTCCGGGTGGTGAAAGCCAATAATCTCAGCAGTCCGGTACAGTTTTCTGACAGTGCCAATGCTCAGGGCAGTGCCACCAGCATTTTCACTGCCGCCAAAGGCAGCGCGGTTTCACCAGCGTTCTCTGTCGATCTCGGCGCGTATTATTATCCCTACAATCCGACTGCGGTAACACAGGGAAAAATAAGCAGTTCCGCGACTCTGGTTTTTTCCTACAACTGAACCGGTGGAGGACATGATGCGGACAGGCATTCTGATCATTCTGCTCCTGTGCATACAGGTGGGATACGCTGGTGTTGTCATCAATACCACGCGGGTGATTTTTCCGGGTAATCAGGAAAATACAGAAATCCAGCTGACCAACAGCGGGGACATGCCGTCACTGGTGCAGAGCTGGGTGGATGAGGGGGATATCAATTCCTCGCCGGAAACCAGCAGTGCACCCTTTATGGTGGTACCGCCGGTGACGCGGATTGCAGGGAGCGGCGGACAACAGCTGAAAATCCGTGTTCTGAAAAATAATCTTCCCCGCGACCGGGAATCGGTTTTTTATCTCAATGTGGTGGATATTCCGGCGAAGACGGCCACCACCGGTAATACCCTGCAATTTGCCCTGCGGACACGGATAAAGCTGTTTTACCGGCCGGATGATCTTTTGCAGCCGCCGGATGCAGTCCCGGAACAGATTTCAGCCTCGTTATCAGGAGAAACACTGATTCTGAAAAACCCCACGCCTTACTATTTCACATTATCCGCGCTCGTCTCCGGCGGAGATAATGCGCCGTCACATATCAGCACCGTGATGCTCGCCCCTTATTCAGAGAGCCGGGTGGCATACACCGGGCATTTATCTGCGGGAGAGTCCGTCACGCTGATCAGCATTAATGATAAAGGGCGCAATGTGCGGACAGAGAAAAAGCTGAACTGAGAATGCCGGTCAGGTAATGACCGGCTTTTGCATTACGGGTTGAGTGCATTACCGCACCGGCCGCAGAAGCGGCTGTCCGACGGGTAACCGGTACCGCACTTCTGACAATATCCGCTGATATTCTGCGGAGTATTGTTGTTTAACAGCTCCGGATAACCATTATTGTCACGGCCATGCTTATTGTAACCCGTATTACCATGTTTGCTGCCATGACCGCTGCTGCCGTGGCCGCCGCTGCGGTTCCCGTGACCGGATCCGCCTCCGCTGTTAAAAAACCGGCTGAATAAACCCATCGTACACCTCCGGAAACACTGTTTTGTCTGTTTCAGAAAGTATAAACCCCGGAGTTAACTCCAGGGTCAAATCAGAACAGGGACTTTTACAAAAACAGACAATATCGCCGGAGAAGCCACCCGGTTATGCCGGATCATTCCCTTTTTCGCCGTTATTACTGTGTGCGGAGACTTCAATCACATGCTCGCCGAGCAGGATACGTTCCACATCATCCCCTTTCACATGACGGAAATCCTGTCCCTTCACATAATAGAAGATAAATTCGCAGATATTCTGGCAGCGATCACCGATACGCTCGATAGAGCGGGCACAGAACAGCGCGGTCAGGACACTCGGGATAGTGCGCGGATCTTCCATCATATAGGTCATCAGCTGACGGACAATCCCTTCATATTCCTGATCCACTTTCTGGTCTTCGCGGTAGATGCGGATAGCTTCCTGAATATCCATACGCGCAAAGGCATCCAGCACATCATGCAGCATCTGAATGGCATGGCGGCCGAGGGATTCCAGACTGACCAGCAACGGCTGATGCTGCTGTGAAAATTTTTCCAGTGCGGTTTTGGCAATTTTATCCGCCACATCCCCGATCCGTTCCAGTTCGGCGATGGTTTTGGAAATCGCCATAATCAGGCGCAGGTCGCTCGCGGTCGGCTGGCGTTTGGCAATAATGCGGACACAGGCTTCATCAATCATCACTTCCATGATGTTGACCTGCTTGTCACCAGCGATAACCTCACGCGCCAGGTCTTCGTCCTGGTTATGCATGGCGGTGATCGCTTTGCTGAGCTGCTCTTCCACCAGCCCGCCCATTGTCATCATTTCTGTGCGGATATGCTCTAATTCAGCATTAAACTGCCCGGAAATATGTTTATTGTGATTCAGATTTTCCATGATTGTCTCCGCATCAGCCATAACGACCGGTGATGTAATCTTCGGTTTGTTTCTTGCCCGGGGTGGTAAACAGGGTATCAGTATCACTGAATTCAATTAGTTCGCCCAGATACATAAATGCAGTGTGGTCAGAACAGCGCGCCGCCTGCTGCATGTTATGCGTGACGATCACCACGGTGTATTCCGATTTCAGCTCTCTGATAAGCTCTTCAATACGCCCGGTGGAGATAGGATCCAGTGCCGAGCACGGCTCATCCAGCAGGAGAACCTCAGGGCGGATAGCAATACCGCGGGCAATACACAGACGCTGCTGCTGACCGCCGGAGAGGCTGTAGCCGCTCTGATGCAGTTTATCTTTGGTTTCGTTCCACAGTGCCGCTTTGGTCAGTGCCCACTGTACCCGCTCATCCATCTCGGCGCGCGGCAGTTTTTCAAACAGACGGACACCAAAGGCAATATTGTCATAAATAGACATCGGGAACGGTGTTGGTTTCTGGAACACCATGCCGACTTTGGCGCGTAATAACGCGATATCCTGGGTATCGGTCAGAATATTGGTGCCATCCAGCAGGATTTCGCCTTCCGCACGCTGTTCATTATACAGTGCGTACATTTTGTTGAAGGTACGCAGCAGGGTCGATTTCCCGCAACCGGACGGGCCGATAAAGGCCGTGACTTTATTTTTGGCGATATCCAGCGAAATGTTTTTCAGCGCGTGGAACTGGCCGTAATAGAAGTTCAGATCACGAACCTGAATTTTGCTTTCAGTTACGTTTTGAATTTTACTCATGACTCTCTCTCATTCATCCGCAGTCATTTAATCAGTGCTTTTTCTTCGCAAACAGCACACGCGCCACGATATTAATTAACAGCACACACAGTGTGATCAGCAGGACACCCGCCCAGGCCAGACTCTGCCACTCCGCAAACGGACTCATGGCAAACTTGAAGATAGTGACCGGCAGGTTAGCAATCGGCTGCATCAGATCCGTACTCCAGAACTGGTTGGAGAGGGAGGTAAAGAGCAGCGGCGCCGTTTCCCCGGCAATACGGGCAATCGCCAGCAGCACCCCGGTGATAATCCCGGAGACCGAGGCTTTCAGGGTAATCGCTGAAATCATTTTCCATTTTGGTGTGCCGAGGGCATACGCCGCTTCGCGCAGGCTGTCCGGTACCAGACGCAGCATGTTTTCCGTGGTACGGATAACAATCGGGATCTGTAACAGTGCCAGGGCAATCACCCCCGCCCAGCCGGAGAAGTGCTGCATCTGCATCACCACGATGGTGTAAACAAACAGTCCGACCACAATCGACGGTGCGGATAACAAAATGTCATTAATAAACCGGGTGACTTCCGCCAGCCAGGATTTACGGCCGTATTCCGCCAGATAAATCCCGGCAAGAATACCCAGCGGTGTCCCGATAACGGTCGCCCATAAGATCAGCAGGCCGGAACCGACAATGGCGTTCGCCAGACCCCCGCCTTCGGTGTTCGGCGGCGGTGTCATTTCGGTAAACAGCGCCAGCGACATGCCGTCCATCCCTTTGGTGACGGTCGAGAACAGGATCCAGATTAACCAGAACAGCCCGAATGCCATGGTGGACATGGATAAAAACAGGGCAACGCGGTTTTTCTGACGGCGCCAGAACTGGCGTTTCTGCCGTGCGCTGATATCCACTTTCGGTTGTTGAATATTCATTTCAGCCATCTCAGCGCCCCTCTTTCTTATTCAGACGCATCACCATAAATTTGGAGATAGCAAGGACGATAAAGGTGATGACAAACAGAATCAGCCCCAGCTCCATCAGTGCCGCTGTGTGCAGCCCGGATTCCGCTTCCGCGAACTCGTTCGCCAGTGCCGAGGTGATACTGTTGCCCGGCATGTACAGCGAGAAGCTGTCCAGCTGATAGGTGTTACCGATGATAAAGGTCACCGCCATGGTCTCCCCCAGGGCGCGGCCCAGACCCAGCATCACGCCGCCGATCACCCCGTTCTTGGTGTACGGCAGTACAATCCGCCAGATCACCTCCCAGGTGGTACAGCCGATGCCGTAAGCCGATTCTTTCATCATCACCGGCGTCTGCTCGAACACATCGCGCATCACCGAGGCAATATACGGAATGATCATGATGGCGAGGATAACGCCCGCCGCCAGGATCCCGATCCCGAAGGCCGGACCGGAGAACAGCTCGCCGACAATCGGGATGCTCGACATCACCTCGCCGACCGGCTGCTGGAAATAGGTGGCAAACAGCGGGGCAAAGACAAACAGTCCCCACATGCCGTAAACGATACTCGGAATAGCGGCTAACAGCTCGATCGCGATACCCAGTGGACGGCGCAGCCAGTTCGGTGCCAGTTCTGTCAGGAACAGCGCAATCCCGAAACTCACCGGGACCGCAATCAGCAGGGCGATAACCGAGGTCACGATGGTGCCGTAAATCGGTACCAGTGCCCCGTACTCTTCCGCCGGCGGGTTCCACTCTTTATTCCATAAGAAACCTAAGCCGAATTTTTCAATGCTCGGCCATGACGCAATAATCAGTGAAATAATAATTCCGCCAAGTAACAATAGCGTAATCAGCGCTGCCAGTTTTACCAGAGCACTGAAAAGTTGGTCGCCGCGTTTGCCTGGTGGTTTCATTGCCGTTTTCAGTTCGGCCATAGTCGCTTCCGTTTTTACACAGATCCCCCCGGTGCGGGGGGATCAATTACTGATAAATCGTTACTTCATCATCTGCCGTATCAGTACAGCGGCTTACCGCTGCTGTCTTTGACACTGGTTTTCCATGATGCACGGACCTGTTCAATCACTTCTTTCGGCAGTACCGCGTAATCCAGTTTTTCTGCCTGCTCACCGCCGTTCTTGTATGCCCAGTCAAAGAATTTCAGAACTTCCTGACCTTTGGCAGCATCTTTCTGATTGGTATGAACCAGGATGAAGGTGGTGGAAGTAATCGGCCATGCATTCGGACCCGGCTGGTTAGTCAGATCCTGAGCGAAGCTTTTTGACCACTCGGCTTTACGCGCTGCGTTACTGAAGCTTTCGCCGGTCGGGGAAACCGCATCACCGTCCGCAGAAATCAGCTTGGTGTAAGCCAGTTTATTCTGTTTGGCGTAAGCGTATTCCACATAACCTATAGAGCCCGGCAGACGCTGAACGAATGCTGCGATACCGTCGTTGCCTTTACCGCCCAGACCAACCGGCCAGTTAACGGTAGAGCCTGCGCCGACCTGCTCTTTCCAGTCAGGGCTGACTTTTGACAGGTAGCTGGTGAAGACGAAAGAGGTACCGGAACCATCCGCACGGCGGACAACCGCGATATCCTGATCCGGCAGTTTAACTGACGGGTTCAGTTTGGTGATTGCCGGGTCATTCCATTTTTTGATTTTACCCAGGTAGATATCACCCAGGGTTTTGCCGTCGAGCACCAGTTCACCGGACTTCAGACCCGGCAGGTTGACGGCCAGCACCACACCGCCGATCACGGTCGGGAACTGGAATAAATTATCTGCGGCCAGTTTATCTTCGGACAGCGGCGCATCTGACGCCCCGAAATCAACGGTATTGGCTACAATCTGCTTCACACCGCCGGAGGAACCAATCCCCTGGTAGTTAACTTTGTTACCGGTTTCTTTCTGGTAAGTATCAGCCCACTGCGCATACACCGGCGCAGGGAATGTTGCACCCGCCCCGGTCAGACTGGTCGCGGCAAATGCAGAAAATGCAGAGAGAGAAAGTGTCGCTGCCATAACAGTGGCTACTGCGGTACGCATCGGTTTCATGATCCCTCCTGACGGGATTTATAGATAATGACGATAAACGTTGTATCTGGTTAATGTCGGAACATGAGGGAAAATAGGACAATCTGGTGACAATAATATGTAGGTTATATGACAGTTTTATGACACTGCAGGTGCGCGGGGACACAAAACCGGAAAAATGACGGGGAAACACAAAAACGAAGAGGAATTATAATTATATGATTTTATTGATATTAAAAGTAAAACCCCTGAGATAATTGCTTACCGCAGGGGTTTATGACAGTCATATGACGATGACATGCTGCTGTCATAATAATTAATCATCTCTGTCATCCGGCAGCGGCAGCATCACGCGGATACGGAATCCGCCGCGCTGACTGCGGCCGACATCAATTTTGCCGTCATGCGCATCCACAATCCGGCGCAGAATTGCCAGCCCCAGCCCGGTACCTTTATTACTGCGCGCTTTTTCACCCTGCACAAACGGCTGGAACAGGTCCGGAATATCCGCCTCATCAATACCGTTGCCGTCATCTTCCACCTGGAACCAGGCGAAATGCTCATCACTGCCGCTGCTGACGCGGATCCAGCCGTTGCCGTAGCGGGTGGCATTGACCAGCATATTGCCCAGTGCGCGTTTAATCGCAATCGGGTTACCGGTGAGATAAACCGGTGCCTGAATAACATCATTCTGAATCGTCACATCCGAGTGGATGTGCGCTTCAATCACCTCATTGAGGACAGATGTCAGTTCCAGATGCACCATCTCCATCTCACGGCCGGTGCGCAGATACGCCATAAACTGCTCAATGATACCGTCACACTCTTCAATATCATTGTTGATGGATTCCGCCAGATAATCGTCATCCGGGTTCATCATTTCCGTTGCCAGGCGGATGCGGGTCAGCGGCGTGCGCAGATCATGGCTGACACCGGCCATCAGCACGGTGCGATCCTGCTCCAGAGTTTTGATATCTCTGGACATCTGGTTAAACGAGCGGATAACCGAGCGCACTTCTGCCGCCCCGGCTTCCCGTACCGGAACCAGCGGACCGCCGGTACCGATTTGCCGGGCTGCGGATTCCAGCTCGGTCAGCGGACGGTTCTGATAGCGGATAAACACCCAGACACCTGCAAAGACAATCAGCAGAAAGGCAAAAATATAACGGAAGACCGGCGAGAACTGATCCTGACCGATTTCAGTCAGCGGCACTCTCACCCAGACATCCGGGGCAATATAGGAGTTCAGCCACAGCACGGGATAATCGCGGCTGACTTCCAGCCGGACATCCGCATAACCGTCCAGATAATGGCTCATCTGTTTACTGAGGGATTCAAAATGACGCGCCCAGCGCAGTCCGCCCTCATCGGCTGTCTTTTCGGTAAAAAAGGTAATGCCCAGCTCTTCATAAATTTTCTTACGCAGCGCCGGAGAAACACGTACCGCGGTTCCGTCCTTCAGCACCATCTCTTCGCTCATCAGTGTGCGTACTTCATAGGCCAGCACCCGGTTAAACTGCTGCAGGCTGGGCATCACAATGAAGTTCACAACGGCCAGATAACTTGTTGTTATGGTTGCAAACAACAGAAAGATGACCAGAAATAACGAGCGCGAAAAGGTGCTCCTCGGCGAGAACCGCAGCCGCTTCATGCCTTGTTGCCGTCCGGAACGAACACGTAACCCAGTCCCCAGACGGTCTGGATATAACGCGGATGTGTCGGATCTTCCTCAATCATGCGGCGCAGACGGGAAATCTGCACGTCGATTGAACGTTCCATCGCACTGTACTCACGGCCGCGCGCCAGGCTCATCAGCTTATCGCGGGACAGCGGTTCACGCGGGTGTGACACCAGCACTTTCAGCACGGCGAACTCACCGCTGGTCAGCGGCATGTTTTCATCTTCATGGAACATCTCACGGGTGCCGAGGTTCAGTTTGAACTTACCGAACTGAATCACCGCATCATCCTGGGATGGTGCACCCGGCAGTTCATTCGCCTGACGGCGCAGCACAGCACGGATACGCGCCAGCAGTTCACGCGGGTTAAACGGCTTCGGAATATAATCATCCGCACCGATTTCCAGCCCGACGATGCGATCCACTTCTTCCCCTTTCGCCGTCACCATAATGATCGGAATCGGGTTATTCTGGCTTCTCAGACGACGGCAGATAGACAGCCCGTCTTCGCCCGGTAACATCAGATCCAGGACAATAAGATGGATAGATTCACGCGTCAGCAGGCGATCCATCTGTTCCGCATTCGCGGCGGTACGGACCTGGAAACCCTGCTCACTCAGATAGCGCTCAAGCAGCGCACGCAGACGCATGTCATCATCAACGACAAGGACCTTATAACTTTCCTGCATGTTTGACTCCCGGGTTCATTTTTTCATGCAACTCTTCAGATTAATTGTGCCTATTCAGCAATCGGCTGATAGCGGATAGACAAAATGACATAATTCACTTCACCGTTAGGTGTTATTACCGTTACTTCATCATCCGCCTGTTTTCCGATTAATGCCCGGGCCACAGGGGAATCAACAGAAATCCATTTCTTTGCCGGGGAAAATTCATCGGGTCCGACGATGCGAAAAGTCTGAATTTCTTCATCATCATTTTCCAGTTCCACCCACGCCCCGAAAAATACTTTTCCTTCCTGGCGGGGATCCGGCTCGACTATCTTTAAGTTATCCAGACGTTTTGAAAGAAACCGGACGCGTCTGTCTATTTCACGCAGACGTTTCTTTCCGTATATATACTCGGCATTTTCCGAGCGATCTCCCTGTGCAGCGGCTTCTGACACTGCCTGAGTGACCTGCGGACGTTCTGTTTTCCAGAGATATTTTAACTCCTGATCCAGCGCATCCCATCCTTCACGGGTAATCAGGTTACTTTTTGCCATATGTTACCTAAACAAAAAATAAATTATTTAAATAAATTGTAATACTAAATGCATTTTCTGAAAGATAACAGCTATGCATAATTCATTTATATTACTTTATATCGGCTGGTAATTCCCGTTTTGAACACGTATAACTGTCCCCTGAAATTTTTTTACGTCAATTTATCGCAGCCGGAAAGAATATCATGATGAATGAATCTCTGAGCCAGATTATTGCCGGTGAACTGAATGCGCAAACCCGCCAGGTCACCGCCGCGATTACCCTGCTGGATGAGGGAAATACCGTCCCTTTTATCGCCCGCTACCGGAAAGAAGTCACCGGCGGCCTGGATGATACTCAGCTGCGTCAGCTGGAAACCCGTCTCAGCTACCTGCGCGAACTGAACGACCGCCGTCAGACTATCCTCAAATCCATTGAGGAACAGGGCAAACTGACCCCTGAACTGACGGGGGCGATTAACGGCACGCTCAGCAAAACGGAGCTGGAAGACCTCTACCTGCCTTACAAACCCAAGCGCCGCACACGCGGGCAGATTGCGGCGGAAGCCGGCCTGGAACCGCTGGCAGACACGCTGTGGCAGGATCCGTCACAGGATCCGGAAACCCTCGCCGCCACCTATGTGGACAGCGAAAAAGGGGTTGCCGACACCAAAGCCGCCCTCGACGGCGCCCGCTACATCCTGATGGAGCGTTTTGCGGAAGATGCCGGTCTGCTGGGGAAAGTCCGTGATTATCTGTGGCGCAATGCGCATCTGGTTTCCGTTGTGATCAGCGGAAAAGAGGCGGAAGGCGCAAAATTCAGTGATTATTTCGATCACCATGAACCGATTGCCAATGTCCCGTCACACCGTGCTCTGGCGATGTTCCGCGGCCGTAATGAAGGGATTCTGCAACTTTCCCTCAATGCTGACCCGCAGTGTGAGGAACCGCCGAAAGAGAGCTATTGCGAAGAATTAATCCGCGATTACCTCAGCGTCCGCTTTAACAATGCCCCGGCGGACAGCTGGCGCAAAGCGGTGGTGAGCTGGACATGGCGGGTCAAGGTGCTGCTGCACCTGGAAACCGAGCTGATGGCCGCGCTGCGCGAGAAAGCGGAAGATGAAGCCATTAATGTCTTCGCCCGCAACCTCAGTGATCTGCTGATGGCGGCACCGGCCGGGATGCGTGCCACCATGGGGCTGGATCCGGGTCTGCGTACCGGGGTGAAAGTCGCGGTGGTCGATGCCACCGGCAAAGTACTGGCCACCGACACCATTTATCCGCACACCGGCCAGACCGGCAAAGCAGCGGCATCCGTCGCGGCGCTCTGCCTGAAATACCATGTGGAGCTGGTGGCGATCGGTAACGGGACAGCATCCCGTGAAACTGAACGTTTCTTTGCCGATGTGCAGAAGCAGTTCCCGGATATCAAAGCCCAGAAAGTGATTGTCAGTGAAGCCGGCGCCTCCGTTTACTCCGCGTCAGAACTGGCAGCGGCAGAATTCCCGGATCTGGATGTTTCACTGCGCGGTGCTGTTTCTATCGCCCGCCGGTTACAGGATCCGCTGGCTGAACTGGTGAAAATCGACCCGAAATCCATCGGGGTCGGCCAGTATCAGCATGATGTCAGCCAGACGCAGCTTGCCCGTAAACTGGATGCGGTGGTGGAAGACTGCGTAAACGCCGTCGGTGTTGACCTCAATACCGCGTCTGTTGCCCTGCTGACCCGCGTTGCCGGGCTGAGCAAAGTGATCGCACAGAACATCGTTGACTGGCGTGATGAGAACGGCCGTTTTGCTGACCGCAAACAGCTGCTGAAAGTCGCGCGTCTCGGCCCGAAAGCCTTTGAACAGTGTGCCGGGTTCCTGCGTATTGCAGGCGGTAAAAATGCGCTGGATGCCTCCACCGTTCACCCGGAAGCCTATCCGGTGGTGGAAAAAATCCTGCAGGCCACACAGAAAACCCTCAGTGATCTGATGGGCAACGGTGATGTGCTGCGCAATCTGAAAGCACAGGATTTTGTCACTGAACAATTCGGTGTGCCGACCGTTTCCGACATCCTCAAAGAGCTGCAAAAACCCGGCCGTGACCCGCGTCCGGAGTTTAAAACCGCCACCTTTGCCGATGGTATTGAGACGATGAATGATTTACGTCCGGGCATGGTTCTCGAAGGCGCGGTCACCAACGTCACCAATTTCGGTGCTTTTGTGGATATCGGTGTTCATCAGGACGGACTGGTGCATATCTCCTCGCTGGCCAACCGCTATGTGGAAGATCCGCATACCGTGGTCAAAGCCGGGGATATCATCAGTGTCAAAGTGCTGGATGTGGATATCGCCCGTAAGCGTATCGCGCTGACCATGCGGATGGATGAGGAGCCGGAAACGGCAGCCCGCCGCGGTGGCGGCGGCAGCGATAAACCACGGGCGGAAAAGCGTCAGAACAGCCGCCCTGCCCGTAACGGTAATAATGACACCTCTGCCGGTAACAGTGCGATGGGTGATGCCCTCGCCGCGGCATTCGGTAAGCGTAAGTAATTCCCCTGCTACCATGTACGCGGCAGCCCCGGCTGCCCGTACATTTCCCTCCTGTTAGTCACATATTGCGTTAATTAGTCGTAAAAATTGTTATTAACGTAAATCAATACGTGAAATATCTGCTCTCAATTGTTTTATACGCCGGATATCTTGATGCACATCAAACTTTGCTGGTTAATTTTCGGGCTAAATAGGTAAAATATTGTTGGTTATGATTTGCATTTACAGTATCAATTAAATTTGTAAGGGATATTTTTCTGCCAAACTGTTCGTGCAATAATCATTTGCAATATCATTCCTGTTTGCATGGTTAACCGGAGCCTTTATGACACTTCAGCCACAACACAGTTATAAAATTCTGGGCTTTTCCGGGCAAATCAGCCCGGCATACCGTCAGAAATTATTGTCTCTGGGCATGCTGCCCGGCTCTGTTTTCCGGGTGATCCGCAGCGCACCGCTGGGCGATCCGATCCAAATCGAAACCCGGCACGTCAACCTGATGCTCAGAAAAAAAGACCTGGCGCTGCTGATGCTTGATGACGTGCAGGCGTAATCCGCCGCACATCCCGCGCTGACTCACTCTTTTCCCTCTGCCGCCGGCAGAGGGGTTTGTATTTATTGATTGGCATACGACACTATGAAAGCACTCACCCTGGGACTCATCGGTAATCCCAATTCAGGGAAGACCACGCTGTTTAACCAGTTAACCGGATCCAAACAACGCGTCGGCAACTGGGCCGGTGTAACTGTGGAACGGAAAATCGGTTATTTCACCACGCCGGAACACAAGATTGAGCTGGTGGATTTACCCGGCACCTATTCACTGACCACCATCTCTGAACAAACATCCTTAGACGAACAGATTGCCTGCCACTTTATCCTCAGCGGTGAAGCGGACATGCTGATTAACGTTGTCGACGCATCCAATCTCGAGCGTAACCTGTATCTGACGCTGCAGCTGCTGGAACTGGGTGTTCCCTGCATTATTGCCCTCAATATGCTGGATATCGCCGATAAAGCGAATATCAATATTGATGTCAAAGCGCTGTCAGAACGCCTCGGCTGCCCGGTGATCCCACTGGTTTCCACCCGCGCGTCCGGTATCTGTGAGCTGAAAGCCGCGATCGACAAACACACAATGACACCGCATGAAGTGCTGGTGAACTATCCGGCTGCGCTGCTCGACAGCATGAACACTCTCGCACAGTCGATTCCTGCGGAAGAGTTCAGCGCCACACAGCGCCGCTGGCTGGCACTGCAAAGCCTGGAGGGGGATATCTACAGCCAGGCACGCGCCGGTTTCACCCCGGAGCATGTGCAGTCTGTCCGTGACGCGATGCAGGCACAGCAGCAGGAAGAGCCGGAACTGGTGATTGCGGATGCCCGTTACCAGACCATCGCGGATATCTGCGAAACAACCATTGATAACAGCCATTCCGAGCCGAATAAACTGACCGCAGCGATGGACAAAATTGTCCTCAACCGCTGGCTGGGCGTGCCGGTATTCCTGTTTGTGATGTATCTGATGTTCGTGCTCGCCATCAATATCGGCGGGGCATTGCAGCCGCTGTTTGAAGGCGGTTCGGAAGCCATTTTCATTAACGGCACACAATGGCTGGGGATGACGCTCGGCTTCCCGGACTGGCTGACCATTTTCCTCGCCCAGGGGGTCGGCGGCGGTATCAACACCGTGCTGCCGCTGGTACCGCAAATCGGGATGATGTACCTGTTCCTCTCTTTCCTGGAAGATTCCGGTTATATGGCCCGCGCGGCATTTGTGATGGACAGACTGATGCAGGCACTCGGACTGCCGGGTAAATCCTTCGTGCCGCTGATTGTCGGTTTCGGCTGTAACGTGCCGTCCATTATGGGTGCCAGAACCCTGGATGCACCGCGTGAACGTCTTATCACCGTCCTGATGGCACCGTTTATGTCCTGCGGCGCGCGGCTGGCTATCTTCGCGGTTTTCGCGGCTGCCTTCTTCGGCAAAAACGGCGCGAGCATCGTGTTCTCCCTGTATATCCTCGGGATTGTGGTGGCTATCCTTACCGGTCTGCTGCTCAAACACACTATTATGCGCGGCGAAGCATCACCGTTTGTGATGGAACTGCCGGTGTACCACGTACCGCATATGAAAACCCTGTTTATGCAGACCTGGCAGCGCCTGAAAGGCTTTGTGGTGCGTGCGGGTAAAGTCATTATTGTCGCCAGTATGGTAATCGGCGCACTGAACAGCTTCAGTTTCTCCGGTAAACCGGCGGACAGCATTAATGATTCCGCACTGGCCTCAGTCAGTAAAGTGGTCACTCCGCTGCTCAGCCCGATTGGTGTCACCAATGATAACTGGCAGGCGACTGTCGGCCTGATCACCGGTGCGATGGCAAAAGAAGTTGTGGTCGGGACACTGAATACCCTCTACACCGCTGAAAGTATCACCAACGAACCGTTTGATCCGGAATCCTTTGATTTATGGGATGAACTGGGTGATGCGGTAAATGAAACCCTGGATTCCCTGGCGGAAACCTTCACGCTCGCGGCATTATCCAACCCGATTGAAGCCAGCAAAGGCGACGGCGAGATGGACGGCGGTACCATGGGCACCATGGCCGCGAAATTCGGCTCTGATGTTGCTGCTTACAGCTATCTGATCTTTGTGCTGCTGTATGTGCCGTGTGTCTCTGTGATGGGGGCTATCGCCCGTGAAACCAGCCGCGGCTGGATGACCTTCTCCATCCTGTGGGGTCTGAACGTGGCTTACTCACTGGCCGCCCTGTTCTACCAGGCCGCCACATTCAGTACCCATCCGGGGAGCAGTTCAGTGATTATCGCTGTAGTGGTGATTTTCAACCTGATCCTGTTTGCACTGCTGCGCCGCACACGCAGCCGGGTGAATCTCAGCTTCCGCCGTGATGCACACAGCCGCTGTGGCGGCTGCTCCGGCAACGAGTGTCACTGATAAAAGGACACGGACATGATCAGCCTGATCGCAGTACGTGACGCCATTGCACTGAACGGCCGGGCAGATGCCCGGCTGCTCAGCCACCAGTTGAATGCCCCGGAAGCCCTGGTGCAGGCCATCATGGAAAAGCTGGCTGCCATGGGAAAAATTGAAGCGGTGGATGTCAGCAGCTGTCTGAGCAGCAGCTGCAAACAGTGCCCTGAAAGTCAGGGCTGTGACACAAAGGTGTATCAGATTCATTCATAAAACTTACCCGCCGTTGTGCGGGTATTTTTTTATTTAACAAACTCCGTCAGTACCTCACAAAACTCATCCGGATGTGAAATAAACGGTGCGTGAGCGCTGTTACGCATAATAACGGATGGAGAGGACGGCAGTTGCTCATCCAGCAGTGACGCGACTTTACGCGGCACCAGGCCATCGAGATAACCATAGATCCGCAGGAACGGCATTGTCAGGGACGGCAGTCCGCTGCGCAGATCGGCGGTTCTCAGAATCTCCAGCCCGGCATTCAGTACTGACACACCCGGCATCGGCTGTCCCAGTACCACTGATTTCAGTGTACGGGCATCCTGACGGGCACTTGCGGTTCCCAGTGTCTGCAGTGCCAGAAAACGCTCAACAGTACGCTGAAAATCGGTCGCCAGCTGATGCTGAAAGCCGCTCAGCACTGTCGGTTTGATCCCCGGCCAGCCTTCCTCTTCCTGTGCACCAAAACACGGCGATGAACAGATTGTCACGAGATGGCTCACTGCCTGCGGGTAACGCAGTGCAATATCCGCAGCCACCAGCCCGCCCAGTGACCAGCCCGCCAGCACCGCATTTTCCGGCATCTGCGCGAAAACGGTATCCGACATCTCCGTCAGTGACATCTCTCCGAATTCCTGGCTGCGCCCGTAACCCGGTAAGTCAACCTTGTGAATACGGAAATGCGGTGCGAGCCGCAATTCAATGCTGTTCCATACTTCGCTGTTCAGTCCCCAGCCGTGTAACAGCACAAGATCACGCGAACCCTGTCCGCTCTGCTGCCAAAAAAGCGTTGCCATCGTTATTGTTTCCTTATTTATCCGGAGGGAAGACGGATGGTTATTATTGAGAATTACTGCCTGCTGTGCAATCAGCCGCTGGCAATTGCCGCACACGGTATCTGCGGATTCTGCGAACGGGGACTGCCGGAGATGCCGCCGGTCTGCCGTCGCTGCGGCCTGCCGCTGGTGACACCGGAGCCGGAATGCGGCCGCTGTCTGCAATCCCCGCCGCCGTGGCAGAGCCTGCTGGCCGTAACCGGCTATCAGCCACCGCTGGCCGCCCTGGTTCACCGCCTCAAATACAGCGGGCAGACACACATTGCCCGTGCACTGGCACGGCTGCTGCTGCGCCGGGTGCTGGCAGCTTACCGCGCCGGGGAATGTCCGAAGCCGGATCTGCTGCTCAGTGTCCCGCTTTACCGCTACCGGCAATGGCGGCGCGGGTTTAATCAGAGTGATCTTATCACCCTTCCGCTGGCAAAATGGCTGCGCTGCCCTTATGACAGTTCCGGCCTTATCCGCACCCGTGCTACACTGAGCCAGCGGATGCTGTCCCGCACACAGCGCCTGACAAACCTGTCCTCTGCGTTTGCCGTCACCCGTGATGTCCGCGGACTGCATATTGCGCTGACCGATGATGTCATCACAACAGGGGCGACCATGACAGCGCTGTCTGAATTGCTCATTCGTGCGGGCGCGGCGGCAGTCCGGGTGTGGTGCCTTTGCCGCACCTTGTAGTGAACCCGCAAATGGGCGTATTATAACCAACCGGAACAGTCAACTATTTTTGGGCAATGTTATGATTACTATTACTGACGCTGCGCAGGCACATTTTTCCAAACTGCTTGCCAACCAGGAACCCGGCACACAAATCCGTGTTTTTGTTATTAACCCGGGCACTCCCAACGCGGAATGCGGAGTCTCTTATTGTCCGCCTGATGCTGTGGAAGCGACCGATACCGCGCTGCCGTTTGAGCAGCTGACCGCCTATGTTGATGAACTGAGCGCACCGTTCCTTGACGAAGCCGTGATCGACTTCGTGACCGATCAGCTCGGCTCTCAGCTCACCTTAAAAGCCCCGAACGCCAAAATGCGTAAAGTGGCGGATGATGCCCCGCTGATCGAGCGTGTCGAGTACGTTCTGCAATCTCAGATCAACCCGCAGCTGGCCGGGCACGGCGGCCGTGTTTCCCTGATGGAAATCACGGACGAAGGCTATGCCATCCTCCAGTTCGGCGGCGGCTGTAACGGCTGCTCCATGGTGGATGTCACCCTGAAAGAAGGGATCGAAAAAGAGTTACTGAATATGTTTGCCGGTGAACTGAAAGGCGTTAAAGACCTGACTGAACATCAGCGCGGCGAACACTCTTATTACTGATAGTGCTGTACCGGCCGGATATCGCACGGCCGTGATAATACACTGCCCGGTTATCCGCCGGGCAGGTTTCCGGTGGTGCTCTGTCACCGCTGATATTCACCTGCATACGAAAAATCATTATGGAACAAATCCGCTTAATCACACCGGATACGGCGTATGAACTCTGGCAGCAGAACGGGGCTGTCCTGGTTGATATCCGTGATCCGCAAAGCTTCCGTGCCGGTCATACTGACGGCGCATTTCACCTGACAAACGACACCGTGAATACCTTCATGGATCAGACAGATTATGAGCAGCCGGTTATGGTCATGTGTTACCATGGGCACAGCAGTCAGGGCGCGGCTCAGTATCTGCTTAATGTCGGCTATGAAACGGTATACAGCATCAACGGCGGCTTTGAGGCCTGGTTGCGCAATTACCCGGACACAGTCAGGTCACTTGCTTAACAACGGACAGCTATATGGTTTATCTGATCACCATCGCCAACCCGCGGATTGCCCAGTCATTTATTGATTATATGGCCGCCCGGGATATTGAGCTCACTATGCGTGCCACCCGCGAAGGGCGCGGCGCGGAATTGTGGCTCGACGACGAAAGCAAACTGGCACAGACACAGGCTGAGCTGGAAACCTTTATGCGTGATCCGATGAATAAACGCTATCTCGCCGCCAGCTGGGAATCCGGTGAAACCGATTCCCCGTTCCGCTACCCGGCCTCTCATGCCTTCAGTAACCTGGTGACCCCGGCCGGGCCGCTGACCATCACCATTACTGTACTGTGCGCACTGGTTTTTCTGTGGATGCAGATAAGCGGCACTGACGCGGTGATGGACTATCTGGCCTGGCCGCAGCCTGACCAGCAGGGTGAACTGTGGCGGTGGATAAGCCCGGTGTTCCTGCATTTCGGCCTGACCCATATTCTGATGAACCTGGCGCTGTGGTGGTATCTCGGCGGTCAGGTGGAAAAACAGCTCGGCAGCGGACGGCTGCTGGTGATCACCCTGATTTCTGCCCTGGTCAGTTGCTGGTCGCAATCCTTTTTCAGCGGCTCATCCTTCGGCGGCCTGTCCGGCGTGGTTTTCGCGCTGATCGCTTATGTCTGGTATACCGGTGCGCGCAATCCGTCCGCCGGTATTTATCTGCCCGCCGCCATGATGGTATTTTCGGTATTATGGCTGGTTATCGGTTACTTTGATTTATTTGGTACAATGCCGATTGCAAACATGGCCCATGCATCCGGTCTCGCGACCGGCCTGCTGATGGCGGTATGGGATAACCGCCGCCGGACGGCCTGAATAATAATGAAAATATGACATCACCGCCGCATATCACGGCACAGCCCTGAATATGCGCGGTACTGATCTGACCGGGGGATTTTGTGAAACAAACACAGCGTCATGATGCTATCGTTGAGTTAGTCAGTAAACAGGGCTATGTCAGCACAGAAGAGCTGGTCGAGCACTTTAAGGTCAGTCCGCAGACCATCCGCCGTGATCTCAATGAGCTGGCGGAGCAGAATAAAATCCACCGTCACCACGGCGGAGCTGCACAGCCGTCCAGTTCGGTGAATGCCGCCTATCATGAGCGTAAAAGCATGTGGTCGGATGAAAAACGCCGGATTGCCCGCCGTGTCGCGGCGCTGATCCCGGACGGTGCCACACTCTTTATCGATATCGGCACCACACCGGAAGCGGTCGCGCATGAGCTGCTGGAACACAAAAATCTGCGCATCGTCACCAATAACCTCAATGTCGCCACTCTTCTGATGGCGAAAGATGATTTCCGGCTGATCCTGGCCGGTGGTGAAGTCCGTTCCCGTGACGGCGGAATTGTCGGTGAGGCCACGCTCGATTTTATCTCTCAGTTTCGTCTGGATTTCGGGATTCTCGGGATCAGCGGCATTGATACTGACGGCTCCCTGCTGGAATTTGATTATCACGAAGTCCGCACCAAACGGGCGATTATTGAAAACTCCCGCTGTGTGATGCTCGTGACCGACCACTCCAAATTCGGCCGCAACGCCATGGTCAACCTCGGTAATATGGGGCTGATCGATTGCCTGTTTACCGACAAACGCCCGCCGGAAAGCATTATCAAAATCCTGGACGAACAACAGGTGCAGCTCGAAGTCTGCTGATTATCTCTGCCCGTGCCACCGCCCGGTGGCGCGGTTTTCCTCCCTTTTCCCTCTGCCGTAATTCATTATTCTTTGTATGGATATGCTAACGAATTGTTATCCATGTCACGGAGAACGTTTTTTTATGTCCTGAATGTTGGAATATCGTTCACATTGCACTATCATGAGCGATAACGAACATTAAAGAACAAATATGGTCATGCGGGAGTGAGGATGGAAACGAAAGATTTGATCGTTATCGGGGGCGGAATCAACGGTGCAGGCATTGCCGCTGATGCCGCCGGACGCGGGCTGTCTGTGCTGATGCTGGAAGCACGGGATCTCGCCTGTGCCACCTCATCGGCCAGCTCAAAACTGATCCACGGCGGATTGCGCTATCTCGAACATTATGAGTTTCGTTTGGTGAGCGAAGCGCTGGCTGAACGCGAAGTATTATTAAAAATGGCCCCGCATATCGCCTTCCCGATGCGTTTCCGCCTGCCGCATCAGCCGCACCTGCGCCCGGCGTGGATGATCCGCGCGGGGCTGTTTCTGTATGACCATCTCGGTAAACGCACCACACTGCCGGGCAGCCGCGGCCTGACCTTCAGCAGCGCCTCTCCGCTGAAAGCAGAATTTAAAAAAGGCTTTGAATATTCCGACTGCTGGGTGGACGATGCCCGCCTGGTGGTGCTGAATGCACAGGAAGTTGTGCGGCAGGGCGGCGAAGTCCGCACACGGACAAAAGTCACCCGCGCATGGCGCGAAAATGGTTTATGGCAGGTGGAAGCAGAAAATGCCCTGACCGGCGAAACCCTGCGCTGGCAGGCAAAAGGGCTGGTCAACGCCGCCGGACCGTGGGTAAAAACCTTCTTTGATGACGGATTACAGCTCAAATCCCCTTATGGTATCCGTCTTATCAAAGGCAGCCATATTGTGGTACCGCGCGCTCACGACGAGCCGCAGGCCTATATCCTGCAAAATGAAGATCACCGCATTGTGTTTGTCATTCCGTGGATGGATGAATTTTCGATTATCGGCACGACCGATGTGGAATATCACGGCGATCCGGCAGACGTTAAAATCGATGATAACGAAATTAATTATCTGCTGGATGTGTATAACGACCACTTCCGCAAAACCCTGACCCGCGATGATATCCGCTGGACATACTCCGGTGTGCGTCCGCTGTGTGATGATGAATCGGACTCGCCACAGGCAATCACCCGCGATTACACGCTTGATTTGCATGATGACAACGGACAGGCGCCGCTGTTGTCCGTCTTCGGCGGCAAACTCACCACTTACCGCAAGCTGGGCGAACACGCGCTGGATAAACTGGCGGCCTACTATCCGCACGCCGGGAAAGCATGGACAAAACAGGCGGTACTGACCGGCGGTGAACTGAACGGCCGGAGCCGTGACGATTATGCCCGAGTGCTGACAGAACGCTGGTCCTGGCTGCCGAACGGACTGGCGCTGCGCCTGGCCCGCACCTACGGCAGTCAGACAGAAAAAATTATCGGTACTGCGCAATCCCTCAGCGACCTCGGGCAGTTATTCGGCCATAACCTGTATGAAGCCGAGCTGCGCTATCTGGTACAGCACGAGTGGGTGATCACCGCAGAAGATGCGCTCTGGCGCAGAACCAAACTGGGAATGTGGCTCACACAGGAAGAACAGCTGCAGGTGGAGCAGTGGCTCCGCCGGGAAGAGCAATAACGGAAACGAAACAGACCGGCTCAAAAAGCCGGTCTTTTTTTTATCGCCTCAGCGCCGGGATTCCAGCGCCATCCGGACAGCCAGCCCGGCCAGCACAGTCCCCATCAGCCAGCGCTGCACCACCTGCCAGAACGGACGGCCCGTCATAAAGACAGCCACCGAGCCCGCCATCAGAATAATCAGTCCGTTAACTGTCAGGCTGATCATAATCTGTATTGTTCCGAGCGCCAGAGACTGTACCAGCACACTGCCGTGCCCCGGCACAATAAACTGCGGCAGCAGCGATAAATACATCACCGCCACTTTCGGGTTCGCCAGGCTGGTCAGAAACCCCATGGTGAACAATTTTTTCGGCTTATCTTCCGGTAAATCCCGCACCGAAAATGCAGAGCGTCCGCCCGGTTTGACCGACTGCCACGCCAGCCAGAGCAGATACAATGCCCCCGCAATACGCAAAGCATCATAGGCATAAGGAACAGCAAAAAAGAGCGCGGTGATACCAAATGCCGCACTGAGCATATAAAAAATAAATGCCAGGCCGACACCGGCAAGAGAAATATATCCGGCCCGCTTTCCCTGACAGAGTGAGCGGGAGATCAGATAAATCATATTAGGGCCGGGCGTTAATACCATTCCCAGTGCAACCAGGGCAAATCCGAGCAATGACGTCAAATCAGGCATAATGCACTCCATGACAGATAATGCATAACAGATTATAAGATAGATTATTGGTTTTACAGGATATATAACCACCCGGAACAGGCGATCATTGATTATAGCCGGAACAAAAAAAAAGCAGCAACGATATAATTCAGTATGTATTAATAACGTGGGTTACTGCACAAAATCGCAGGCACAAAAAAAGCGCCTTCATTTCAGCGCTTTTTCTGGGACAGTCTTTTCTCAGTGAACCTGTGACGGGCTGAGCAGCTGATAAATGGTATCCGGGGTATATTTCTCACCGGAAAAATAGATATTCCAGTCAGTCAGCATCTCCGTATTCAGAGAATACACACCGCCCTCTTCCATCTCTTCAACATAAAACGGCTGGTTGATCAGTTTGCCGGTAAACACATCATTATCCAGAGTTTCCGGGATAAACCACATGTGCTCCAGATCATCCTCATCCCCGTACGGAATACCGCATTTGACCATAAATGCCCACGGATGCTCATCCTCTTCATCACGGGCTTTTTTACCGAATAATCCGCCGAGCAGACCTTTTTTCGTTTTGACCACCGGCTGACCGTATTCCGCAAACATCTGGGCAAAATAGTGCCAGCGCAGGCGGGCTTTTACCGCCATTTCATGGGTTTCACTGTTCGGGCGGTAAAACATAATGGCGGCATCGTCGTCGAAACTACGGAAAAATGTCTGTAACACCGGCGAACTTTCATTTACACGGAATAGCATACAGGATGGATGGTCATGCTGATCGTCGCGATCTCCGCGATCGCCGAGAAATTCATTTTCCGGCATATTATCGTGAGAGTAATCGATCTCTTCGAGAGGCTTCAGCTGGTCGATCGGGGTATTTTTGTTGATCTGGCGGATCCCTTCCTGATATGGCAGCGCCACAATATATTCCAGCTGTTTTTCCGTCTGGCCGCACAACATCGGCTCATTAAACAGTACCTTACCTTCATTCAGACTCTGCCCGATAAAACTGCGCAGCAGATCAGGAATGCCGTAGTACGCATTAATGGTATGCGGCAGCAGCAGTTCCACTTCCGGGATCCCGCAGCGCAGCAGGCCGTGTGTGTGGAACCAGTACATGGTCGGCGGAGAATTTTCCGTGTCATAGATTGCATGAATGGTATACAGAGATTCAATGTTCAGCTGCACGTCGTTTTCCAGCTGAAAATTGAGCCACTCACGGGTAAAACCGCGCCCGGCTGCCGAGATATCGATGCCCAGCAATAAATTCGGCACCAGAATCTGTACCATCTTCAGCTGGTACCGGTAACTTCGCAGCACGTCATTCTGTAAAAGGCATTCAACATAAATGTCCTGCCCGGTCTGGTTGACTTCGGCCAGCAGTCCGGCAGACAGCGGATCAGTTGAATAGTAAGGATTGATTTCCAGTTCCGGTGCCCGCGGTGCCAGTGACACCAGAAACAGCAGTTCTTCATCGCCGTAATGACAGGTGTAATAAAAGCTGTTCTCATCATGTTCCGCGTATTCAATATCACCCTGTGTGAAAAAGGTTTGTGATGCCAGACGCTCTTCTAACTCTGCCAGGTTGAGCCGCGAGGGAGAGAATGCCACAACCTCCGACGTCATCCTCTTACCTTTACCTTCCGCAACCTCAAGGTAATATTGTTTTATATCCATCGGTAATGCCTTTATCCGTTCTGAGTTGTGCTGCTGTGCTGAAATTAAACTCATTTGTTCATACGTATAAGTACCACATTTTGTATGCGGAGTTCATTCAGAATAATCCACCTATTATTCTGTAAATATACATTTTGACCAAAATCGTACGTCCGGGAGCAAAAACGGCTATAATCCGGTCAATTGCCCGCCCTGTTCTGAGGTATGAAAAGTTGAATAATAACAAAAACTTAACGATTACCGTTCCGTTACCTGAGCCCTATCATACAGCGGATTTTCTCGCATTTCATTTACGTGATAATCACCATGTGGCCGAAGAGGTCACGGAAAACCGGGTGATGAAAGGAATTTGCCTGCACGGCCACCCCGCGTTACTGACACTGGAAATCAGTTCAGGAGAAGCGCGTGTCACCCTCAGCACTGACGGCCCGGGGCCACTGCCGGAAGACGAAGCCCGTATGCAGCATCTCGCCCGGCATATGCTCGGTCTGATCCAGCCGGTGGAGGAGTTCGAGACACAATATCAGGATCACCCGCTGGCCGGTCCCCTTATCCGGCAACAGAAAGGGCTGCGGATCTACCAGTCCGCCACACCGTTTGAAGCCATTAACTGGGCGATTATCGGTCAGCAAATCAGTGTTCAGGCCGCGATTTCCATCCGCCGCCGCCTGATTCAGCATATCGGCCTGCGCCACTCCTCCGGACTGTGGTGCTATCCGGATGCGGCACATATTTTACAGACCGATTTTGACGGACTGCGCAGCTGCGGTTTTTCTGTAGGTAAAGCCAATGCCCTGCTGGCACTGAGTGAGCAACTGGAAAGCGGAGCGCTGGTGCTGCCGGATGTGGTCACACCGGAGAATGCAGACGCGGTTTCCGCCTCACTGACGGCGATCAAAGGTATCGGCACCTGGACGGTCAGCTATGCCCTGCTGCGCGGCTTTAACTATCTGAACGGCTCACTGCACGGTGATGTTGCGGTACGGCGTAATCTGCAGCGCCTGCTGGCGCGGGATGAAAAAATAACGGCGGATGAAACTCAGGAATGGCTGGCAGATTTCGCCCCGTGGCGGGCCCTGATGGCCGCCCACCTGTGGCGGCTGGAGTCCGCCGCCGGGTACTGAACAAAAAAATGCCGCAAATGCGGCATTTTTTCTCTCTGCTGACTCAGCGCAGCCAGTTGGTTTTCGCCAGCTCCACAATCTCATCACCGCGCCCGTTGATAATCGCGCGCAGCATATACAGACTGAAGCCTTTGGCCTGCTCAAACTTAATTTCCGGCGGCATGGCCAGTTCCTGTTTGGCCGTCACTACATCCACCAGAACCGGGCCGTCATGGGCAAATGCGGTTTTCAGTGCATCATCCAGTGACTCGCTGTCTTCAACACGGATCCCTTTGATCCCCATGGCATTGGCCATCGCGGCAAAATCCGGATTGTGAAGATCGGTGCCGTCAGTCAGATAACCGCCCGCTTTCATCTCCATCGCCACAAAGCCCAGCACGCTGTTGTTAAAGATGACGATTTTCACCGGCAGCTGCATCTGCGCCAGGGAAATGAAATCCCCCATCAGCATACTGAACCCGCCGTTACCGCACATCGCCACCACCTGGCGTTTACGGTCATGCGCCTGAGCACCGATAGCCTGCGCCATAGCATTCGCCATCGAGCCGTGGTTAAAGGAGCCTATCAGCCGCCGTTTGCCGTTCATGGTGAGATAACGCGCCGCCCAGACCGTCGGGGTGCCCACATCACAGGTGAATACGGTGTCATCATCCGCCAGCTCACTGATTTTCTTCGCCAGATACTGCGGATGGATCAGTTCCCGTTTGCTTGCGGTTGCCAGTGCATCGAGGTCACTGCGGGCGGTCTGATAGTGTTTCAGCGCCGCATCCAGATGGGTGCGATCCTCTTTGGCCTGCAGGCGCGGCTGAATGGCATTGAGTGTGGCTTTGATATCCCCGATAACCGCCATATCCACCGCACAGTGCGCGCCGAGGCTGCCCGGGTTGATATCCACCTGAATAATTTTTGCTTTGGCCGGATAAAACGCGCGGTACGGGAAGTGCGTGCCGAGCAGCACCAGGGTATCTGCGTTTTCCATCGCATAATACCCGGAGGAAAATCCGATAAGCCCGGTCATCCCGACACTGTACGGGTTATCATACTCAATATGCTCTTTGCCGCGCAGTGCATGCACCACCGGTGCTTTCAGGGTTTCCGCCAGTTTGATAACTTCATCATGTGCCCCGGCACATCCGGCTCCGCACATCAGTGTGATGTTTTTCGCACCGTTAAGGGCATCCGCCAGTTTCACCAGCTCATCCCGCTGCGGCATCACCAGCGGCAGAGACGGCTCATACCAGACATTGCGGGCCGATTCCGGTGCCGGTCTTAATGCCACATCCCCCGGAATGACCACCACGGGCACGCCGCGCTCCAGAATCGCCTTGCGCATGGCAATACCCAGCACCTGCTGGATCTGCTCAGGATTGGAAACCAGCTCACAATAGACGCTGCACTCACGGAACAGCTCCTGCGGATGGGTTTCCTGGAAGTAATGACTGCCGATTTCGCCGGAAGGAATATGTGCGGCAATTGCCAGCACCGGCACGCGGTTGCGCTGACAATCAAATAATCCGTTGATTAAGTGGAGGTTACCCGGCCCGCAGGAACCGGCGCACACCGCCAGTTTACCGGTCAGATGGGCTTCCGCCCCGGTGGCAAACGCGGCCACTTCCTCATGCCGGGTGCCCATCCATTCAATGCTGCCCAGTTTACGTAAGCTGTCACTTAACCCGTTCAGTGAGTCTCCGGTGACACCCCAGATACGGTTGATTCCTGCATCCGCCAACATTTTTGCGATATAACCCGCTACAGTCTGCTTCATCGTAAATCTTCCCTCATACTGGTGATAAATCTGATTCGCAATAAGATGCTGCACAGAACAATACCGGCCTGCTCTGTGTGTTTATCCTGTCATTTCAGTGTAGCCCGGGCGCGCCGCAGATAAAACCACCAGTAATAAGGTAAATTTTCAGCACTAATTCAGGATATTGCCGGAGATCCGGCGGAATAATACAAAAATGGCTGCAAGGATATATAAATACACTTTTCTTAATTTCTGTTTAATAATATTAATATTATTGTTATTTCGGGTGGCGAATTTATATTTCACGCAGAATAAAAATAAAAAATCAGGAAACCAGGGCTTATATAACATATTGATATTAATAAATAATATAATATTATTTTATCACGGTGATATTATTTTTTACCGATATCATCCTTATTATTCATGCACCATGAAATACTGATATGATATAAACACGATCTCCGTCACGCTCACTTTTTTAATACTGACGTTAAAATCCCTCCTGCAAATAATAACGAAAACAGCTGCTGACAGAAACCCGCCGGTTCCGGAAGGCAGACTTTTTTTCGTAAAAATAAAATGTACTCATGTTGCGCCGGCGCTGTGGTATGACCGGTTTCCGGTCATACCCGCGCTTACATCAGGGATTCTTTATCAGCACACAAACCGGTTTCAGTTACGGGGTAAATGTAATGACCAATAAATACAATGTCAGTGAAAAACTCTTTGCGCTTGAGGCGTTCAGCAAGAAAACGCGCCAGGATTTACATAAAATCCCTGAGCTGTCCGGTGAAGAATATAAAACCTCAAAATACTGCCGCGAACTGATGGAAAGCTTCGGCTACACCATCCGTCAGTTTGAGGGATACACCGGCTTTACCGCTGAACTGACCGTCAATCCGGCATACCGCCTGATTGCTTACCGCACCGACATCGACGGCCTGGAAATGCCGGACATGACCTGCAACGAGCACAGTTCCGTACACGAAGGCTGCGCCCACAACTGTGGTCACGACACCCATATGACCATCGCGCTGACTGCGGCAAAATACCTCAGCGAACACCGCGATGAACTGACACACAATGTCCGTTTTGTCTTCCAGATGGCGGAAGAAGATATGCGTGTGCCGGGTGCGGATAAAATGGTGGAAATGGGCTGCATGGACGGTGTGGATGAAGTCTACGGGCTGCATAACGACGCCGCGATTGAAACCGGCTGCATCCGTTTTAACGCGGGTGTGATGTCCTCTTACGGCTCCGCCTGGACGCTGGATGTACACGGTGTTTCCGCGCACGGCTCCACGCCGCACAAAGGGCTGGATGCTATCCGCGAAGCCACCCGTATCATTGATTACATGGATTATATCGTCGCCAAGAAAACCGATCCTTTCAGCCCGGCTGTTTTCGGCTGCGGTATGATCAACGGCGGTACCATCCCGAATGCGCTGGCTGATTATGTGCAGGCACGCGGCACCATCCGTTCTATGGATGAAGAAACCGATAAAATCTTAAAAGCCAGCTTTAAAGAGATTGTTGCCCGCAGTGAAGCCGGTGGTTTTAAAACCACACTGGAAGCCTGCGGTTACCCGGCCGTAATTAACCATCCGCAGGCAGCGGAAGTCATTAAAAACGCGGCAGCGGCCTTCTTACCGGCTGAAAATATTGACTCAAACGGTAAGCCGATGACCGGCAGTGAAGATTTCAGCTATATGATTAATGCCACCAAAGACAGATTAGGTGCCATGTATTTCCTCGGCAGCGGTAACAAAGCCAAAGGAATTAATAACTATCTGCATGCCAATCCGTATTTTGTTGATGACGATTGCCTGCTGATCGGTGCGCAAATCTTTATTAATATTGCCACCCGCTAAAAAAGATTACACACAGCAAACACAAAGCCCGGTAACAGACGTTACCGGGCTTTTTTTATCCGGAATACAAAGGAATCAGAGCTCAGGCAATGCGCGGTAAAGCCGGTCACGGGCTTTAGGATCAACCGGCAGCCACTGTTCCGGCTGGTGAATATAATTCAGGTCAAGATGCGGCGCATAACAGGAAATAAAGTCATACATATAATCCTTCAGATGTGTATGACGGCTGATACAAATATGGGTATAGCTCGGTTTCACCAGATTACCGATATTAATACAGCGCAGTGAGTCACTGTCTTCCGCCGGATCAAACGCCACGGTGGAAATAACACCGACACCCGCTCCGCGCTTCACATAGAATTTAATAATTTCCGTATCGACCGCGGTTAATACCACATTCGGCGTCAGGTGGTTCTGATAAAATACCTGATCCAGCTTGGAACGGCCGGTGAATCCGAATACATAGGTGATCAGCGGATAATGAGCCAGCTCCTGAATCGTCAGCTGCTCATTCTGTGCCAGCGGGTGATCGTGCGGTACAATCGCACTGCGGGACCACTGATAGCACGGCAGTGTCAGTAAATCGTCATACAGATGCAGGGATTCAGTGGCGATTGCAAAATCCACATCCCCGTTTTTCACCATTTCCGCCAGCTGTGCCGGCGCTCCCTGATGGAAATGCAGCGAAATATTCGGGTAACGCGCATTAAAGCGTTCAATCACTTTCGGTAATTTATAACGGATTTGCGTGTGGGTGGTGGCAATACGGAGATTCTGTTTTGTCGTGGTATCTTCGTGTGATACCAGACTTTTAATTTTATCAAACTGCGCCAGAATATCGCAGGCAACACGATGAACTTCTTCACCAATCGGACTGAGCGATAATAAGTTATTATTTTTCCGGTTGAATAAAGAAACGTTCAGTTCATCTTCAAGAATTTTAAGCTGCTTGCTCACTGTCGGCTGCGAGGTATACAGCTTCTCGGCGGCATTCGTGATATTAAAGTCACTCCTGACCACCTCAACAAAACTTTTGAGCTGATTAATGTTCATTGCTTATTTATCCAGTTATAAAACGGATTCAAAATATTAAAATTATTAATAAACAGGGTTATAAGAGTAATACAACATGCTGTGTGTCAGGATGATAGCACAAGGCGGGTGATGAAGAAATAAACACGTTCCGCAAAAAGCGGTATCCGTTATTAGCAGGCTAATAACGGATTTTTGAGATGAGATTCAGTATCACTCAATATCACGAAATTACATCAGTTCAGATTCGACCGGCAAAATAACGGTTTCTGCTTTCCAGGATTCCCGTTCATTTCCGCTGTCGCGTTTACCCCGGCCTTCAATCTCGGTGAAGAACCAGCCAACCGGTACTTCAAAGATATCCGCAATACGGACTAAACAATCCACATCAACACGGTTTACACCACGTTCATAACGTGACATCTGCTGCTGACTGATTTCAATCATTTCAGCCAGTCTTGCTGCAGTAATGCCGTGATCTTTCCGTAACACCTGAATTTTTTGCCCGACGGCGCGTGCTATCGAGTTTTTTGCTTTGGTCATGTCGCTATCCCTCACATATGGCTGTGATAACCATCAGATTCCTCTCTGATGACTAACAAAAATATGCGTTTATTAAAGAAAGTGGACCAATTGATATTCACAAAGTTTTACTCTTTGTTGTTGTTTTAACTGCCGCATGTATGTACTTATGCAAACCAGCCTCGTACACATGTTGAAACACATATTACATATTCATTTACCAAATTGAAACCTACCGCTCCGGCACCTAACGAATTGTAAAAAAAAGAATTATTCGGTGTCCGAAAGAGTGATAACCCTATGTATTATAGTATATTTACCTTTTCTTTCACCCCCGTACCAGGTATAAACCACTAAAAATAAAATGACTCATTAGTGGTATAAAATAGTAATTATTTAGCTTTAATAGAGTAACAAACCACAATTAAATGGAAAAAAAACGATATATCTTGAAACATTTATATCTTTCTTAAATTGCTGTTGGCAGATATCACTGCATGATTTTCATATTCAGCAGATAACACCAAAGTTTATCTTATTATTACGTAAAGAAATCATTGAGGACTGTGATTATGCGTTAATTACATCAGATGTAATTATCAGGAAAACGCATACAGAAAATTGAGAAATCAGGTGAAACATACTGATAACATTGTCTGTTTTCTGAAACCGCCCTATATATTGCTTAAATTTAAACCACTCACATTATAATTATGCTGATAATTTAAAATACATCGGATTGTGATACTAAACATGTTCCGTTTCACACAACAAAATATGCTGAAAAGCATCCGTTTAAGATGCCTTATTTCCGGGGTGATCTGCACTTCCGTTGATTTTTCAGAAAAAAATAGCATTGAACATTTTACGATGCAGAGAAGTTAAATGCCAAATACACGATATTAATCAGTACAAAAACCCACTAATTTTACAAAAAATATGATTTATGCTAAATTAGGTGACCTCGTTTCAAAACAAAGGTGCTTTTTTTGGTTATTACAACACAATACTTTCCTATTCTTCCTGTCCTGTCTGCGGTTTCCTGTACCGTCTGCCGTTAGCGTCACATATTCAACAATCAATCTATTTAACGGGAAACATGAATACGGGAAAAAATACGTATTTATACTTACCAATTTAGTATTAAACATCTCCTGCTGCCGATGAATTCACTATCACACAAAAAGTCATTGCAGATTTGAGTGAAATCTCAGTTACGTGAATCCCCGTCATAAAACAAAAGGATACAACGATGAGACGCAAGAAAACAAAACAAAAACCTTTAAATATCAATGATATTACTATCATTGATGATGGAAAATTAAAGAAAGCCATCACCGCTGCCTCACTGGGTAATGCCATGGAGTGGTTTGATTTCGGGGTCTACGGCTTCCTGGCGTATGTGCTGGGTCAGGTCTTTTTCCCTTCCGCCTCCCCGGGCATACAGATGATCGCGGCGTTAGCGACGTTCTCCGTACCGTTTTTGGTACGTCCGCTGGGCGGGGTCTTTTTCGGCATTATGGGCGACAAATTCGGCCGCCAGAAAGTGCTTTCCGTCACCATCATTATTATGGCTGTCAGTACCTTCTGTATCGGTCTAATCCCGTCTTATGAAAGTATCGGGATCTGGGCACCGGTGCTGTTACTGCTGGCAAAACTGGCTCAGGGTTTCTCCGTGGGCGGTGAGTATTCCGGTGCAGCTATCTTTGTAGCGGAATATTCACCGGATCGTAAACGCGGATTTATGGGCAGCTGGCTGGACTTCGGCTCGATTGCCGGTTTCGTCTGCGGTGCCGGAGTGGTGGTGCTGATCTCCAGTATTCTCGGTGAGGAAACCTTCCGTGAATGGGGCTGGCGTATCCCGTTCTTCCTGGCGCTGCCGCTGGGCGTTATCGGCCTGTATCTGCGTCATGCCCTGGAGGAAACACCGGCTTTCCAGCAGCATGTTGAGGATATGAAAAATGCCAACCCGGAAACCGGCGAAGATAAGCCCCGCGTTTCACTGCGCAGCATTGCCTCACAGTACGGTAAGGGTCTGATGATTTGTGTCGGGCTGGTGATTGCCACCAACGTCACTTATTACATGCTGCTGACCTATATGCCGAGTTATCTGTCGCATAACCTGAATTACAGTGCGGATCACGGTGTGCTGATTATTATCGCGATTATGATTGGCATGCTGTTCGTACAGCCTCTGATCGGGATGATGAGTGACCGCATCGGCCGTAAACCGTTTGTCCTCGCGGGCAGTATCGGGTTATTTGTGCTGGCCATTCCGGCATTTATGCTGATTAACAGTGGTGTCATCGGCCTGATTTTCTTAGGCTTACTGATCCTGGCGGTGCTGCTTAACTGCTTTACCGGTGTGATGGCCTCTATTTTACCGGCCATTTTCCCGACAAAAATCCGTTACAGTGCACTGGCTATCTCATTCAATATCTCAGTGCTGATTGCCGGTGCCACCCCGACCGCCGCCGCCTGGCTGGTCGAGGCGACCAATAATCTGTATATGCCGGCCTATTATCTGATGGTGATTGCCGTTATCGGGATGATTACGGCGATTGTGATGAAAGAAACCGCCAATAAGCCGTTACGCGGTGCCACACCGGCCGCATCTGACCGCGCGGAAGCCAAAGAGATTTTGCTAGAGCATTACGATAATATCGAACACAAGATTGAGGCGATTGATGAGGAGATTGCCGCGTTGCAGAAACGCCGTCAGTCACTGATTGATCAGCACCCTAAACTGGACTGATGTCCTGCTCAGGCCCGCCTCTCCGGACGCGGGCCTTTTAATTGTTTATGCGGGAGGTAAAGTTATGACGGACTCAGCACCGGCCGTTGTCTGGCTGCGGCACGATCTGCGGCTGACAGATAACACGGCGCTTTACGCCGCCTGTCAGGCACACCGGCAGGTAAAACTGATTTTTACACTCACGCCGGGACAGTGGGAGCAGCACGCTATGTCCCCGTCACAGCAGGCGCTGATTTTCTGTCAGCTGCACGCGCTGAACACATCCGCAGCCGCACTCGGGATCACCCTGCATGTGCAGCCGTGCCATACCTTTGAGGATGCCGCTGACTGGCTGGCCGCGTGGTGCCGCGAACATCGTATCCCCGCTGTCTATGTCAATAAACAGTACGGGCTGAATGAACAGCGCCGTGATGCCCGCTTTGCCGCGCGTCTGCCGGACACCTGCCGCTTTTATGCCTTTGATGACAGTGTCCTGCTGCCGCCGGGCAGTGTGAGCACACAACAAGGCGGACTCTACAAAGTGTTCACCCCGTTCCGGCGCGCATTTCTCACCGCACTGATGCAGACCACCGTCCGCGTGCTGCCGGTACCGGAGGCCAAAGGCCAGCCGGTCTCCCCGGCACCGCTTAATCTGCCGCAGCAGGAGCATGCCCTCTTCCCTTCCGGAGAAGAGGCCGCACTGCAGCGGCTGGCGGATTTTTGTCAGAAACAGGCTGCGGATTACAAAACAGAACGGGATTTTCCGGCGATTGACGGCACCAGCCGCATCTCCGCGTATCTCGCCACCGGAATTTTGTCCCCCCGCCAGTGCCTGAGCCGTCTGCGCCTGCATTTCCCGATGGTCGCTGATGAGCCGGAAAGCGGCGCTTATACCTGGCTCAGTGAGCTTATCTGGCGGGAATTTTATCTGCATCAGCTGGCACAGCACCCGGATATCAGCCGTCACCGCCCGATGCAGCGCTGGACAGAGTCCATTATCTGGTCACCGGATAACAGCGGGCTGCTTGCCTGGCAGCAGGGTAAAACCGGGTTCCCGCTGGTCGATGCGGCCATGCGCCAGCTGAATGAAACCGGCTGGATGCATAACCGCCTGCGGATGATCACGGCCAGTTTTCTGGTCAAGGATTTACTGACTGACTGGCGGCGCGGCGAGCACTATTTTATGTCACAGCTGATTGACGGTGAATTTGCCGCAAATAACGGCGGCTGGCAGTGGGCAGCCTCCACCGGTCATGATTCGGTGCCGTATTTCCGGATTTTCAACCCGGTCACGCAGGGAAAACGGTTTGATCCGGACGGCAGCTTTATCCGCCGCTGGCTGCCGGAGCTGGCAGAAGTACCTGCGAAATACATTCATACACCCCATGAATGGGCGGAGAAAAATCAGCGTGAGATTGATTATCCGAAACCGGTGGTGGATCACCGGATGGCGAGGATCCGCGCTATCGATGCTTACGAAACCGCCCGCCGGACCGCTGCCGGCGGGGATGATAATCCGTATTAATCTGTTTTGTCTGCTGACCGGCGCACAGTGCTGTAGGTCAGCAGATGCTCCAGATTATAGTAACGGGCTTTATTCAGTACGGTGGTGTGAGACATCCCGATTTCACGGGACACTTTGCGGGCCGAACCGTAGCGGCGCAGATAATCTTCCAGCAGGCTTTTTTCCTGCCGCGCAAGAGACTCTTTCAGGTTGATATCTTCCTGCACCGGCAATACCGCAGGGGGTATTTCCGTTTTCGGTACCGGCTGCGGCCTGAGCACCGGAGAGGCCATCACTTCCTCATGGGGCAGCCACAGATCCCCGACGGTAATTTCCCGGCCGGAAGCCAGATGGATGGCCCGCAAAATCACGTTTTGCAGTTCCCGCACGTTACCCGGCCAGGAATAGGCCATTAACTGGTGATATGCATCCTGGGACAGACTGAGCTGTTTATTCAGCTCTGTCGTGTATTTGCTGATAAAGCGCTGCAGTAACAGCGGGATATCCGTCTTCCGCTCTTTCAGCGGCGGGATATTAATCGGGATCACGTTGATCCGGTAATAGAGATCTTCACGGAACGATTTGTTCTCGATCATCTCTTCCAGATTCCGGTTGGTGGCGACAATGATCCGCACATCCACCGGGATCTCTTTGTGCCCGCCGACCCGGCGGATCACGCCTTCCTGTAATACCCGCAGTAATTTACTTTGCAGGATAAGGGAAAGCTCGCCGAATTCATCCAGAAACACGGTGCCGTGGTTGGCGGATTCAAACAGCCCCATCTTCCCGCCCTTGCTGGCGCCGCTGAACGCGCCGCCCTCATAACCGAACAGCTCACTTTCAATCAGGTTTTCCGGCAGTGCCGCACAGTTAATCGGCGCAAACGGGTGAGCGCTGCGGTCGCTGGCGTTATGAATGGCGCGGGCAAACAGCTCTTTACCGGTACCGGTTTCACCGCGGATCAGTACCGTATACGGGCTTATTGAGATTTTTTTAGCGAAATCAATCAGGTTCATCATGATTTCGCTTTCACAGATAATGTCATCAAAGCTGAACGGCAGGCTTTTATTCACCGAAGACGCCATTTGCTGCACCGAGCGCAGGCTCTTGAAGGTGATAACCGCCCCCATCACCTGAGACTCTTCACTCAGAATCGGACGGCCGGAACAGATATAATACAGCTCCCCTTTCGGCGTACTGGTGACCATCTGATAGTGATCGAAACTGTTGCCGCCGAGCAGTTTGGTGAGCACTGACTGGTTTTTGCCGCTGAGAATTTTGCTGATATTGACGCCGACAATATTTTCCCGTGAGATCGAGAAAAAGTCTTCCGCCACTTTATTGAAGTAGTTGATATTACCCTGATTATTGATACCGATAATGCCGTCCGTGGTGGATTCCAGAATCGCCTGTAATTCTTTTTCTTTACGCTCGTAGGGCTGTAATTTGGAACGGGTGACACTGATAACATCAGGATTAAGCAGGAGTTTGCTCAGCAGCAGCTTAACATCCCGCTCGCACTCCGTATTGAATTTGACATAAATTTTGCACGGAAAGACTTCCATGGAATTAATGCTGATTTCGGAGGCCGAAAATTCATTGATGACTTCTTCCACCATGGCGACGCGGTCAATGGTATTAATTAACCATCTATATGCAGACATGTGATTAGTCACTCCCGGTTAGTGTATGTAGTGCTCATTTTTCACCCACCCGACCAGGGTTAACCCATCTTAGGTAATCACTGAGAGGTGAACAAAGGGCGAAATACAACAAAATAGTGCGCAATAAAAAAACCATATGATAAGTAGCCTTATCATACAGAGTGTAATTGTTATTTTGGGTTTTGTTACGTTACTTACTATAAACAAGTTCAGTCGGCTTGTACCCGCCAGATATCTCAATTCTATGAAAAAAAGTCCGCAGATTGTCAGGTTTACACCTGCATTTATTGGAGTGGCAAATCATTAAACGCGCGGTAATTAATGGAATTGATTATTCATGGCTTTGATCATTATCAACCGCCGGACGTATCGATTCAGGAAAAAATTTAAAAAGAGATCTGGATCACCCTTCCCTTTTGGGGCTATAATGTGACGCAAGTCCGGTTTTATCCCTCAATGTGATTAACCTCACTATCAGAAAGTGGCAACTTACTGTCAACTTTCTTTCCACTTTGTCATTTTTACTTACAGTCCGCTTTCCACTTCCTCCGCACTGACTTTGTCTAATCTATACCTTAAAATTATTTATCTCTTTTAATTCAATGTGTTATAAAAATAACTCCTGAGTTGGCACGGCTATTGCTTTTATTACTGCAACAACAACACATGTTGGCATAATAAAAAATTATTCTTTGGAGGATTTATGCACGATTATACGAATAAAGGTTATGACACTAAGATTGTTCACGCTGGCCAGCAGGCTGATCCACTGACTGGTGCGTTATCAACCCCAATCTATCAGACCTCTACATTCGTCTTCGACAGCGCAGCACAAGGGGCAGCACGTTTCGCATTAGAAGAAGAAGGTTATATCTACTCACGTTTAGGTAACCCTACTAACGCAGCATTAGAAGAAAAAATGCGTGTACTGGAAAACGGCGAAGCAGCGCTGGCGACTTCTTCCGGTATCGCAGCTATCTCTACCACTATCCTGACTATGTGCGGCCAGGGCGACCATATCGTTGCTTCTGACACTCTGTACGGCTGTACTTATGCTCTGCTGTCTCACACCCTGCCTAAATTCGGTATCGAAGTCACTTTCGTTCGTGCAAATGACCCTGCGAACATCAAAGCGGCGATGAAACCAAACACCAAAATGGTTTACGTCGAAACTCCGGCTAACCCGACTCTGGCAATGATCGATCTCGAAGCAGCGGCAAATGTTGCTCACGAAGGCGGCGCAATGCTGGTTGTGGATAACACCTTTATGTCTCCGTACTGCCAGCGTCCTCTGGAATTAGGTGCAGACATCGTGGTTCACAGCGTAACCAAATACATCAACGGCCACGGCGACGTTATCGGTGGTGTGATTGTCGGTCCTGCTGACTTCCTGGTTCCTGCCCGTCTGGTTGGTGTTAAAGACATCACCGGTGGCGTAATGAGCCCGTTCAACGCATGGTTAACCCTGCGTGGTCTGAAAACACTGCACGTCCGTATGGAACGTCACTGCTCTAACGCAATGAAAGTGGCTAAATATCTGGAATCTAACCCGAACGTAGAAGCAGTATTCTACCCTGGTCTGCCGTCTCACCCGCAGCACGAGTTAGCGAAAAAACAGATGAGCAACTTCGGCGGTATGATCAGCTTTGAAATCAAAGGCGGTATCGAAGCAGGCCGTAAAGTGATGGACTCTGTTGAGTTATGCATGCTGGCAGTAAGCCTGGGCGATACTGAAACTCTGATTCAGCACCCTGCATCAATGACTCACTCTCCGGTTCCGGCTGAAGAGCGTCTGAAAGCAGGTATCACCGATGGTCTGATTCGTATCTCTGTCGGTCTGGAAACACCTGAAGACATCATTGCTGACCTGGAACAGGCTATTGCGAAAGCAGTTGCTTAAGACCAGAGCGGAAAATTAAGTCCTGCAGTATGTACTCACCTCATTTGCCGTTAACACACAGACGGGGTGAGTACACGAAGCACGCGGAAAAATTCATTGAGAGCCACTCTGAATTCTCTCCGGCGTGCTTTTTAAGTATTTAACAGGTTATTTTTAGCGGTAATAAAAAGAACAACGCAGTGCTGAAATTTTTTAGAAACCATAATCACAATAAATTATTATGAAAACCAAGGGGGCTTAGTATGGCGGACATGACCTCAACCGAGAATTCCGCGAAAGCGCTGGGCAAAATACCATTTACAATGTATGACGCCGGCTGGGTAGTACTTTGTATTGGTATGGCGATCGGTGCCGGTACCGTTGTAATGCCGATTCAGATCGGTCTGAAAGGTATTTGGGTATTTATTTTAGCTTTCATGATTGCGTATCCGGCAACCTATATGTTGCAGAAGCTGTACATGAATACGCTGTCTGAAAGTGAAGAATGTGAAGACTACACAAACATAATCACACAGTATCTGGGCAGTAACTGGGGTGTGGCGCTGGGGGTTATTTACTTCCTGATGCTTATCCACGGTATCTTTATTTACTCTCTCTCTGTTATTTTCGACAGTGCCTCTTATCTCCATACGTTTGGTGTTACAGAGGGTGTGCTTTCAAGCTCACTGATCTATCGTGTGGCTGTCTTTGCCGCGCTGATTTTCATTGCCTCCAAGGGCGAGAAACTGCTGTTTAAAATCTCCGGTCCGATGGTTATCGTCAAAGTCGGTATCATTGTATCGCTGGGTCTGGTGATGATCCCTCACTGGGATTTCAATAACATCACTGCATTCCCGCCGATTGGTGACTTTACCCGTGACGTGCTGCTGACTGTACCGTTTGCGTTCTTCTCTGCGGTCTTCGTTCAGATTCTGAACCCGATGAACATCGCGTACCGTAAACTGGAATCAGACAAACGTGTTGCCACCTACCGTGCTATCCGCGCTCACCGCGTGGCCTATATCACCCTGGTGACAATCATCCTGTTCTTCTCATTCTCCTTTACGTTCTCTATCAGTCATGAGCAGGCCGTATCCGCGTTTGAACAGAACATTTCTGCACTGGCTATTGCTGCTCAGGTTATCCCGGGCGCGGTCGTGAGTGTGATGACCACCGTTCTGAACATCTTTGCAGTTCTGACAGCATTCTTCGGTATCTATCTGGGCTTCCAGGAATCAGTGAAAGGCCTTGCGGTTAACATCCTTTCCCGCTTCATGGATAAAGAGAAAATCAACCACACCGTATTAAACATCTGTATCTCTGTCTTCATCGTTGCATTACTGACTGCATGGGTGTCAACAGGGTTCTCCGTGGTTGTCTTCTTCCAGATTGGTAGTCCGTTATACGCTATCGTTTCCTGCTTAATTCCTGTTTACCTGGTATTCCGTGTCGCGAAACTGAAAAAATTCAAAGACTGGAAAGCCTGGTGTGTTATGGGCTTCGGTATCCTGCTGCTCATCGCACCGTTCTTCAAATACCTTGAGTGACGGGTAAGAGAAAACAGGCCATCCGTCGGTGCCCCGCACTGACTGAAATAAAGTAAAACCCGGAACCGGTCACAGCACCGGTTCCGGAAAGTTAAAAAACTCAGCACCGCAGTCTGAATAAAAAAACCTCTGTCCTTCTGACCAATATATTATTAAGTTCCTTGATTGGTTAGCATATTGCGGGAGATATCATCTCCCGCTTTTTTTCGTCTGAAATTTGTCCCGGTGCTGCTCTGTCATCTGTATTACAGTTTTGTTTCTGCCGGATGGCGGGCACGGCAAACCCGTACAGTAATCCGCAAATCAGCTGTACTGGTCTGTCTTTTTTATTTAAAAGCGGAAATTATGGTGATTAAAAATCGCGCGGGGAAATAATACTGTCCGCAATAAGGCTCATCCGGATTTCCTGAATATCCCCTTCTTCATTTTCATAAAGAATGTCATCCAGCCCGGTGCCGGTCATATTCATTTCCTCAAAGAAACGACCCGGAGTGAGTTTAAAGGCCAGACTGACACGCAACAACGTATCCACATCAATACGGTTTACCCCCCGCTCATAACGCGAGAGCTGCTGCTGGCTAATCCCTATTCTGTGTGCCAGCTGCTTTGTGGTTAAACCTGCATTGGTCCGGTATTGTCTGATAACCTGTCCGATAGCTTCGGATATCGCATATTTCTTCATCATTAATCAATAACCCTATAAAGACCATCACTAAAATTCCTTATTTAGCTCACTGATCATAGAAAAAACACTTAAAACTATAAGTAGTTTATCGTACATAGGGCCATTTTTGAAAAACCAAAGGTTATGCTGTTTGTGAGTACATGAGGGGGTAAATGAGACTGAATGTTTCGATATATTTCGCCTTTAAAATCATAGTGTAACGAAATAATATTACAAAATATTAATCGATTGAAAGTACAATGAATTAGTAGAATAAGTGTTATATACCAAATAATTAGAAAAAAAATATGTTTTCACTCCATTCAAATACAAATTCCGAGTTTTTACAGGATGTGAAAAAGTGTGTTTGATCCCACACATCGGATTTCAGCATAATAGGTTGATGACTCATCCTAATATGAACAGCAAACCGCAGTTAATAAATTAAATTAATGTAAATATTTTACACGAAAAATTAACTTAATTCGAATTTTGTCAGAAACACAGAAACCGGCACAAAAAAGCCGGTGACAGTTACCCTGCCACCGGCTGAATATCCGCCTGTTATTTCACCGGATTACAGACGTTCAATCACCATCGCGATCCCCTGCCCACCACCGATACAGAGTGTCGCCAGACCGGTGGTTTTATTCTGAGCCTGTAATGCATGCAGCAGTGTCACCAGGATACGGGCACCACTCGCACCAATCGGGTGACCCAGGGCAATCGCCCCGCCGTTGATGTTTACTTTGTCAGGATCAAAACCCAGGTCACGGCCGACCGCGAGAAATTGGGAGGCAAATGCTTCGTTGGCTTCGATAAGATCGATATCCTTCAGTGACAGCCCCGTTTTCTCCAGCACTTTCCGCGTGGCCGGAACCGGCCCCAGCCCCATCATCGACGGTGAAACCCCGCCGGAGGCATAACCCCGGATGCGGGCAAGCGGTGTCAGTCCCAGTGATTTAGCACGGGTTTCCGTCATCAGCATCAGAGCTGCCGCACCGTCATTGATACCGGAGGCATTACCGGCAGTCACCGTTCCCGCTTTATCAAAGGCCGGGCGCAGTTTCGCCAGCCCTTCTGCCGTTGATCCGGCTTTCGGGAATTCATCGGTATCCACCACGATATCCCCTTTACGGCTTTTCACCGTCACCGGCACGATTTCAGCCTTAAAGGCGCCGCGCTCAATCGCGCTGACGGCTTTCTGCTGTGATGACAGTGCCAGTGCATCCTGCTCTTCGCGGGTCAGGTTATAGGCTTTGGCGATGTTCTCCGCTGTGATCCCCATGTGATAGTTATTCTCGGCACATAACAGCCCGTCACGCAGAATCACATCATGCACTGCACCGTCGCCCAGGCGGTAACCCCAGCGGGCACGGCTGTCGAGCAGATACGGCGCCTGACTCATATTTTCCGTGCCGCCCGCGATAATAATGTCCGCGTCACCGCTGCTGATCGCCTGTGCGCCCAGCGCAACACTCTTCAGGCCGGAGCCGCACACTTTATTGACGGTGAAAGCACAGGCGCTTTCCGGTATACCGCTGCGCAGCAGGATCTGGCGCGCAGGGTTCTGTCCGAGTCCGGCCTGTAGCACGTTCCCCATAATCACTTCATCCACCAGCCCCGGTTCCAGCTGCGTTTTTTTCAGTAACGCGCTGACCACTGCCGAGCCGAGTTCCACGGCACTGACACCCGCCAGTGCGCCGTTAAAGTTGCCGATTGCGGTACGTACGGCACTGACAATAACGATATTTTCCATTGCGAAATCCTTACTGTTTAGTATCTGTCAGAAGAAAGCGAGGCCGATAATGAAAATCGGTGCCGAGAGCAGCAGGGCGGTGATGCAGTACCCCATAATGTCCCTGACCCCCAGCCCGGCGATCGCCAGTGCAGGAAGCGCCCAGAACGGCTGCGCCATGTTCATCCACTGTTCACCGTAGGCAATCGCCATCACGGACTTACCGAGATCAGCCCCCAGCGCCTGGGCAGCCGGAATAACAAACGGCCCCTGAATCACCCAGTGACCGCCGCCTGACGGCACGGCAAAGTTGATCAGCGCAGAGCTGAAGAACGTCATCAGCGGGAAGGTTTCTTTGTTGGCGACGTTGATAAAGAATTCAGTGATAAGCCCGCCCAGTCCGGAGCCTTCCATCATGAGCTGGATACCGGCATAGAACGGGAACTGCACGAGGATCCCGGCGGTACTGCGGGCGGCGGCACTGACGGCACGCATATACGCCATAGGGGTTTTATGCAGCAGCAGACCGGTCAGCAGGAAAATCATATTCACGGTGTTAATGGTGATGTTGAAACCGTTTTTGATGAAATACATGCCGAGGAACGTGAAGCCCAGAATCCCGATAATCCATGCGATAAGGCGGCTTTCTTCCATCCGGAGAGAAACCGGCGCGTCTTCCGGTAATTTTTTCTGGAAATCCGGCTCTTCTTCGAGCAGCGCAGGGTCGATCATCATGATGTCGTCTTTGCGCGGCATCATCATGCGGGTGACAAACGGCATCACCAGAATCAGTGTCAGGGTGATAAACAGGTTATACCCGGTGAACATGGTCTGGCTGACAGGAATAAGCCCGGCGATATGCTCGACAGGGTTACCCGGTGTGGCGGCCAGCAGCGGCATAGAGCCGGAGAAACCGCCGCCCCAGGTCATAAACCCGATATAGGCACAGGCGATCAGCAGCGGGTAGTCAGAGCCCGGTACACGGCGGGCCACTTCGCGGGCAAACATCGCCCCGACCACCAGGCCGAATCCCCAGTTAATGACACAGGCAACCGAACCGAAAAACGTCACCAGCATCACCCCCTGAACCGGGGTTTTTGCCAGTGAGGCAGTCAGCCGCAGAATACGTTTAACCGGCGGGGAGCTGGCCAGCGCGTGACCGGTCACGATGATCAGCGCCATCTGCATCCCGAACGCCAGCAGGTTCCAGAATCCGTTCCCCCATAAGTTCACCAGATCCATTGGTGTGCTTGGTGTGAGTGCCAGCGCGATGATAAACGTCAGCATGGTCAGCAGCATTGCGAAGATCAGCGGATCCGGCAGATAGCGGCTCACCACACGGGTCATGACTCGTGAGATGCGTCCTATCATACGGCTTCCCCCGCAGTCACCAGCGGCATTTCACAGACATCCGGTGACACAATAAAATGCGCTGCGGTTTTTTCGCGGATGGTATCGATATCCGTACCCGGCGCGTATTCGCACAAAATCATCTGATCGTTTTCAAAGCGGAATAACGCCAGTTCCGTCACCAGTACATCCACCGCTTTTACGGCGGTCAGCGGCATGGTGCACTCCGGCAGGATTTTGGCGGAACCGTCTTTTGCACAGTGCTCCATGGCTATGATCACTTTGCGCGCACCGGTCACGAGATCCATCGCACCGCCCATACCCGGCACCATTTTGCCCGGTACCACCCAGTTGGCGAGGTTTGCCTGTTCATCCACCTGTAAGCCGCCCAGTACGCTGGCATCCACATGACCGCCGCGGATCAGCGCGAAAGAGAAGGCGCTGTCAAACATCGACGCGCCCGGCAGGATGCCGCACGGCTGACCGCCTGCATTGACCAGATTCTTATCCGGCGTGGTTACCGGCCCGAGGCCGAGAAAGCCGTTTTCTGACTGTAATGTGATATGCACGCCTTCCGGCAGATAGTTCGCCACCTGTGTCGGCAGCCCGATCCCGAGGTTCACCACATCACCGTCATTCAGTTCAAGTGCCACACGGCGGGCGATTAATTCTTTTGCATTCATGATGTTTTCCTTATTCTGCAATCAGCCAGTCAATAATTGCCCCTGGTGTGGCAACACAATCCGGGTCGATATCCCCCACCGCGACCATTTCATCCGGCTCGGCAATGGTGATATCCGCCGCCAGTGCCATCAGCGGGTTAAAGTTGCGGGCACTGAGGTCATAGGTGAGGTTGCCGAGCGGGTCGGCTTTTTGTGCCTGAATCAGCGCCAGGTCAGCGCGGAGGGGAAGTTCGAGGAGATAATCGCGGCCATCGAGGGTAATTTTCTGTTTGCCTTCTTCCACGACCGTACCGACACCGGTCGGGGTGAGGAATCCGCCCAGCCCGGCACCGCCGCAGCGGATTTGCTCTGCCAGCGTGCCCTGCGGGATCAGCTGTACTTCCATTTCACCGGCGATCATGCGCCGCCCGGTTTCCGGGTTTGTCCCGATGTGGGAAGCGATGACTTTTTTCACCCGTCCGTTGACAATCAGCGGGCCCAGGCCGGTATCCACGAATGCGGTATCATTGGCGATAATGGTTAACTCTTTGACGCCGGATTCTAATAATTCAGTCATTAAACGCGGCGGTGTACCGACCCCCATAAATCCGCCGACCATAATTGTCATGCCGTCACGAAAAAATTCACCGGCTTTTTTCACCGTTATTTGTTTATTCTTCATAGCACTTCCCTTTTATAAAAAAATATAGACACAAAGGTAATAGCAAGCGCTATGCCAATAATAAAACCTGTATTTTGTTATATTTACATCACTCTAACTTACTGATATATATTGCTTTAAATATTATAAAAATAAACTTATTAACATATTATAAATAAATGATTCATTCCTGATGGTGAAATAAAATGCACAGTGTGAAAATTTATTCACAACAAAAAAAGCACGGTGAATTTATTTTCACCGTGCTTTTTAAAATTATTTTTATAAAATTATTATTAATTATTCAATATCGTATTCCTGCAATTTATACATTAATGCCCGGCGGCTGATCCCCAGCGCAGATGCGGTATGGGTTTTGTTATTCTGAAATTCCGCCAGGGCGGAAATAATCAGCTCTTTCTCGTAAGCTTTAATATTCTCTTTCAGGTTCAGGCCCGGCTCCTGCGTGACCGGAATCAGTGCCACCGGCTGGCTGCGGACCTGTGCCAGTAACTGCTCCGGCAGATCTTCGGGGAAAATCACATAACCGGTGCTCATAATCACTGCCCGCTCAATCACGTTGGAAATCTCCCGCACATTACCCGGCCACTGGTAGTTCATCAGTAATGCCAGCGTTTCCGGCGCCAGCTCGACAATATCGCGGTTATTTTCCTGACTGAATTTCTGCAGAAAATGGGAAGCCAGCAAACCCACATCCTCCGGCCGCTCACGCAGCGGCGGCAGATTCAGGTGAATGACATTGAGGCGGTAAAACAGATCCTGGCGGAAATACCCTTCCCGCACCCGTTCATGCATATCACGGTTGGTCGCGGCAATAATGCGGATATCCACACGGATAGTTTTACTGCCGCCGACCCGCTCGAATTCTTTCTCCTGCACCACCCGCAGCAGTTTCACCTGTAAATCCGCCGGCATCTCACCGACCTCATCAAGCAGCAGTGTACCGCCGCTGGCGCGTTCAAATAATCCCTGACGCTGTACCTGTGCCCCGGTAAATGCGCCCTTTTCATGGCCGAACAGCTCACTTTCCAGCAGCGAGCCGGGCAGCGCCCCGCAGTTCACTTTAATAAAGGGACCATTGGCTCTTTCGCTGTTGTAATGGATCGCCCGCGCCACCACTTCCTTCCCGGTGCCGCTTTCCCCGGTGATAAGCACTGTCGCCTGACTGCGCGAGACTTTGGCGATATCGCGGCAGATTTCCATCATTTTCGGGTTACGGGTCAGCACCCGTCCCCACTGGTAGCTGTCGCTCAGTTCGCGGTGCAGCAGATTGATTTCCTGTTTCATCTCCTGCAACTGTAATGCACGGGAGATAAGCAGTTTCAGCTCCGTCAGGTCAAAGGGCTTTATCACATAATCAAACGCCCCGAGACGCAGCGCGTCCACTGCGGTTTCCACAGCGGCATAGGCGGTCATCAGAATGACCGGCACTTCCGGGTTCAGCTCCCGCATCCGTTTGAGGGCCTCAATGCCGTCCAGTTTCGGCATACGGATATCCATCAGTACCACATCCGGTTTATCCTGCACAAAGCTTATCAGTGCCGCCTCGCCGTCCTCCGCCACCCGGGTTTCATGACCATCAATAGAAAAGGCGGTCTGTAACATCCGGCAGAGATTCTTTTCATCATCAACTATCAGAAGCCGGTACGATTTATGTGTAATCATTTTTCTTACCCTGCGTTATCGGCAACGTTATGGTGAACGTCGTTCCATGATGTTCCTGACTTTCAAGGAAAATATCACCGCCGTGACCGGCAATGATCCGCTGGCTGATAGCCAGTCCCAGCCCGGTTCCCGAGGCTTTGGTGGTAAAGAACGGGTCAAAAATTTTCTTCTGCAGCGCCGCCGGAATTCCGGTGCCGTCATCGCGGATCACCACCATGACCCGCTGCTCTTCCATGTAACAGGTGGAGATAAAGAGATTGCCTCTGGCCGGAATCGACTGCACCGCGTTTATCATGATATTGAGCAGCACCTGACGCAGCAGCTCGCTGTTGGCCTCAATCAGCGGCAGTGTGTCATCCGGCTCCCAGGTAAAGGTGACCCGCGCTTCCACCCCTTTGGTTTTGACCAGCACCAGGGCTTCCTCAATCAGCCGGTTGACGCTGATCGGGCGGAATGTGCCGGTCTGCGGCCGGGAGAAATCAAGCAGCTGGCGGATGATCCGGTCAATGGAATCCACTTCCTTGAGAATAATACTGATGTATTCCAGTTTATCCGGGTGATTTTCCAGTTCTTTGAGGATCTGCACGAAACCGCTGATCGCCGTCAGCGGGTTACGCACCTCATGGGCCACTCCCGCCATCAGCTCGCCGAGTGTCGCGAGTTTTTCCGCCTGCTGCATACGGCGCTGAACCTCTTTCTGCGCAGTAAGATCTTTAAATATCACCAGCGCGCCGATAAGCTCCCCGCCCGCATTACGGATGCGGCTGGTGCTGACGTTTATCTGAATGGTGCGGTCACGGGCGGGATAGGCAATTTCCAGACTGACGTGCTCAATACCGCGCTTCAGGGTATCGAGAACCGGGCTGGAGAAACTGCGCCCCTCAAAAACATCACCGTAATATTTGCCGTGCAGATCCCGCTCCAGATAGCCGGTTATCTCTTCTGCCGCCGGGTTAATCATGGTGACGCAGCCGTTGATATCCACCGCGATCACACCGTCCGCCGCACTTTCAATAATCAGTTCGTTGAGGGTTTTCATCTCCCGCAGTGTCTGTGCCAGGGCGTTGACGCTGTCGCTGATCTCCCCCATTTCCCCTTTCATCATCGGCAGATGGGTATTGAGATCACGGGAGAGATCACTGAGGCCGCTTTTTATCGCGCCGATATCCCGGCTGAAATGACGGGAAAAGACAATAATAATCAGCAGACTGAACAGGATCCCGAGAGCAATGACAGCGATAATTTTGACATCCATCGCCAGCGCCTGGCGGTCAATATCATCTGTCAGTTCATTCGCCCAGATATAGCCGATCACCTCGCCGTTACGCCTGACCGGAATCATGGCGTTCATAATATTACCGCGCACCTGGCTTCCCCAGCCGACCTCCGGCTCTCCCGTTGCCATCACATGACGGCCGGGGTGATCCTCACTGATTCGGGTGCCGGTTTTGTTACCGTAACGGGCACGCGGAGAATAGGTCACAATACCGTCAAGCTCACGGTGGTAATACCCTGCGCCGACCCCCGGGAAGGTGGAGGTGATAATTTCCGCCGCCGGATACAGCTTTTCGCTGATCAGCGCCAGGCGCTGGTCACGCGGCAGGGATGCGGCAAGGTCATATTCATCATTCAGCGCCTGTTCCAGCAACCCGGCAACAGAATAGAGTTTGTTCCGTTTCTCCTGCAACAACGCGGAACGCCCCTCTGTTTCCACAAAATAACCGATGATAAGTGTCGGTACGGTGACCAGCAGAATAGCCATCAATATGAGTTTGTCACGCAGACTGAATGGATAATATTTATGCAACACAGAAGGCCCGTCTGAAAAGCAGTATGATTCACCAGCATATACAACTGATTAAAAAATATCTTTGCGAACGGTCATAGTTCCGGAATCTCTGTAAAAACAACAGGATAATTGATGATTTAGAATGTTACAGGCAGGAGAAAACAGATAATACGGCAGCAGAGAGGGGATCTGCTGCCGGAACGGTAAAAAATCCTTACTTCACAAACTCACTGGCTTCACGCGCCAGTTTGCCGATGGCTGCCCAGTCTTTTGCTTTGATAAGCGAAGCCGGAACCATCCACGAGCCGCCGCAGGCCACAATCTGCGGGATAGCCAGATAGTCGCGGATATTGTTCAGCCCGATACCACCGGTCGGCATCACCTGTAACTGGTGATACGGCGCCAGCATGGCTTTGATCATCGGAATACCGCCTGACGGCTCCGCCGGGAAGAATTTCACAAAATCGATGCCCAGCTCCAGAGCCTGCTCAACCGCGCTCGGGTTGTTGATCCCCGGAACAATCGGGATATCAATCTGCTGACACGCCTGCACGGTGTTCGGGTTCAGACCGGGAGAGACGACAAACTGCGCCCCGGCGGCTTTCGCCTGACGCACCTGTTCGCGGTTAATCACGGTTCCCGCGCCTACCAGCATATCCGGGCGGGCTTCGCGCAGCAGTTTGATCGCTTCCGCCGCACACTCAGTACGGAAAGTGATTTCCGCCACCGGCAGACCGTTGTCCGCCAGCGCATTGCCTAACGGGATAATATCTTCCGCGTTATCCACGGCGATCACCGGCACAATTTTCAGCTGCCGGAAACGGGTAATCATTGCCTGTAATTCGGACATCTCGTTCTCCTCTTTTCCCGTTAAAACGTGTTATTCAGTAAAGTATCAGTGACCGGGCGGGTCGCCGCCTGCGGGATAATCGCCCCTTTGTGCTGAATCACCACACCCGCAAGCCGGTGGCCCATCCGGGCAGCGCGTTCAATATCCGCGCCGGTCAGCCAGCCCGCCAGGAACCCTGCGTTAAAGGCATCACCGGCAGAGGTGGTATCAACCACCTGTTCAGCCGGGGTGGTGGCAATATTGATGGCCGGTGCGTCAGTGCGCAAATCACGGTAGTCACACCCCTGAGCACCCGCTTTGATAATCGCCTGCTTCACCCCGGCTTTTGCCAGACGGGCAAAGGTGGCATTGCGGTCGCTGTCGCCCCACAGACGTGCTTCATCATCATCAGTAACCAGTGCCATGTCAGTCAGTGCATACATCGCCTGATAACAGTCACGGGTTTCATTTTCATCCGCCCACAGTGCCGGGCGGTAGTTGCTGTCAAACAGAATGGTTTTGCCCTGCTGTGACAGTGTTTTCAGGTCATCCAGCAGTTGCAGCCGGTCTTGCGGCGGCAGAATGGCGAGGCTGATCCCGCTGAGGTAGATGGCATCCATCTGCGCCATCTGTGCCAGCAGCGCCGGGTATTCCGGATGGCGGACAAGATAACGCGCTGCGGAATCATTGCGCCAGTAAAGAAACGTGCGCTCGCCCTGCTCATCCAGCTGGATAAGGTATAACCCCGGCTGATGATGCGGGTCGATCAGTACATGCGCAGTATTGACCCCTTCCGCCTGCCAGCGGCTGATCATGCCTTTACTGAGCGGGTCGGTTCCCATGGCAGAGATAAAATTCACCTCAACGGCGTCTCCGGCCGCGCGGGCCAGATAAACCGCACTGTTCAGGGCATCACCGCCGTAGCGCTGAACCATCTCCCCGAACGGCGCACCGTTGAGTTCAATCATGCACTCGCCGATCAGACCAATGCGTTTCACTGTCATTATTCACCTTTTGCAGCGGAAAAATAACGCTGTGCATTATTGAAGCAGATATCACGCACCATCTGCCCCAGCATATTCTCATCCGCCGGAATTTCACCGTTTACCGCCAGCGTGCCGAGCATATTACACAGAATGCGGCGGAAGTATTCATGACGAGTATAGGACAGGAAACTGCGTGAATCTGTCAGCATCCCGACAAACTGGCTTAACAGTCCCAGTTGTGACAGCTGTTCGAGCTGACGCTGCATGCCGTCTTTCTGGTCGTTGAACCACCAGCCGGAACCGAACTGCACTTTACCTGCGATACCGCCGCCCTGGAAGTTGCCGATCATGGTCGCCAGCACTTCGTTATCACGCGGATTCAGGCAGTAAAGGATGGTGCGCGGCAGTTCATCGGTTTTATCCATTTCATCAAGCAGACGTGAAAGCGGATAAGCCACCGGCGCGTCACCGATGGAATCAAAACCGCTGTCGGCACCGAGCAGCTTAAACATGCGCGTATTGTTGTTACGCAGCGCACCGATGTGCAGCTGCATCACCCAGCCGCGTTTCGCATACTGCTTTCCGAGCCAGACCAGCACCGCCGTTGCGAACTGCGCGGTGGCGGTTTCATCAGGGATTTCCCCGGCGAGACGTTTCTGCAGAATCGCATCCAGCACCGATTCATCCGGTACCGGTGCGTAGCGCAGGATCTCAATACCGTGGTCAGAGGCAACACAACCATGCTGCGCAAAGTGTGCCAGACGGCGTTCCAGCGCGGTCAGCAGGTCGCTGAAACGGCGGATATCCACATCGGCACTCTGTCCGAGCTTCGCGATATAGTCCGTGAAGCCGTCCAGTTCAATTTTAAAAGCGCGATCCGGACGCCAGCTCGGACGCACTTCAATATCAAAGCTGTCATCCTGTGCAATCTGCCGGTGGTATTCCAGCGAATCTGCCGGGTCATCTGTTGTGCCGACCATATGCACATTCATCTGCTGCATAATGCCGCATGAGGAAAATTCCGGCTGTGCCAGTTTTTCATTGGCTTCATCCCAGATGCTCTGCGCCGTTTCCGGCCCGAACACTTTGCCGGAGATACCGAACGGGCGGCGCAGTTCCAGATGTGTCCAGTGATAAAGCGGGTTACCCAGGGTCATCGGCACGGTTTTTGCCCACGCCTGATATTTTTCATAATCACTGCTGTCGCGCCCGGTGATAAGCTGCTCCGGGATCCCCGCCGAACGCATGCCGCGCCATTTGTAGTGATCCCCTTCCAGCCAGATCTGCCCGAGGTTATCAAAACGGCGGTTTTCCGCGATTTCACGCGGATTCAGGTGGCAGTGATAATCATAGATTGGCATGTCCGCCGCGTAGTCATGATAAAGACGGCAGGCAATGTCGCTGTGCAGTAAAAAATCTTCGCAAAGAAACTGTTTCATAAACTCTCCGGGATTACAGTGCGGCAACGGCCTGACGGGCACCGACATCAAGTAACTGCTGATACGCGCGCTTCACCGCATCAACAAAGCCCTGCTGTTTCGGCAGCTCGTTACCGAAAATGGATTCAATTGCCAGCAGCTCATCCACCACCGCCACAGACAGGCCGTGTTTTGCGTAGATTGCCGCGAAGGTTTCTGCCAGCGGGTCACGCACATCGATTTTATTGCCCTGTTCATCGGTGCCGCTGACATAACGCATCCAGCCCGCCACGCCCAGTACCAGATGGCGGTAATCACTGCCGTCCGCGATATGCTGTGCGACCGGGTCCAGCAGACGCTGCGGAAGCTTCTGGCTGCCGTCCATCGCAATCTGCCATGTCTGGTGTTTCAGGGACGGATTGGTAAAGCGGTCAATCAGGTTATCCGCATAGGCGACCAGGTCGGTTTCTTCCGGCATGGTGAGGGTCGGCGCCTGTTCATCCAGCATCAGTGCACGGGCAGCTTTGCGGTAATCCGGGTTGGTCATGGTATCGGAAATATGGGCATAACCGCCGAGATAGCCGAGATACGCCAGGAAGGAGTGACTGCCGTTGAGCATCCGCAGCTTCATTAATTCAAACGGCACCACATCCTGCACAAACTGCGCACCGGCGCAATCCCACTCAGGACGGCCGTTGACAAAATTATCTTCAATCACCCACTGACGGAACGGCTCACAGGCGATAGCACAGTTATCCTCTGTTCCCAGAAGCTGCGCGATTTCCGCCAGTGTTTCCGGGGTGGCCGCCGGAACAATACGGTCAACCATCGTGCACGGGAAAGTAACATTGGCTTCAATCCACGCCGCCAGCGCCGGATCCTGTAACCGCGCCAGGCCGAGTACGGCTTCACGGGCAACATGACCATTCTCACGGACGTTGTCACAGGAGAGCACAGTAAACGGCGGCAGACCGCGTTCACGACGGCGTTTCAGTGCTGCAGTGATGTAGCCGATAGCAGAGCGCGGGGTCTCCGGTGTGGCCAGATCCTGTTTAATCAGTGCATTTTCCGGGTCAAGCTGCCCGGTCGCCGGATCGGTGCAGTAGCCTTTTTCGGTCACAGTCAGGGAAACAATACTGACATCCGGAGACGCCATTTTCTCAATCACCGCATCAATACCGTCGATCAGCGGGTGCATCGCTTCCTTCATTGAACCAATAATTTTCAGCTCTGTTTTATCCGCCCCTTTCTCCGCCACGGTATACAGCATGGACTGGGCTTTCAGCCCTTCGATCAGTGCCGCATCCTGTGCCGACATCAGGTTAACTTCGCAGTAACCCCAGTCGCTGTCTGTTTTTTCTAATACGTGATGGGTATACAGCGCCTGATGTGCGCGGTGAAACGCGCCGCAGCCGAGGTGAACAATACGGGTGGTGAGACGATCAGTCGTCCAGTCAGGACGCGTTGCGGTGATGTCCGCAGTGACAAGATTCTTTTCCATTACAGGCTCCCGGGGAGCAGGCTGCGGGAGAGATCCCGCAGCCCGGCAGGTACAAAGGTATGAGATATTATTTTGTATAGAATGCGCGGTGAATACCCATTTCCAGACCACGGATTTCAGCCAGCCCTTTCAGACGGCCGATGGCGGAATAGCCCGGGTTGGTTTTTTTCTTCAGGTCATCCAGCATCTGATGACCGTGATCCGGACGCATCGGGATCAGAGACTCAGAGCCGCTCTCACGGCGGCGGTTCTCTTCGGCGGCAACCGCGCTGATCACATTATACATATCCACATCACCGGCCAGATGCGCCGCTTCGTGGAAGGTATTCGGGTTTTCTTCACGCATGGTTGAACGCAGATGCAGGAAGTAAATCCGCGGACCAAAGGTCTGAATCATATTGACCAGGTCGTTGTCAGCACGCACGCCGTAAGAACCGGTGCACATGGTGTAACCGTTGGCATCACTGTTGACGGTATCCGCCATCCACTGCATATCTTCAATCGTGGAGACAATGCGCGGCAGGCCGAGGATAGGACGCGGAGGATCATCAGGATGCACAGCCATTTTCAGGCCGCACTCTTCAGCCACCGGAATGATTTTATTCAGGAAATACGCAAAGTGCTCACGTAATTTCGCTTTATCGATACCGGCGTAACGTTTCAGGTGCTGGCGGAATTGTTCAAGTGTATAGCCTTCTTCCGCACCCGGAAGACCGGCAATAATATTGTTTATCAGTTTTTGTTTTTCGTCATCCCGCATCGTTTCAAAGCGGGTTTTGGCCTGCGCCAGTTCTTCTGCGGTGTAGTCCTGCTCAGCCCCTTCGCGCTGTAAGAGGTAAATTTCGAACACCGCAAATTCAATCTGATCAAAACGTAATGCTTTTGAGCCGTCCGGCAGCTCATATTCCAGGTCAGTACGGGTCCAGTCGAGAACCGGCATGAAGTTGTAGCAGACAGTATAAATCCCGCAGGCGGCGAGGTTACGCAGCGATTGCTGATAGTTGGCAATCCATTTTTCATACTCACCGGTCTGTGTTTTGATGTCTTCGTGGATAGGCACACTCTCAACCACGGTCCATTCCAGATGGTTAGCTTCAATCAGCGCCTTGCGCTTCTGAATTTCGTCTGTGGTCCAGACTTCACCGTTCGGGATATGGTGCAGCGCTGTCACGATACCGGTAGCGCCCGCCTGACGAATATCAGATAAAGTAACCGGATCTGCCGGTCCGTACCAACGCCAAGTTTGTTTCATACTAAACCTCGTTTATGCTCCGCGAATATCATCACTGTGTATTTGGTTGACCAATTAAATCCCCGGTGTGGCGAGTATTGCTGTCAAACCTTGCTGTCACGTGTACAGCGTTGTCATCTTCCTATCAACACAGAGAGACGTCAAGCCTGAAAACAATATTGGTCAACCAATATCACATTTTGTTTTATGATTAATTTATTGTTTTTACTGTAAATAAAAATACATCAACGAAAAGTGCGTTTTTGTTACTTTCATTTCACTAAATCGGTAAACCAAAACGGTCACTCATCCGGCAGGGCAGATGAGTGACAACACAGGTATTACGATGGTGTATAGTTCAGGACTAACTCAGGCAGCCACAGGCTGAGCTGAGGGAAATAGGTCACCACCGCCAGCGCCGCAATCAGTGCGATATACATCGGCACCAGTGGTTTCAGGACTTTATCAATACTGACGCCGCCCACGGAACACCCGACAAACAGTGCGCTGCCGACCGGCGGGGTACAGATACCGATAGCCAGGTTGAATGTCATGATGATCCCGAAGTGTACCGGGTCAATCCCCATATCCATGGCGACAGGCAGGAAAATCGGGGTGAAAATCAGCACCGCCGGCGTCATATCCATAAAGATACCGACAATCAGCAGGATGATGTTAATGACCAGCAGGATAGTCAGCGCATTATCGGAAATCGCCATCAGACCGTCAGCAATCAGATACGGCAGATCCGCGTTCGCCATCGCCCATGACATCCCCATGGAGGCACCGATCAGGAGCAGCACGATAGAAGTCGTCACTGCCGATTCCAGAATAATTTTCGGCAGGCGGCTGAAACTGACTTCACGATAAATAATCACGGCCAGAACAAAGCTGTAGATCACGGCAATCGCGGATGCTTCTGTCGCGGTAAAGATACCGGCGATAATCCCGCCCATAATCACCACGATCAGCATCAGTGACGGAACAGCTTTCCAGACGGTTGAGAAAAACTCATTCCATGTCGGGCGCGGTGCAACCGGATAACCGCGTTTTTTCGCGATAATCCCGGAAACGATCATCAGAGACAGCCCCATCAGGATGCCCGGAATATACCCGGCCAGGAACAGCGCGGCAATCGACGTACCACCGGAAACCAGCGAGTAAACAATCAGCGTGTTGCTCGGCGGGATCAGCAGACCTGACGGGCAGGACGCAATATTCACCGCAGCGGACAGTTCCGGGTCATACCCCTCTTTTTTCTGCATCGGGGACATGGTGCCGCCGACCGCAGCCGCAGAAGCCACAGCAGAACCGGAAATCGCACCAAACAGCATGTTCGCCATGATATTCACGTGCAGCAGTGAGCCCGGCAGACGACCGCCGATCACTTTTGCCACATTAATCAGCCGGGCTGCGATACCGCCCTGGTTCATAATGTTACCGGCCAGAATAAAGAACGGGATCGCCAGCAGCGAGAAGTTATCCACCCCTGCCGCCATACGCTGGGCGACAACGGTAATCGCGGAGTCGAGCGGCAGCGTCATGGCTATCGCCACTAACGATGACAGGCCGATAGCGAAGGAAACCGGAACACTGAGAACCAGCAGAAACGCAAAGGTGCCGAAGAGCGCGGCAATCACATACCAATCCATAATTAACCTCTCATCGCACCATTAATGGCTGTCAGTCAGTTCAGTATTTGCTGAACCCGGCTGAAAGAGTGAAAAGATATCAACCAGTGCATACATAATCATCAGTAAGCCGCTGATTGGTAAACAGAGATAGATGTAACCCATCTGCCAGCCCAGTGCCGGGGTGATCTGACCGCTTTCCAGTGTGGAAGAGACCAGTGTGCTGCCGCCGTACACCAGCACAATGCCTGCAAAGGCAATAATGGCAATCTGGATAAATAAACTGACAAACTGCTTTCTTGCACCTGACAGTTTCATAACGAGAAGATCAATCGCGAGGTGCCGGTGTTGTCCTGTGGTGTAAGCCGCACCAATCATGGCGACCCACATAAAAAGGTAACGGGCGAGTTCATCAGTAATGGTACTCGGGGAGCTGAGGATATAGCGGGATAACACCTGCCATGTCACACAGAACACCAGGAATGCTGATAAACAGATAGTAAAAACAGCAAGCCCTTTATTAATCAGCGCTACAAGGTTTTTCATTGGCCTTGTCCTTGTTTTTATTTTGGTTAACCAATTTGGCAACTGTCACACCAAATACAAATTTTGCTGTTCGAGCATAGTCTATCCCGCTGAAAACAGTGAGTGACGGTGATCACATTATGATTTGGTTAACCAGAGATTGGGGTTATTTTGTGATAGTGGTCAACCAATGAAGGTTTACCTTTTGACCACTTAGTGACTTGTGATTAAGGTGAGACAACATAATAAGAAGCTCATTTTCCTCCGGAGAACCCTAACGTGAAAAACAGCAAACGTATCCTCAGCACTGTTATCGGCGCGGTATTTGCTCTCAGCGCTACCCAGGCTTTCGCCGCCACCACGCTGAAACTCAGCCATAACCAGAACCGTGATCATGCTGTTCACAAAGCCATGACACAGTTTGCGGATGACGTAAAAACCAAAACAAACGGTGACGTCCGCATCCGTATCTACCCGGACGCGCAATTGGGCAACCAGCGTGAATCCATGGAATTAATGCAGAACGGTGCACTGGATATCGTCAAATCCAATGCTGCTGAACTGGAAGCTTTCTCACCGGCTTACTCCGTCTTTAACCTGCCTTACCTGTTCCGTGACAAACCACACTACGAAAAAATTATCTACGGTGATATCGGACAGGAGATCCTCGACTCCAGCAAAGACAGCGGGTTTGTCGGTCTGACTTACTATGATGCGGGCGCGCGCAGCTTCTATGCCAAGAAACCTATCCGCACACCGGACGATCTGAAAGGTCTGAAAATCCGCGTACAGCCGAGCCCGACGGCTATCTCAATGGTAAAAGCACTCGGCGGTAACCCGACCCCGCTGGCTTACGGTGAACTCTATACCGCCTTACAGCAGGGCGTGGTGGATGCGGCAGAGAACAATATCCCGTCCTATACACTGAGCCGTCACAGCGAAGTCACCAAATTCTTCTCTCTGGATGAGCATACAATGGTGCCGGATGTGCTGGTGATGTCGACCAAATCACTGGATAAGCTGACACCGGAACAGCAGGAAATTGTGAAGCAGGCAGCCAAAGACTCCGCACAGACAATGGCGAAACTCTGGGAAGCCTCAGAAAAAGAAGAACGTGCGAAAGTTGAGAAGCAGGGTATTGAATTTATCACCGTAGATAAAGTCACCTTCCAGGATGCGGTAAAACCGATGTATGACGATATTGCCAAGTCCAACCCTGAGTTATCCAAAATGGCAGATCGTATCCGCGACGTGAAATAATCTTCGTTGCACCTCTCAGATAAACCACCCTGTATTACCAATATTGGGTGGTTTATTTTATATTATAGTCATCAAAATCATTTTTGGTTGACCAATATCTGGTAAACTGACTCCGATTTCATTTTATTTATGGCACCACAGATGACTCAATTTATCGAATCAAAACGTCCTTATCAGGAAGTTGGCCACGCATTGCGTCAGATGATCACCAATATGCACTATGCTGTGGGTGATAAGCTTCCTCCTGAGCGCGAAATTGCTGAGATGCTCAGTGTGTCCCGTACCGTGGTACGCGAGGCACTTATTATGCTGGAACTGGAAAACCTGATAGAGGTCCGTAAAGGATCCGGTATCTATATTACTGACCTGCCGCATCAGAAAGACGGTTATACGGATAACGGTTCGCTCAATGCCGCCGGTCCGTTTGAGCTGTTACAGGCGCGGCAGCTGCTGGAAAGCAATATCGCGGAATTTGCCGCCACCCAGGCCACACCGGTGGATATCGCCAATATGCGCAGTGCCCTGCAGCGGGAACGCGACGAACTGAAAACCGGGGAAGATGAAACCGGCGACCGCGAGTTTCACCTGGCCATCGCGCAGGCGACCCATAACAGCATGCTGGTGGAGTTACTGAAACAATCCTGGGCATGGCGGGAAAACAACCCGATGTGGCTGAAGCTGCATACGCGCATCACCAATAAAGATTACCGCAAAGAGTGGATGACCGATCACCAGGTGATCCTCGCCGCCATGATTAAGAAAGACCCGGCGGCGGCCAAAGAAGCCATGTGGCAGCATCTGGAAAATGTAAAACAGCGCCTGCTGGAGCTGTCGGATGTCGATGACCCGGACTTTGATGGTTATCTGTTCAATTCCTATCCTGTTGACCTGGTGCGGAACTGATCCCCCTGCACACCTTTTTTACTCTCAGACACCAGAAACCGGGCAAAATCAACCCGGTTTTTTTGACCGTAAAATAAAAATAATAACCTTATTATTCATAGTGTGATTCACCTCTCATTCATATAAAACATGCAATTATCTGATATATAACACTTATTTTATAACAGAGAAATTTATTCTCTGCCGTCTGCGACAGCGGAATTTTTTTAGAAAATTTTTTCTGACTACCTGTGCCACTATCCGGCCATTACAATAACCATTAAATATTCATCGCATATTTTACAGGACACCAACTATGAGTAAGAAAATTGCCACTGTGCTGATCCACGGCGGACAGCAGCAGGATAAAGTAAACCATGCTATTTTCCCGGCGATCACCACCGCCAGTACGTTTGTGCAGACCAGCCTGAGCGAACACGGCGAATATGCCTATTCCCGCGTCAGTAACCCGACCCGCCACGCCTATGAAACACTGCTGGCCGATGTCGAGGAAGGTACTTACGCCACCGCGACCGCCTCCGGTGTGGCGGCTGCGGCACTGGTGCTGAATATCTTCCCGCAGGGCTCCCATATTATTGCGATGAAAGGCGTGTACGGCGGGACATTCCGTCTGTTTGAGCGCGTGGCAAAAGAGAACTGCGGCCACGAGTTCGATTATGTTGATCTCAATGATTTAGCCGCAGTACGCAGCAAAATCAAAGACAATACCCGCATGATCTGGATAGAAAGCCCGACCAACCCGTTACTGGAACTGGTTGATATTGAAGCCATCTGCGGACTGGCCAGAGAACACAATATCGTAACCTGCATCGATAACACCTTCGCGACACCGTGGAACCAGAAGCCCCTGACCATGGGTGCGGATCTGATCATGGTCTCCTCCAGTAAATATATCGGTGGTCACTCTGACTTGATCGGCGGCGCGGTGATCACCAACCGTGACGATCTCGCGGAAAGACTGAATTTCCTGAAAACCACCACCGGCGCGATTGCCTCTCCGTTTGATGCTTATCTCGCTCTGCGCGGCCTGAAAACCCTGGCACTGCGGATGGCGGCACAATGCAGCAATGCACAGGCCGTGGCGGAATTCCTGTCCGGTCACGACAAGATTGAAAAAGTATTTTATCCGGGCCTGAAAGATCATCCGCAATATGAGTTATGCAAAAAACAGATGCGCACCGGCGGTGCCGTGGTCACTATTCAGCTGAAAGGTGGCCTCGCAGAAACCGAAGCATTTGTGAAAAAACTGCGCTATTTTGTGCTCGCTGAATCGCTGGGCGGCGTGGAAAGCATGGTGAATCACTCCGCGACCATGTCCCACGGCTCCATGACCCGCGAAGAGCGCGAATCCATCGGTGTTTTTGACAGCACACTGCGTTTGTCTGTCGGCATCGAAGATATCGGCGATTTACTGGCTGATTTACAGCAGGCTCTGGCCTGACACAGCATCACTACCACAATAATAAAAGAGAAAGCGTATGCAGGACTATGGTATCTGGACGGTCATTACCCCGGTCGTCACAATTATTCTGGCCATCTGTACCCGTCAGGTGATTTTATCACTGCTGATCGGGATACTTGTCGGCTTTACTGTTATTCATGATCACAACCTCTTACTGGGGATCCGCGCGACCCTCGAAGGGATTATTGATGTCTTTAAATCATCAGGAAACGCCAAAACCATCATCTTTATGCTGATGATTGGCGGGATTATGCGGCTGGTCGTGGTGACCGGCGGTGTACGGGCGCTTGTCCGCCTGCTGACCAACAAAACGCAGATCATCAAAGGCCGCAAAGGTGTTCAGCTGCTGGCGGTGATTATCACGTCGCTGATTTTTATCGAAAGCTCGATTAACCAGCTGGTTTCCGGTGCTTCCACCAAAGCGCTGGCAAAAAAATACGGCGTGCCGCCGGAGAAAATGTCTTACATCATCCAGACCGCCTGTGTGTCTGTCTGTTCTTCCGCCATGATCAACGGCTGGGGTGCGGCAATGATGGGCGTTATCGGTGTGCAGATCTCTCAGGGGCTGATCACCGGCGAACCGTTTGATATCCTGGCACATTCCATGGTTTACAACATCATGGCCTGGTTCTCACTCGCCAGCATTCTGTTCTATATCTTCAGCAATGTCTCCTGGGGACCGATGCGCAAAGCAGAAATGCGTGCGCAGGCACTCATCAGCTCTGCGGATGTGATCACCGGTACGCCGGAAGAAACGCACGACGAGCCGGAAGATGATAAAGACATTATCGATCATCCGAACTGCCATACTTCACTGAACTTCTTTATCCCGATCCTCTCCACCATTCTGATGGTGCCGGTCGCGCTGTATATCACCGGTGACGGCGAGTTCAGCAAAGGCAGTGGTTCCACCTCGGTTTACTGGGGCGTAATGTTCGGGACGGCGGTGTCATTTGTCTGGTTCCTGGCGCGCCGCGTGATGAATGTCGATACCTTCTTTAAAGAGCTCTATATCGGCTATGCCAATATGATTAAAATCAGCTCGGTGATGATCCTCGCCTTCCTGATGGGCTCTGTCTCTTCCGACCTTAACACCGGTGCCTATATTGCTCAGGTGACATCAGGGGTTATCGCGCCGGGCTTCTCTGTCGGCTTTATCTTCCTGATCAGTGCCATTATGTCACTGGCGACCGGCACCTCCTGGGGTACATTCGCCATCATGATCCCGATTGGTGTGCAGCTGGGTCTGTCTGTCGGTATGCCGCCGGAATATATGATTGGTGCGGCTATCGCCGGGTCTATCTTTGGTGATATGACCTCCCCTATCTCCAGTGATGCGATCGTGGCATCGATGGCGACAGACTGTGACCATATTGAGCATATCCGTACCCAGATGCCGTATGCGGTATTAACCGCGAGTTTTGCGCTGGCCGTCTATCTCTGGTTAGGATTCACCTACTGAGTATGACTGCGAATTCAATAAGGAAATGATATGTCTTCTTCTGTAAACACTGCCGGGGCAACCCGGCTGCAACAGACACTGGCGCAGTTCAGTAAGCTTAATCTGCTCAGCGGTGTCACGCCGCTGAATAAACTGAATAATCTCTCCCGCCTGCTGGGACGGGAGATTTACATCAAACGTGATGATCTGACACCGCTGGCGGCAGGCGGCAACAAGCTGCGCAAACTGGAATTCCTGATGGCGGATGCCCTGGAAAAAGGCGCACAGTTTATTGTCACTGCCGGAGCCATTCAGTCCAACCACGTCCGCCAGACAGCGGCTGTTGCGGCAATGTACGGCCTGAAATGTGTGGCGCTGCTGGAAAACCCGATCGGCAGTCAGGAAGCCAATTTTCTGAATAACGGCAACAAGCTGCTGACGGATTTATTTGGCACACACTGTGTGATGTGTGATGCCCTGACTGACCCGGATGCGCAGATGCAGGCACTGATCAACCATATGCAGCTCAGTGATGCGTATATCGTGCCGGTCGGCGGCTCCAATATGCTGGGTTCCCTCGGCTATGCGGAGTGCGCCATGGAAATCGTGCAGCAGACACCGGAAGGCACAGAATTCGGTGCTGTCGTGGTCGCCTCCGGCAGCGCCGGAACACACGCCGGGCTGTCTGCCGGATTACAGCTGGTGATGCCGCAGACCCCGGTTATCGGTGTCACCGTATCGCGGGTATATGCTGACCAGGCGCCGAAAGTGGTTAAACTGCAAAACGAACTGGCACAGCTGTTTGATATTGAAACACCGGCACCGATTGTGCTGTGGGACAGCTATTTTGCCCCGGAATACGGCATGCCGAATGCCGGCGGGCTGGAAGCCATTGAACTGCTGGCGCGTCACGAAGGTATTTTGCTGGATCCGGTTTACACCGGTAAAGCCATGGCCGGGCTGATTGACCAGGTTCGCAGACACCCGGAAGATACTTCACCACTTCTGTTTGTGCACACCGGCGGTGCCGCCGGACTGTTCGCTTATCAGGAAGTGAGCGCAGCAATATAAAGCTGTCCGCCATAATATTATAATTTACAGATAACATCTGACAGATACCGGCAATATCCCCTGTTCCGGTATCTGTTATTTCCCGCCTCTCTGATAATACCTCTCATTTCCGGAAAAAATCACACATCAAATTCCGATGTAAATCATTATTCAGGCCGATAAAAAATCATTTCCTGTGTTCTTTTTTAAAAAAAATACGCGTGTGAGATGTAAGTAAATAATGCATATCCTTCCCGTTTTTTTTTCATTTATTATTCCGTAACATACTGATATTCATTACATTATTATAAATTATTTTTATTACCCTTCATTACAAATGGAATAAAACAAACCAAATACAATAAAAATGCACATAAAAATCAAAAGATTATAACCAGAACTCTAAACGCAATAGTTTGAAACATCAGATTACACAGAGATACACCGCAGGGTATTCTCAATACATTATTTCGATATACTCATTCCGTGAGTGATTCAGAAAAGCTCATATATCTATAAATTAAACCAGACAACCAGTAATCAGCAGAAAAAAATAATCTTCAACTCCGGATAATGAAAATTGTATTTATCATTGCCAGAATTTTTTCTGCCTTTATTTATTATTGTTTCGCATATAACACCACGATTTCATTTTTATTCAGCTGACACTGAATAATAAAAAACTCATTTAAATAAGGTTTAAGATGAAAAAATCTTTAATTGGTAACTCATTAATTTCTGCATTACTTGCCGGTACTGCCATGAGTGCATCCGCAGTTGATCAGACAGGTACAATTTCCTTTAAAGGCTTTATTTATAATGCCACCTGTTCGATTGATCTTAACGATACTAACTCTCCTAATGTTGATGTGTTAATGGGTCGTTATCCGACCAGTGCATTTACAGAAACCGGCACTATGGTTGGCGGAAAAGATGGCTACGGTGAACTGAATATTTCATTAACAGACTGCCCGGATCAGGGAAAAGTAAAATTACAGTTACATGGTAAACCAAAAGATGGTGATAACGAGCTGTTAGAATTAGATAACCCGAACGCAAGTACAACGGCTAAAAATATTGCTGTCCTTATATTTGAGAATGGCGATACCAATAATGACCCTGTTGTGATTGATGGCTCAAAAACAGAGGAATATAACGTATCTTCCAGTGCATCATGGAAGGGAAGTTATACCGCATACTACTACAGCACAGCTGACGATGTTGAAGCCGGCCAGGCGGATGCAACGCTGAATTATACGCTCTCATATAATTAATATTTATGCGCAGATGAAATACTCTGCGCGCCCTCACTATAATAAAATAACTAAGGCTTAATCATGTTCACTAAAACAAACATTCTCTCTGCTTGTGCATTACTTCTTTTGGTATCAGAAAGCTATGCCGGTTTTGGTTTAGAAACAACCCGCGTTATTTATCATGAAAAAAATAACAGCGAGGGTGTTGTTGCCTTTAATACCGACAAAGGCAGAAATTATCTTTTGCAGTCATGGGTTGAAGATAAAGCAGGAAATGTCAGCCCTGATTTTGTTTCAACACCACCACTCGTCAAATTACGGGCTGAAAAAAAGAATACATTACAGATCACAAAAGTGGCGTCATTACCGGCTGACAGAGAGTCTCTTTACTGGCTGAATGTTAAGTTTGTGGCGCCGAGTGAGGAAGGCCAGGAAAACGTTCTGCGCTACTCGATGACCAACAGAATAAAAATCCTGTATCGTCCGGCGGCTCTCGATAACAGCCGTGATATTGAAATCTATGCGAATAAGTTAGACTGGTCTGTTTCAGGTAACCGCCTTACGGTTAATAACAGCACGCCTTATTATGTAAATATTTCAAAAATCACCGTCAACAACCAGGAAGTAAAACTACCTGCCGGATATATATCGCCTAAATCGGTGGAAACAATAACTGTCCCGCAGGCAATTAAAGCACCTGCAAATGTAAAACTGACATACATAAATGATTACGGTAAAGCCGTTGAATTAAGTTATTCTGCTAAATAACAGATGATAATGATGATGAAAAAATATCATAATAAAAACCATTTTATGTCATTATCCGTGATGTCTGTCCTTATGGCAGGGACATCTTTCTCCGTTATGGCCGATGATTATTATCCGGCCAGTTTATTTAACATTCCCGGCAGTAACTCACAACTGACTAATGAAGATGTCAATGTTTTCAAAGAAAATGATAATGCGCCCGGAAAATACAAAGTAACTCTTGTTATTAACAATAATAAAATTACCACAAAAGAGATTGATTTTGTTTTGAAAAAAAACAAAGCTGGTAATGAAAAGCTCATTCCCTGTTTTTCAAGAGAAGAATGGGAAAACACAGGACTCGATTTTCCGTCATCAGATAATGATGATACCGGTGGCTGTTTTAATATCAATGACATTGAATATACGCATGGCTATCTCGACCTTAACACCCGGATTTATGCACTGACAACACCACAGTCATACATTAATAAAGATAAACTGGAAGCATTAGAGCAGGAAAACTGGGATAATGGTATCCCTGCACTTTTTGTTAACTATTTATTTTCGGCAGTAAATCGTCAGCACAATGGCGAAACAAAAGACAGCTATTATGGAAATATCCAGACCAGAGTCAATCTGGGCGCATGGCGTTATCAGAATTATTCTACCTGGATGAATGATGATAATAATAAAAACAAATGGAAAAATATCAGTAATACCTTATCGAGAAACATAAATTCACTGAAAAGTGAATTTACTGTCGGTAATTTATATTCATCATCACAGTTATTTGATTCTGTTAAATTTCGTGGTATTCGTCTGACAACAGACAAAACCATGGATCCGGTCAGTAAAACAAACTATGTTCCGTCAATTTCCGGCATGGCAAATTCAGAAGCCGTTGTCACTGTTGTTCAGAATGGTGAAATTATCCTGAGACAAAGTGTTCCTGCCGGTCCGTTTAATCTCACCGAATATTACCCGATGAGTAATGGCGGAAACCTGTATGTTAATGTTAAAGAAACTGATGGTAGTGAGAAAAATTTCATCGTTCCTTTCTCTTCAATTTCCACACTGGAAAAGAAAGGAAATATGCGTTACAGCATTTCCGGCGGAACCTATGACAGCAATAACAAAGGTAACGGAAAGAAAATCAATCAGGCAGAAATATTTTATGGCCTGACCGATTTTGTCACCGTTTTCGGCGGAGCATTTGTTGCCAAAGATTATCAATCCGGCGGTATCGGTGCTGCATTTAACTTTGGTGCTTTTGGTGCAATCACAGCCGATATCCTGCATGCAAAAGCAACTCTTAATCACGATAAAGCCTCTGCCGGGAATGCGTTTCGCGTTAACTACTCGAAGAGAATAGAAGCAACAAATACCAGCGTATCCCTGGTGGGTTACCGTCACTTTGATGCTAAATTTTATCGTTTCGAGGATGCAATGTCATATGATGAAAACCGGAACGACCATAATAAACTTAAAAATGAATACACTTTATCACTGAATCAGCCTGTTTTTTCCGGCAATTCATCGCTTAATCTGTCGACTGTTATTTATGAATATACATCCGGTAAAAGACAAAAATCCTATAATGCCGGGTTCAACAGCTCATTTAACAAAATGAACTACGGTATATATTATAATTATTATCAGGGCACAAGAACTGAGAATGGTAAAAATAATACCTATAATGTCAGTATGAACCTTAATATTCCGCTCAATATTAAAGATAATACCATCTGGGCAAATTATAATATTTCTTCCGATGCCGATCATCAGACGTTACAGACTGCCGGGCTCAGCGGGAATTATGGTGAGAACCAACAAGGCAGCTGGGATATTTATCAGAGTCAGGGTAATAAAGGCACCGGGAATTCAGGCGGTCTGAGTAGTTCCTATCGCTCACAATATGCGTCTGTTAATGCCGGTTATTCATACAGTAAAAATAATAAAAATCTCAGCTATGGCATGAATGGTTCATTGCTGGCCACACAATATGGCGTAGTTACCGCTCCCGCATTGCAGAATACCAATGCACTGGTACTGACCAAAGATACTGCCGGTGTGGGTATCATTAACGGTCAGTCTGCTCAGACAAATAATTCGGGCCTTGCTGTTGTTTCCGGTATGACGCCATACCGGAAAAATAATATTGTGATTGATACTCAGACCATCCCCGGTGATACCGAGATCGAAAATAATATTATTAACGATATTGTTCCGACAAAAGGCGCGCTGATTCTGGCCGATTTCAATGTGAAGAAAGGCTACAAACTGCTGATCACACTGAAAACACCTGATAATAAAGAAATACCGTTAGGCGCAAAAGCAACGATGGGTGGTGATACTGAATACCTGGTATCTAATTTTAATACGCTCTATTTCATTGCGGATAAAGAAAAAGGTGATATCCGCGTGACCTGGAAGCAGGACGGAAATATGCAGCAATGCATTATCCAGTATGACATTACCGGCACTTTACCCACGAACGGAATATATATTACAAAGCTGAATTGTCAGCGGGAGATTTGATGAAATACTGTCACCTGATAAAAAAAACCAGACATCTGATATTATCTCTGATAATTACCGCAGGCGGATTAGGTACGGCCGGCCATGCTTATGCACTCGAGGACTGTATCAGAGGCGGAAATCAGAACCATTCCACAATGACGTCAACCATCAATCTGCGTCTTACCGGCAGTATAAAGCAGAATCAGGAAGTCGGCCGCTTCACATTTGTCCGTGAAGGCGGTATCGGCGGCGTGGCAGACTGCGGACCGGATGCCGGTATTCACGGCTATACCAGCTACAGTGAAGGCAGTGGTATTGTCGCCAAGCATTATGGTGATATTGACGGCTATCCTGCATATCATATTTATCCGGGCGGAGATCGGAATTTTGTTTATGTTCTGATCGATAACAGAACCGGTATGCATTTTCAAAACCAGCCGGGAAGTAATATTCCGGTTCCGGCAGGTCCGCTCCTGCCGCTTGACTTAACAGTTATTATTTATGCCGCAAAAGATAATCCGGATACGCTTTCTTTAACCGGCGGAGCATATATTGGTACTGTCTTAATTCAGGCATATAACCCCGGCGGCGGCACAACAGCGGTAGGATACAGTTACAGACTGAAAGGCAAGATTGAAAGCGCACCGTCATCATGTTCGCTGGAAAATTCTGACCTGGAATTTAAATTACCACGGGCACCGGTAAATGCCTTTTCGTCCAAAGGATTTCCGGACGGTAATTATAAAGCTGAAGATAATTTATTTATTTCATGTAACGGCGATCTGTCTGCTCATATGAAATTAATGGCGGCTAAAACAGAAAATTATAACGGAAAAGAGTCTGTTATCGTTCCTGATGATGAAGGTAATAATAATGCGTCCGGTGTCGGTTTTGTTGTCACATCACCGATGAATAATGATGCCGTACTGGTTAATCAGGAGTTTGTTAAAATCGCGGACTTACAGGACGGAAAAACACGTGTTCCGCTTGTTGCTGAATATTACCGCTATGGCGATTCCGTTAAACCCGGCAGGCTGGAAGCAAACACACAATTTATTCTGCAGTTTGACTGATACAGCAGCCGTCCGGATCTCCCGGACGGCTGCTGCTGTTCAGCTGATACCGGTGCATCCCCGCCATGCCATCGGTACTGTGGCAAGATTATAGAGCGGCGTACCCAGCAGGTAGTGGTCATACACCGTCAGCCCCGGCGTTTTATCTTTTTCCATCGCGTAATATTCAACGGGCAGAATAAACGAGAGTAATAACAGCGAGATACCGGCATTACGGATAGCACGGCGCGGCAACGCACGGCTCAGCAGGTGAACCACCGCGAAATACGCCACAGAAACCACGATAAAAAACAGTACGATACCACTGTTTTCAGACAGGAAATCACCGGCTGATAACGGATAGCCCTGATGGAGCAGCTCAGGAAGGTTCGTCAGATATTCAGCGCCCGCCTCGCGGCGGAAAAGCGCAGAGGCAGATAAATTCAGCCCCCACAAAATGGTCAGCAGGCCAACAACTATTTTGCCCGCGGTATAGCGGCAGAGATACACATTCGCCAGCAGCAATAATGTGCCCATCACCGTAATTTTCACATTGTACTCCGCCCCCGGTCCGCCGGATAACACCGCCGGTGCCAGAGCAATCAGCACAATCAGTAAAACAGAAGAAAACAGACGCATAAATTAACTTTTAAATAACATAAACAAGCGGGTTGCAGTAAACCATTAACAACCTGATAAAACAAGTGCCGGAGAGAAAGAAAAACGCGGCCTCCGGAACGGAGACCGCGCTGTGACGTCTGTCAGTGAGATTTGCCCTGCTCGATTCCGATGCCTATCTGAGAGCGGATAAACTGCGCCTCAAAGCGGCTGCGTTCTTCCTGACCCTGTGCAGAGTTATCCGTCACAGACACCAGCCAGGCCGCAATAAAGGCAGCAAACATTGAGAAAAGTGCCGGATATTCATACGGATAAATCGCTTTTTCGTGCCCGAGAATATTGACCCAGATAGTCGGTCCCAGGATCATCAGGATCACAGCGGTTAATAATCCCAGCCAGCCTCCGGCCAGTGCACCGCGTGTGGTCAGGCGTTTCCAGTACATCGAGAGAAGAATGATCGGGAAGTTACAGCTCGCCGCAATAGAGAAAGCCAGTCCCACCATAAAGGCGATGTTTTGTTTTTCAAACAGCACACCCAGCCCGATAGCGACAATCCCGAGAATAATCACCGTCACTTTGGAGACTTTTAATTCATCCCGCTCATTGGCTTTGCCGTCTTTGATAGCACAGGCGTACAGGTCATGGGAAACCGCAGAAGCGCCCGCCAGGGTCAGACCGGCAACCACCGCCAGAATAGTCGCGAATGCCACGGCAGAAATAAAGCCGAGGAACAGATTACCACCGACCGCATCCGCCAGATGCACCGCCGCCATGTTGGTGCCGCCGATCAGTGCCCCCGCCGCATCTTTAAATACCGGGTTCGGGCTGACCAACAAAATAGCGCCGAAGCCGATAATAAAGGTCAGGATATAGAAGTAACCAATGAATCCGGTGGCATAGAACACACTCTTACGCGCTTCTTTGGCATCACTGACCGTGAAGAAACGCATGATAATATGCGGTAGCCCGGCGGTACCGAACATCAGCGCCAGCCCCAGCGATAATGCGGAGATCGGATCTGATACCAGGCCGCCCGGGCTCATAATCGCCAATCCGTTTTTATGTACCGCAACCGCGTCTTTAAACAGGGTGTTAAAGTTGAAATCTACAGCTTTCATCACCATCAGTGCCATAAAGCTGGCACCGGCGAGTAACAGAACCGCTTTGATAATCTGCACCCAGGTCGTTGCCAGCATGCCGCCGAACAGGACATAAAACACCATCAGGATGCCGACCAGCACAACCGCCACGATATAGTTGAGCCCGAATAACAGCTCAATCAGCTTACCGGCCCCGACCATCTGCGCTATCAGATACAGCGCCACCACCACCAGCGAACCGCTGGCAGACAGCACACGAATCGGCCTGGCTTTCAGACGGTAAGAAACCACATCCGCAAAGGTGTAGCGCCCGAGGTTACGCAGACGTTCCGCAATCAGGAACAGGATCACCGGCCAGCCGATCAGGAAGCCGATGGAGTAGATCAGGCCGTCATAACCGGAGGTGTAAACCAGTGCGGAGATCCCGAGGAAGGAGGCGGCAGACATAAAGTCACCGGCGATCGCCAGCCCGTTCTGAAACCCGGTAATTTTTCCCCCGGCGGTGTAATACTCTGCGCGGGAACGTGTCCGTTTTGCCGCCCAGTAAGTGATGTACAGTGTCAGGCCGACAAAAACCAGGAACATAATAATGGCCTGATAGTTTACCGGCTGGCGCTCCACCGGCCCGCTGATGGCATCCGCATGACTGACCAGCGGAAACAGCAGGGATAACAGAAGAGCAGAAAGGCGCGTTTTCATTGTTTCACCCCGCTGATGATTTCGGCGGTCAGACGGTCAAATTCCCCGTTTGCACGGATGGTATAAATACCGGTCAGGACAAACGCACTGACAATCAGCCCGACGCCGACAGGGATCCCGCGGGTAATCGTCAGACCTTCGCCGAGTGGCGTGCCCAGCCATTGCGGATCAAATGCAATCAGAATAATAAAGCTGACATACAGCACAAGTGTGATAGCGGACAATGTCCATGAGAACCGACTGCGCTTTCTGACCAGTTCCTGAAAGCGAGGGTCATTCTCCACCTGCTGATAAATGGATGCGCTCATTGAGGATACTCCTCTGTTTTTGTTATCCGGAGTGTCAGTGCCGCGTAACACGGCACTGACTGAGGTTAGCGTGCTAGTTCATTTTGATGGCCTGCTTTTCTTCGAGCAGTTTTTCGACCACACCCGGGTCGGCCAGTGTTGATACATCACCCAGATTACCGGTATCACCGGCGGCGATTTTACGGAGGATACGGCGCATAATTTTACCGGATCGCGTTTTCGGCAGAGAGTCGGTCCAGTGCAGAATATCCGGGGTGGCAATCGGGCCGATTTCTTTACGGACCCAGTTCCTCACTTCCGCATACAGCTCTGGTGTCGGCTCCTCGCCGTGATTGAGTGTGACATAGGCATAAATAGCCTGCCCTTTGATACTGTGCGGGATCCCGACCACGGCCGCTTCGGCAATTTTCGGGTGTGAAACCAGTGCGGATTCCACTTCGGCGGTACCGAGGCGGTGCCCGGAGATATTCAGCACATCATCCACCCGCCCGGTGATCCAGTAATAGCCGTCTTCATCACGGCGGGTACCGTCCCCGGCAAAATACATACCTTTAAAGGCGGAAAAATAGGTCTGTTCAAAACGTTCATGATCACCGAACAGAGTACGGGCCTGGCCCGGCCAGGAGTCGAGGATCACCAGATTCCCCTCGGTTTCGCCGTCCAGAATTTCACCCTGGTTATCCACCAGCGCAGGCTGAACACCAAAGAACGGGACGGTCGCGGAGCCCGGTTTCAGTTCAATCGCCCCCGGCATCGCACCTATCATGCAGGCACCGGTTTCGGTCTGCCACCAGGTATCGACAATCGGGCAGCGGCTGTCACCGATAGTTTTGTAATACCACTCCCAGGCTTCCGGGTTAATCGGCTCGCCGACTGATCCCATAATGCGCAGTGATTTGCGGGAGGTGCCTTCAATCGCACTGAGACCTTCCGCCATCAGGGCGCGGATAGCTGTCGGCGCGGTATACAGGATATTGACCTGATGTTTATCGACAATCTGACACATCCGGTTGACCTTCGGATGGTTCGGCACGCCTTCAAACATCAGCGTGATAGCCCCGTTGGAGAGCGGGCCATAAACCAGGTAGGTGTGTCCGGTTACCCAGCCGACATCCGCTGTACACCAGAACACTTCATCACCATGATAATCAAAGATATATTTAAATGTCAGTGTGGCATAAACCAGGTAACCGCCGGTGGTGTGCAGCACGCCTTTCGGCTTGCCGGTGGAACCGGAGGTATAGAGGATAAACAGCGGATCTTCCGCATTCATCTCCTGCGGCGGACAGTCCGCACTGACACCACTGACAGCATCGTGCCACCAGATATCACGCCCTTCCTGCCACTCCACCGGATTACCGGTGCGGCGGAAAACAATCACACTGCTGACTGTGGTCACACCCGGGTTTTTCAGGCCGTCATCCACATTTTTCTTCAGCGGAATAGTACGCCCGGCGCGCAGACCTTCATCTGCCGTGATCACCATTTTTGCCCCGGAATCAATGACACGGCCGGACACCGCCTCCGGTGAGAACCCGGCAAAAATCACCGAGTGCACCGCACCGATACGGGCACAGGCCAGCATGGCGACCATTGCTTCCGGTACCATCGGCATATAAATCGCAACCACATCACCTTTGCGGATCCCCTGCTGTTTCAGGACATTGGCAAACTGGCAGACATCATGATGCAGTTCACGGTAAGTGAGTGTGCGGGACTCATCCGGGCTGTCACCTTCCCAGATCACCGCCGGTTTATCACCACGCTCCGCCAGATGCCGGTCAAGACAGTTGGCACTGAGATTCAGTGTGCCGTCCTCAAACCACTTAATACTGACATGGCCCGGATCAAAAGAGGTGTTTTTCACCCGCGTATAGGGCTTTATCCAGTCTACAATCTGACCTTTCTCACGCCAGTAGCTGTCGGGATCCTCAACAGACCGCTGATACTCGTCCAGATACTGCTGATGATTGATTAGCGCGTTTTCTGCAATTGCTTCGGGTACAGGATATTTCGTTATTTTTGTCATGATGCATCTCCTTTCAATTGTTAATGCTATGTCAAAATCACGTTAAATAAAGTTACCTTTCCGCCTTTGTTTCTTTTTTGCGCTAAAGATCACGGATTGAAAAAGGGGGTATTCACAGCGTTATCATTTGATGCGAAAACCACCGGCGATATAAAAAATCACCTGTTACATAAAAAACAGCACATGACATCAGATGAGAAGCGCCAACTAAAATATTTAACTAAAATAAGACAGTAAACTAACAAATAAAAAGAATCCGCACAGATCGCACAGATCTGATAATCGTTTTCATTATCATCTGTTTCATTATAATGTCTGCCTGTTCACACACGGTGTGAGCGGTTCGGTCAATTACTGGAGTTATAATTATGAGCTATGTATTACCTGCATTACCGTACGCTTATGATGCGTTAGAACCGCATTTCGATAAAATGACAATGGAAATTCACCATACCAAACATCATCAGACGTATGTGAATAACACCAACACCGCGCTGGAAGCCTTCCCTGAGATGGCAAATCTGGATATCGACGATCTGATCGCACAGCTCGATAAATTCCCGGCGGACAAACGTACCTTTATCCGCAACAACGCCGGTGGTCATTCCAACCACAGCATGTTCTGGAAAGGCCTGAAAACCGGCACCACATTACAGGGCGACCTGAAAGCAGCGATTGAGCGCGATTTCGGCAGCGTTGAGGCGTTTCAGGCTGAGTTTGAAAAAGCCGCCGCAACCCGTTTCGGTTCCGGCTGGGCTTGGCTGGTGCTGAAAGACGGCAAACTGGCTGTGGTTTCAACCGCCAACCAGGACAGCCCGCTGATGGGTGAAGCGATTTCCGGTACTTCCGGTTATCCGATCATCGGTCTGGATGTGTGGGAACACGCCTATTATCTGAAGTTCCAGAACCGCCGTCCGGATTACATCAAAGCATTCTGGTCTGTGGTGAACTGGGATGAGGCAGCAGCGCGTTTCGCTTCTGCAAAATAAGTCCTGAAATATGTGCGGACGCTGTCCGCACATATTCTTCTTTCCCGCTTTCGATTATGATATCCGTCTCACTCAATACGGAGGCGGCATGGCATACACACCTTTAGTTTTCACCGGTCCCGTCAGGGATACAGCCCGCTGCGGGCGCAGCGCAATTGAAAAGCGTCAGACCGAAGGCGTGATTGCCCTCAGTGCCACCGGACTCGCCGGTGACGAGCAGGCGGAAAAAGCCTTTCACGGCGGCCCTGACCGTGCGTTGTGTCACTATCCCCGCGAACACTACGACTACTGGAAAATGATGTATCCGGAGATTGAGGATCGCTTTGTCGCGCCGTTCTTCGGGGAAAATATATCCACCCTCGGTATGACAGAAGAAACCGTATTCATCGGGGATATTTATCAGTGGGGCAGCGCCGTGATTCAGGTCACCCAGCCGCGCTCACCGTGCTACAAACTGAATCCGCTGACAGATGTGTCTGATTTTGCACAGGTGATGCAGGATTGCGGCCGTACCGGCTGGCTGTACCGTGTCGTCGGGAAAGGGGATGTCAGCAGTGATCAGCCGCTGAAACTGCTGACCCGCACCAGCGCGGTGTCTGTCAGGGAAGCCGCTGCCATCGCTTTTCATCTGCCGTTTGATGAAACAGAATACCGTTATCTGTTACAGGCATCCGGACTTTCCGCCAGCTGGACACTGACCATGCAGCGCCGTCTGATGACCGGTAAAATCGAGGATTTTAACCGCCGGTTATTCGGCTCCGCCGCAGCCGTGTAAGAATATGTAATCCCGGGTTCTCCCTGCTTTAAACCCGTTCCGGAATGTGTGATTATCATACTCGTTTCACGATGACCGCTGCTGACCCCGCAGCACACACAGACGACCTTTTAAACAGGAGACACGGATGAAATACCTGATAATGCTGCTGAGCCTGGCAGCGCTTTCACTGCCCGCCGCCGCGGCAGATCAGAACAGTGCGGATGAGCTGGAAATCTTTACGGATAATGCAGAAAACTGCATCCATTTTGCCGGTGAATGGGATGTGTCCCTGCCGGCAGATCAGAAAAAAGATATCAAAAAAGCACTGGATGAAACCTGTCCTCCGGCCAAAGAGCAGCAAAAAGTCTTGCGTGAAAAGTACCGCAATGACCCGGAGATGCTCGCAAAAATTAATGAATTTGACCTCGGCCAGTAACATCCGCCGTAAAAAAAGCCCTTCCGGTCTGCACCGGAAGGGCTTTTTGATCTGATAGTGTGATATCTCAGGCGAAAATGGTTTTCTCTGCCGGGATCACCAGCAGTGCATCCTGCCAGCCTCTGAGAGTCAGAGCCGTCAGAGCAGATAATCCTTCATAGAACGGGCTGCCGCATTTTTCCTGCATCCGCGCCAGATAAAAGCGTGCCCACAGCAGAAGGTGTTCCGCCAGCAGTGAATTCAGGGCATCCGGACGATTTTCCGCCGTCCAGGCCGCCATCATCAGTAACAGGCCGATGTGATCTTCCGGCTCATTCTGCGACAGCACAATATCCACCTGATGTGCACGCATCCACTCACGCAGGGCAACAGTGGAATCCCCGAACAGCACCTGTTCTTTATCCAGCCAGACAGAGCCCCACGGCGATGCGGGCAGTGCCTGCGGGCCGATAAACAGCCGCTGATAGGCCTGCGCTAAAGTTTCCTCACCGGTGACAGTCAGACCCAGTTTCTGTGCGGCGGCCTGCTTTTGCGCATCATTACCGTACGGCCATTCCGCCACCCACTCCCCGGAAGAGAGCAGTTCCGTTATCTGTACGATTTCTGACGGCGGGTAGTAAAATGCCGCCCCGAGAATACGGGCCGTTAAGGCAACATCACTGACAGCTTGCTCACTCATAACTCAGGACTCTCACAATAAAATATCCGCGTATCCTGCCACGATTTCCGTCCGGAAAACAGTAACAGGATACGCGCTGATTGTATCAGGACAGATAGGCCATACCGGCTGTCATGTGCAGTCCGTAGAAAATACCGCGGCCGATAATTTCCCCGGATAACACCAGAACAAAACCAATCAGCATCATAATCACCGGCGGATTTGTCCGTTTCACCAGCGGCAGGATCCAGCAGGTCAGACCCAGCGCCAGCAGAACCAGACGCCAGCCCATATACAGGCCGAATTCCGGTACCAGCGCGGAAGCGCTCTGTACGGAACTGCGGATAAAGGCCAGATCAAACGCCTGTGACGTCACTGCGACCGCACTCGCCACCAACGCAACGATACCCACCAGCGGCAGCCAGCTGATGCAGCGCAGGTCAAACCCGGCAATCCGCAGCAGCAGAGCAGCCAGTACCGGCCCGCCCAGCAGCGCTGTCAGCACAAAGTGAACCGTGGTGTACGGGGTATACCAGGTCGGCACCGTGGCAATCTGGTAAACCTGCGGAATGGCGTAAATAAAGACCACCGCCAGAACCATTACCACCAGCAGCCAGAGCTTACCGAGCGCCGCCGGCATTTTGTTCAGTACCGCCAGCAGCCAGTAAAAACCACCGGCAGCGAAGAAGACCGAACCGGCCGCAATTTCATTACTGAGCGATGAACTGCCGAGGCGGTTAAACGCATTAAACGCACGCAGCGGCGTGCCCATGTGCATCATGGAGAGCAGGAAACCCACGCCCATCAGCACCCACAGGCCGAACATGCTGTAATGCACTTTACGGTTCAGTTCCGGTGACAGTTTTCCGGACAGCAGCACTGCCGCCATCACAATAAATGCCCCTGCCACACTCTGCCCGATGGTGGTAAAAAACATCAGCGGCCATTCATGAATTCCCGATCCCATGTTATACCTCCTCCGGGTTCGCCAGATGGCCTGTGGTATCCCCGACAGGACGGCTGTTGGCATTCAGTTTTAAAACGATATTCGGATGTGTGTATTCCGCAGACGGCAGCGGCGCGATTTCCGCCAGTGTGCCGTATTTAGCCCGCAGCTCTTCAATCGGTCCCATATCCAGTGCCCGCAGCGGACAGGATTCAACACAAATCGGCTTTTTGCCTTCCGCGACGCGCTCATAGCAGCCGTCACATTTGGTCATATGGCCTTTGACCTCATCAAACTGCGGTGCGCCGTACGGGCACGCCATATGACAGTAACGGCAGCCGATACATACTTCCTCATTCACCACCACAAAGCCGTCTTCCCGCTTGTGCATTGCACCGCTCGGGCAGACTTTGGCACAGGCCGGATCATCACAGTGGTTACAGGAGATGGAGAGATAGTAAGCAAACACATTCTGCTGATACACACCATCCTGCTCTGTCCAGTCGCCGCCCGCATATTCATAGATACGGCGGAAATTCACTTCCGGAGATAAGTTTTTAAAGTCTTTACAGGCCAGCTCGCAGGTTTTGCAGCCGGTGCAGCGACTTGAATCAATGTAGAAACCATATTGCGTTGACATAAATCGCTTCCTCAGGCCTTAACGACTTCAACCAGGTTGGAATGGGACGGATTCCCTTTCGCCAGCGGCGACGGGCGCTGAGTGGTTAACACGTTAATGCTGCCCGCGTGATCGATGCGATCGCCGTCCGGGCTGTACCATGCACCTTCACCCAGACCGACAACGCCCGGCAGAATACGCGGTGTGACTTTCACATTGACGCGCACTTCCCCGCGATCGTTGAAGACCTTCACATTATCGCCGTGCGCAATCCCGCGTTTCGCGGCATCAACAGGGTTAATCCACAGTTCCTGCGGACAGGCGGCTTTCAGCACATCAACGTTGCCGTAAGTGGAGTGCGTCCGGGATTTGTAGTGGAAACCGGTCATCTGTAACGGGTATTTTTCCTGAAGCGGATCACCGGCATGCTCAAAGCCTGCGGAATAAACCGGCAGCGGATGGATTTCATCCCCTTCGTTCAGTTCCCAGGTATCACGGAGTTCCGCCAGCTGTGCGGAATAGATCTCGATTTTACCTGACGGCGTGGTCAGCGGGTTTGCCTGCGGGTCGTTGCGGAAATCACGGTACGCCACATGGTGTCCCTGCGGGTCACGTTTTTTGAAAATACCCTGTTTGCGGAACTCATCAAACTCCGGCAGTTCCGGCAGCGCGGCGCGGGACTGCTCATACAGGTGACGCAGCCACTCTTCCTGGGTACGGCCTTCGGTAAACTGATCACCGACCCCCATCCGTTTGGCGATTTCGCTGGTCATATCATAGATATTGCGGCTTTCAAAGCGCGGGGCGATTGCCTGATCGGCAAAAATCACATACCCCATGTTGCCTGCAGAGGCATCCATGCAGAAATCCATCTGTTCGGAAGCGGTGCAGTCCGGCAGCAGGATATCCGCATATTTGGCGGACGAGGTCAGATGGTTATCGATCACCACAATCATCTCGCACTTGCTCTCATCCTGAAGGATGTCATGGGTGCGGTTGATTTCGGAGTGCTGGTTCACCAGACAGTTACCGGCATAGTTCCAGACCATTTTGATCGGCACATCCAGTTTGTCTTTACCGCGCACACCATCCCGGGTGGCGGTCATCTCTTCGCCGCGCAGAATCGCATCTGTCCACATAAACATGGAGATACTGGTTTTCACCGGGTTAGTCAGGGTCGGCATACGGACAAACGGGATTGCGTAAGAGCCTTCACGCGCACCGGTGTTACCGCCGTTAATCCCCACGTTACCGGTCAGAATAGAGAGCATGGCAATGGCACGGGATGCGGTTTCGCCGTTTGAGCGGCGCTGCGGCCCCCAGCCCTGGGTGATGTACGCCGGTTTGGCAGTACCGATTTCCCGCGCCAGTTTCACAATCCGCGCTGCCGGAATACCGGTGATTTTGGCTGCCCACTCCGGGGTTTTCGCCACGCCGTCCGGCCCTTCACCTAAAATATACGCTTTATAGTGGCCGTTGGCCGGTGCACCGGCAGGCATGGTGGTTTCGTCATAACCGACACAATATTTGTCAAGGAACGGCTTATCCACCAGGTCTTCTTTGATCATCACATACGCCAGCGCGCTGACCAGTGCGGCATCCGTACCCGGACGGATCGGGATCCATTCATCCTCGCGCCCTGCACCGGTATCGGTATAACGCGGATCGATGATAATCATGCGGGCATTTGATTTTTCGCGTGCCTGCTCAACATAATAGGTCACACCGCCGCCGCTCATGCGGGTTTCGCCCGGGTTGTTGCCGAACAGAACCACCAGCTTGCTGTTTTCAATATCTGACGGGCTGTTACCGTCCGCCCAGCCGCCGTAAGTGTAATTCAGACCGGCTGCAATCTGCGCGGTACTGTAGTCACCGTAGTGATTCAGATAACCGCCGCAGCAGTTCATCAGACGGGCAATCAGTGTTGCTCCCGGCGGCCAGGATTTGGTCATGGTGCCGCCGAGAGTGCCGGTGCCGTAGTTAAGATAGATAGATTCGTTGCCGTAATCGCGGATCAGGCGTTTCATGGTACCGGCGATAGTATCAAACGCCTCTTCCCAGGTGATACGCTCGAATTTGTTCTCACCGCGTTTACCCACACGTTTCATCGGGTATTTCAGGCGATCCGGGTTGTACACCCGGCGGCGCATGGAACGGCCGCGCAGGCAGGCGCGTACCTGATGCAGATCTTCGTAGACATCATCACCGGTATTGTCGGTTTCAACATATCTGATTTCGCCGTCAACCACATGCATCCGTAACGGACAGCGGCTGCCGCAGTTAACCGTACAGGCACTCCAGACCACTTTCTCATCAGAAGCCGCCGCAGGTGCCGGGGTAGTTTCAGCGGCAGACGCCGCATGGCTGAACGGGAGGGATAACCCGCCCGCTGCAACTGCCAGACCGCCGGCCGCACCGGAGGCTTTGACAAACCCGCGCCGCGTCAGCGGCGCAGTGAACAACGCCGTTTCTTTCATCTTTGTCATATACATTGCTCGCTTAATTGATTTTGTAATCGTTATTATTATTGTTGTTGCCGGATAACGGCTTATTGTCAGATTGCGACTGGTAACCATTCGCAATAAATCATTTGTAATACAATAACCTGCAGTTATTAACCTATAGTTATTTTACGGTTTTACGATTCAGCCGGGTTGTTTTGCATCAAAAAATGAGTGCGTGAAAAGCAGATTATTGATCCCGTCAGTAGCAGACGGCATCCGCTCATGGGAAAATAGTGACCAGCTCAATATTATGATCAGGAAAAGGAGTTAACGTTATCAGACGCAGCGCACTCAACTACCTGATAAACGGCGAAAAAACCACACCGCCGTCAGTGAATGATCACTGTGTCAGGAAGAAACTCAAAAACAGTCAGTGTGATAACTGCGCCGCCTGCTGCCCGGCAGATGCGGTCACATTCGGCTATCTCGACGTCAAAATTGATAATGACCGCTGTTTTCAGTGCGGAAACTGCCTGTTTGTCTGCCCGTCTGATGCTATTGAACACATCCCTGTCCGCGAACGCAACTACAACAATAACGGGCAACTGGTGATTGAGAAGAAAGAAACCCCGGCCAGCGCGGAAGAGCTGCTGGTCTGGCACCGGCAGTACCATATCCGCGGGATGCAGATAGCAGAGCCGGAAGTTGATAACTGGCTGCCGGTACTGGCAGCGCTCAATCTGCGCCTGAAAGCCCTCGGCGAACCAATCTGGCAGTTGACTATCATCCCGCCGCCGCCGGTGGATACCGGAAAACGTTTTGCGCTGTTCCGGCAGAAAACCATCAGTAGCGGGCTGAATACCGGCCGTGCCAGAACCGGTCTGAATGAGCGAAAAAAACTCTGGCCGGATGACAGCTGGTTTGATGTGCGCCCGGATACGGAAAACTGTATTTTATGTACCGCCTGCGCGGCAGTGTGTCAGGAAGGGGCTATCACTATTGCGGATAATCAGTTTACCGTGGATAAGACAAAATGCAGCGGATGCATGAGCTGCCGTGACGTCTGTTTCCCGAAAGCGATCGATGTCATACCGCAGGCAGAAAAAAACAGTCAGCCGGTCCGCTATGCTTATTTTGATGCTCATTGCAGCAGCTGCCATCTGCCTTTTATGAGCTGGCAGCCGGGACAGACATTATGTCCGGTATGTCGTTCCCGGAAAGAAAAGGGCTGGCTGTAACGACAGAGATAAAAAAAGCGCCGAAAGGCGCTATTTTTATTTGTATATCATGTAATTACAGCGGACGGCGTACAAAACCAATCGCGTCGTGTACTTTATCCAGCGTGACCTGTGCACGGGCAGAGGCTTTCTCAGCACCCTCTTTCATTACACGGTTCAGTAACACATCATCGTTACGGATTTCGTGATAACGGGTCTGTAACTCTGTCAGCATGCCGGAAACCGCATCCGCCACCGCACCTTTCAGGTGACCGTACATCTGGCCTTCAAATTCAGCTTCCAGCGCAGCAACCGGTTTGCCGGTCACACCAGAGAGAATATCCAGCAGGTTGGAAACACCCGGTTTATTTTCCAAATCATAAATCACGCGTGGCGGCTCTTCAGAGTCTGTCACAGCGCGTTTGATTTTCTTCGCTGCCGCTTTCGGATCTTCCAGCAGGGCGATCAGGTTGTTACGGTTATCATCGGATTTCGACATTTTTTTCGTCGGATCCTGTAACGCCATCACACGGGAGCCGCCTGCCGGGATAAACGGATCCGGCACCACAAACACATCACCGTAAATGGCGTTGAAGCGCTGCGCGATATCACGGCTCAGCTCCAGATGCTGTTTCTGGTCGATACCGACCGGCACCTGGTTAGTCTGATACAGCAGGATATCTGCGGCCATCAGCACCGGATAGTCAAACAGACCGGCGTTGATGTTTTCGGCATGACGGGCAGATTTATCTTTAAACTGTGTCATGCGGCTCAGTTCGCCGAAATAGGTGTAGCAGTTCAGTGCCCAGCCCAGTTGTGCATGCTGCGGCACATGGGACTGAACAAACAGCGTATTTTTTGCCGGTTCCAGACCACAGGCCATATAGAGCGACAGTGTATCCAGTGTGCGTTTGCGCAGCTCCGCCGGATCCTGACGGACAGTGATCGCGTGCTGGTCAACGATGCAGTAAATGCAGTCAAAATCATCCTGCATTTTTACCCACTGGCGCAGTGCGCCCATGTAGTTACCGATGGTCAGTTCGCCGGAAGGCTGTGCGCCGCTGAATACAACGGGTTTATGTGCTTTGGTGTTAGTTCCGCTCATGATTATCCTTCCTGATGAGTTAACGGAGGCAGTCCGAGTGCAGGCAGCAGACCCGCGAAGTCGGACAGTACGCAATCCGGATTGCTGTCAGCAATCGGAATACCGTAGTTGTAGCCGTAGGTCATGCCGACACAGGGACATTCCGCTGCCCGTGCCGCCAGGATGTCATTGCGGGAGTCCCCGACAAACAGCATCTCTTCCTTACGCAGCCCGAACTCACCCAGCGTCAGGTAGAGCGGAGCCGGATGCGGCTTCTTATTTTTCACATCATCCCCGCCGAGCACGACAGAGAAAAATTTATCCAGACCGGTTTCAGCCAGCAGCGACGGAATAAACTGAGACGGTTTGTTGGTCACGATCGCCAGATCCAGCCCTGCGTCTGCCATCACCTGCAATGTCTCTGCCACATGCGGGAATGCCGGACTGCCGGTTTTAACGGTCTCAGCATAAAAATCATCAAACAGCTGACGGCATTTCGCGTGCAGTGCAGCATCAGGTTTTTCACCGGTTGCATGAGTCAGGGCACGTTCCAGTAACATATCAACGCCGTTACCGACCCAGACAGATGCCATTTCCCGGCCCGCTTTCCGGTAGCCCAGTGCTTCCAGTGCGCGATCAGTCGCTTCCGCCAGTCCCTGAATACTGTCAGTCAGTGTGCCGTCCAGGTCAAATGCAACGGCTTTAATCCCTGTGAATTGCTGTACTGCTGTTTTGTCTGTCATGCTGAAACCTTTGTTAATTCTTTACGCATATCATCAATCACGGCTTTGTAATCCGGTTTGCCGAAAATCGCAGAGCCGGCCACAAACATATCCGCACCGGCCTGCGCCACTGCCGCGATATTTTCAGTCTTAATTCCGCCGTCGACTTCCAGGCGGATATCACGGCCGCTGGCATCAATGCGGCGGCGGACTTCTTCCCCTTTTTTCAGTGTTTCCGGAATAAAGGACTGACCACCGAAGCCCGGGTTTACCGACATCAGCAGGATCAAATCCAGTTTATCAATCACATAATCGAGGTAACTGAGCGGCGTGGCCGGGTTGAATACCAGGCCCGGTTTACAGCCGCATTCGCGGATAAGCTGAATGGTGCGATCAACGTGCTCGCTCGCTTCCGCGTGGAATGAAATGTAGGTTGCGCCCGCTTTGGCGAAGTCCGGCACAATGCTGTCCACCGGTTTGACCATCAGATGCACATCAATCGGCGCGGTAATACCGTAATCACGCAGCGCCTTGCACACCATCGGTCCGATAGTCAGGTTCGGGACATAATGGTTATCCATCACGTCGAAGTGAACCACATCGCCGCCTGCGGCGAGAACTTTCGCGGTGTCTTCCCCCAGACGGGCAAAGTCAGCAGATAAAATGGACGGAGCAATCAAAAACTCTTTCATTCCTGTTTCCTCTTAATAAGACGCCGCCGGGTTCAACGGCTTACTGTCCGCGGTAAAGCGCCAGTAATTCATTCACTTTCTGGCGGTTAAGTGTGTTGCGGCTGATAGTGCGGCGCACTTTGACAATATGCAGTTGCGCCTGATGATACCACTCCCGGGTCAGCGGGGTGTCATGATTCGAGATCAGAACCGGAATTTTGCGATCCGACGAAAGCATTTGTGCCAGTTGTGCCAGATTCTGCTGCTCCGGTAACCCGAATCCGCTGGTGTGATACGCCGTAAAATTGGCTGTCAGTGATAACGGCGCATAAGGCGGATCACAATAGACGATATCCCCGGTGCCTGCATTTTCCATGCTGGTCACATAAGACTGGCAGACAAACAGGGCGTTGCGGGCTTTTTCCGCGAACCACAGCAGTTCAGCTTCCGGGAAATAGGGTTTGCGGTAGCGCCCGAAGGGCACATTAAACCGGCCTTTGGAATTATAACGGCACAAACCGTTATAACAATGGCGGTTCAGATAGAGAAACAGAATGCTGCGCTCGAAATGATCCGTGCTCTGATTAAACTGTTCCCGCAGCGCATAGTACTGTAATTCATCATTAAACTGCGGCGTGAACAGCTTGCGGGACTCATCGATAAATTCCTGAGTCCGCTGCTTCACCATCGTGTAGAGGTGGATCAGATCACTGTTGATATCCGCCAGCACATAGCGCGGATAATCTGTATTGAGAAAAACCGACCCCGCGCCGACAAAGGGCTCAATAAGACAATCACCCTCCGGCAGATGCCGTTTTATTTCATCTGCCAGAGTGTATTTTCCGCCGGCCCACTTCAAAAATGCACGTTGTTTCTTCATGCTGTCTGTAATCATTGCTCAAAAAGGCCAGAGCCGCCGATTCTGCTCTGTTTCAGACAGCAAATCAGCACCTGACGGAATCCGTGTTTATTATTTCATGTCCTGATGCACTTGCTGCATCTTTCTGACCCACGGTTTTTTCCCCTGAATTTCGGCAGGCAGACGCTCAACTTCCCGTTTTGCATCCCCGACTGTCGGGAAATTACCGTACACCAGGACGTACCACGATTTTCCGTTACGTGTTGTCTCATAAACCTGATAGTTGGATAACCCGTGCTTCTGCGCAAAGGCTTTCAGCGTATCCGCACGGCTCGCGCTGCTCAGCTGCAGGGTATAGTTCCCGGCAGGGGCTTTGGCGATCGCGGTGCCGCTTTTTGACGGAGCCGGTGCCGCAGTAGCCGGTTTGGTGGTTTCACGCGGTTTGGCTGGTGTTGCCGTGGTGGTTTTCACCGGCTGCGGTTTCACCTGTTGTACCGGTTTCTTCGGCTCTTCCTTCGGAGTGACCACCGGCGGCAGATTATTCATATTCTGCTGCGCCGCATTATTAATACCCACCTGCGTATTTCCCTGATTCAGGGCATCGTTAATATCCCCCGGGATATCCACGCGCTGGCCGGTGCCGGTTGTCTGTGACGGCGGCTGTGCCTGTGTCGGCAGGTTATTGATAGCAGGGAGATTCACGCCGGTCTGCCCGGTCTGTGACGGAACCGGTTCGGTTGGCTGTAACTGTGTTGCACCGTCATTGCTGCCGGTGCCGAGGGTAATCGGGCGCTCGCCGTTCTGTGCCTGCGGCTGGGCTTCCGGTTCTGACGGCGATTTCAGCGCGGAGCTTATCGCGATAATCAGTAATACCAGGACCACAACCGCCACGCCGATCATCATCTGCTGGCGGGAGACGGCAAACTTAGGCCGTGACTGCTGCGGGCGCGGACGCGGATTACGGCGTTCAGGGCGCTCCGGTCTGTCAGATGCGTCCGGACGGATAGATTCATCATCCGGCTGGCTGAAAATCTGTGGTTCTTGCTTTTCGGGTTTAAAGCCGTCCATTTTGCCCTCCCATCAGAGCAGAAACTGTGTCTTTGGATATAACAGAAGAGAACTGACGCCCGGTGAGTGCGTCATAATGCGTAGTGTAACCATTTTCCCGGCACTCAGCGAGACAGATATCAAAAAACTTCTGCCGCCGCTTCCGTTACACGGACTGAATGGCAGCCAGCACCCTGTCATGCGGGATATCCGCACGGACAACTGACCGGCCGATTGTTTCCGGGACAATCAGGTGCAGTTTACCGCCCTGCACTTTTTTATCCCGCATCATGTGCGGCAGATACGCATCCGCCGGCATGGATTCCGGTCCGCGCACCGGCAGCCCGGCGCGGATAAGCAGCGCAATGACCCGCTCTGTCTCTTCCGGGCGGAAGGTCCCGAGCAGTTCAGCCGTGCGTGCAGCCATCACCATCCCTGCGGCGACTGCCTCGCCGTGCAGCCAGACACCGTAGCCCATTTCCGCCTCAATGGCGTGGCCGAATGTATGGCCGAGATTCAGCAGTGCGCGCAGCCCGCTGGTCTCTTTTTCATCCGCAGCCACCACCTCTGCTTTCAGTTCACAGCAACGGCGGATGCAGTACGCCATCGCCTGCGGCTCAAGTGCCAGCAGACGGTCGATATTATTTTCCAGCCAGATAAAAAAATCGTGATCCAGAATAATGCCGTATTTGATGACTTCCGCCAGCCCTGACGCCAGTTCACGGCGCGGCAGGGTTTTCAGGCAGTCGAGATCAATCACCACACTGACCGGCTGCCAGAAGGCACCAATCATATTTTTACCCAGCGGATGGTTCACGCCGGTTTTACCGCCGACAGATGAATCCACCTGAGACAGCAGCGTGGTCGGCACCTGAATAAAACGGACGCCGCGCTGATAGCTCGCTGCCGCAAATCCGGTCAGATCACCGATAACACCGCCGCCCAGCGCAATCAGCGTGGTATCACGCCCGTGATTGTTTTCCAGCAGCGCGGTAAAAATACGGTCAAGGGTGGTCAGGGATTTATACTGCTCGCCGTCCGGCAAAATCACGGAATCCGCCTGTACGCCGGCTTGCGCAAGGTTATCGGTCAGTGTCTGAAGGTACAGCGGGGCAAGGGTTTCGTTGGTAACTATCATTGCACGCTGACCGGTGGTCAGCGGCGCAAAGGTGCCGGAGAGGGAAAAGAGACCCGGAGCAATTGAAATAGGATAAGCACGCTCACCCAGAGTCACAGTCACTTTTTCCATGGCACCTCCGCATGTTGCCGGTAAAATGAAATTAACTGTTGGTTTCTAACAGTTCAATAATTTGATTTGCAACCACTTTTGCACTCTGATCATCGGTGTGGATAGTAATATCCGCGATCTCTTCATACATCGGATTGCGTTCATCGGCCAGTTTGACCAGGACTTCCCGGACCGGCTCATCGACCTGTAACAACGGACGCTTTTTATCGCGCTGTGTCCGGGCCAGTTGTTTTTCAATATTGGTCTCAAGGTATACAACCACACCCCGCGCAGACAGGCGGTTGCGGGTCTCCCGTGACTTGACGGAACCCCCGCCGGTAGCCAGGACGATACCCTGCTTTTCAGTCAGTTCATTGATGATTTTTTCTTCACGCAGGCGAAAACCTTCTTCACCTTCGACATCAAACACCCAGCCCACATCGGCTCCGGTGCGGCGTTCAATTTCCTGGTCGGAATCAAAGAATTCCATATTTAATTGCTGAGCCAGCTGACGACCAATAGTACTTTTGCCGGCACCCATCGGGCCGACAAGAAAGATATTGCGTTTCTCTGCCATGTTTTTGGTATAACTAAGAATATTCGTTAATGATAACCCGCCCCGCTCACCCGATCAGCGGCGGGACCTCAAATGAAACCTCATGAGTGAATCTGCGTGAGTAACCTGAAATTATCTCCGCACATTCTGCCCGATTGCAACCATACCGGCACGAAACCGGAAAGATACCTCAGGTGCTGCTGTGTGACGCCTGTCGCAATCCGGCCTCTGAACATCCGCACATACTATCATAACGCCTGCGAAAAACCGCGCCTTATATTTCCGTGAATCCTCCTGAAAACAGGAGCTGTACAGAAACATAAGGCGCGATCTGAGAATCAGGACGTTGTCCGTCAACGGATTAACGGCATATTTTACGGCGGCAGTGATTTCATACCTGCTAAATTTGCTAACTCTTGTATGCTAAATCGTTGCAATCGTCAAATGTATAACACCGCAGAACCGGTAAAAAAACCCGTTATTCTGCGCATATAATCCGTGAATAATGATACAACATGCTGATATTGATACAGTTACTAAATATCGATCAACTGCGGTGTAATGAATATCACTAATTCACGGCGGCTGAGTTTATCGTATTGATGAGTAAAAAGCTTTCCCATCAATGGGATCGACGATAAATACGGCACTCCGGTCACCTGTCTGCCTTTATCCTGCTGAAAAATCCCGCCGAGGATCAGGGTTTCCCCGCTGCGGACAATCACCTGTGTGGTGATTTCCTGCTTATCAATGGAATACTGCTCGCTGCCGTTCTGCATCAGCGCCGCACCGGGGGCATTACGGCTGATATGCAGTGTCAGACGCACCTTATTATCCCGCAGGATCTGCGGTGTTACCTCCATCCCCAGCACTGCCTCACGGAACTGTACCTGTGAACCGGACTCATGGTTTTGTGTGGTATAAGGAATTTCCGCCCCCTGCTTGATACTGGCGGGATGCTCGTGCGCCGTGGTCAGGCGCGGGCTGGCGACAATATCCAGCTGCTGCTCCTGCTCCAGTGCACTCAGCTCCATCTCCAGCAGATGGCCGCCGAGACGAGCGATATTAAAGGTGAACGTGTTATTTCCCCGCGCCTGATGCAGCTGCAGCCGGTTGCCGGATTCCGGTGACGGCAGCACGGTTCCCCACTGCAGCCCCAGCTCATGCAGCCCTTCCCGCGAGCCGGACACAATATGCGCCGTAATCTGCACCTGCTGCTGCGGCTGATCCATCTGTGCCAGCCAGGCTTCCGCCCGCGACAGCACATCCGGTTGTGCTTCTATAAAGAGGGAATTTGTCAGCGGGTCGGCCTCCGGCGCTTTGTTATCCGCAAACCATTCCCCGTGATACTGTTTCAGCAGGACCAGCATGTCCGCCGCATCCGCGTATTGCAGGGGAAACATACGGCTTTGCCTGCTTTCCGGTATCAGCGGCGGGGAATAGATCACGGGGAATTCTGTCAGCGCGGCCGGTTCCTCACTGATGATGACAGGCTGGAAAAGATCCCGCGAATGCTGCCCGCCGGGAGCCGCTGCCGCAAACAGCAGGCAACAACCGGTGATCAGCCGGGCAGCTGATTTTGCTTTATTCATCATCATGCCATTCCTTTTCCGGATCCGGTGAACCCGCACCCGGTAATGCCAGATGCAGTGTCATCTGCAACAACGGCGGGGATGAGGAGGTTCCGGGTGTCAGCGGATACAGAGAAAGCCGGGTGATCGGCAACTGAGTCAGCTCCCCGCTGAGGGTATCGAGCAGTGCCGCCAGCTCAGGGTAATGCGCCTCAAAGGTCAGCACCCAGCGCTCCGGCTGTTCCGGCGGCTCCTGCTGCCAGCCGGTCAGCAGCGGCAGCGCATTTTCAGGCAGTAAGGTAAACAGCGGCGGGATATCCGGGGGCGGCAGAACCACCGTTTCCGGCACTGCCTGTTCTGACAGTGCTGTCAGCCTCTGCAACTGCCGGAACCGCATTTCCGTTTCCCCGGCTGCCGGTTGCAGATAAAAACACCAGAACACCACACCGGCCGATAACCAGATCCCGGCAGTCACTCCCCACTGCACGCGCCGGTACTGCGCACAGCGCCATACTGTGTTCAGATTCATGACCGGCTCCTCCCGGTCACCAATATAAACTGCCGGATCCCGGCTGTTCTGTGATGTTGCAGGCTGATCAGCCTGAGCGGCATCAGCCCCGGCGGTGCCCTGTGTAATAAAGGATGAGACGGAGCGATCACCTGACGGCGGTTCACCGACAGGGCATGGCGCACACTGCTTTCTGTATCATGCTTTTGCTGCTCTGCCTGATAACGTGCCAGCCAGGCATCTTCCGGCAGCTGAGCCTGCAAAAAAACCAGCAAATCCCGGTAACGGCGGTTTTCCCGTGCAGTTTGCTGCTGCCGCAGATTTTCCGTTTCCGCCTGCCGCTGTAGCGCGCGCTGACGGGCAAGTTCAGCCCGCTGCGGCTCAAGACAGATTTCCCGCTCATCAAATGCGGCCTGTAACAACGCCAGATGCTGCACATTCAGTGAATGAAACAGATAAACCGGCAGCAGTGCGGATAACAGCACGCCGCCAGCCATCAGAAACCGGAAAACTATCCTGCGGCAGATTTGCCGTTTCAGCCGGGAGCGCTAGGCAGTCAGATTCACCCGGTGTGTCATAGCCGCTCCTCCCCGCAAAGCACCATCCCTGCCGCCGCCGCGTAGCCCGGCGGGACATCATCCGCTTCCGCATTGCGGTAACGCCGGCATTCCCGCTGCCATGCCTGCGGCAGCAGTGCAGTATCGTGCAGACAGCACAGTGCCGCCTGTGACTCATCAAAACCCTGTGTTTTCAGCTCTGTCAGTAATGACGGCAGGGTCAGGTCAGCCCGTCCGCTCAGTACCGGCTGCGTTTCACCGGCAGTCCAGCAAAGACTGTTCCCCTGACGGAAAACCAGCCAGTCCTGTGCGGCCACCCCCCTGGCGCAGGCAAAACAGCGCAGCGCACAGGGAATAATGCTGAGTACCGTCAGATCCGCGCGGAGTTCCGCCGCCAGCGACAGCCACTGATCACGGACAGTACGGTGCAGCGCCGTCAGAATAATATCGCCGGAAAACCACCGGTAATCATAGATAAGATCCTGATGACGCCCCGGAAATGTGCGCGCCAGCCAGGTATCTATCAGCGGCACCACCGCAGACTGCGCGACACGGCTCTCCGGCAGGCGGATCTGCTGCTGAAGACAGAGTGACACCGGCAGTGCCGCCCGGCAATCCGGCCGCCCGCGGATACGCCGCCGCCATGGCGCCAGTGCAGCCGCAACCGCAGACAGGCCGGGCACACCGTTTTCGGCTGATTCCGTTTCCGGCAGTGTCAGCGTGATAAAATCCTCAAAACACCACCTCCGGCGTATGCGCCGCGCCAGTGCTATCCTGATCTCCCCGTCCTGAAGTGAAATTCCCGCCATCCGTGAAGCAATCCGCATAAATTATCCCTGTATTATTGATATGAGAAATACTTTTTTCTCTTAATTTTCCTGTGGTTACAAAATACGTATTCAAGAAACGCATGAACCTTTATACTACAGGGTCGCTGTTTATAAACTGTCCACCACACGGCTAACGGAAATTTTCAGGTGAAGTTCTTAAAGTATTTATTGATCTTTGTTGTCTGTTGCATTTTTCTTGGAGCAGCATCGATATATGGCATGTACAAATATGTCGAGGCTGACCTGCCCGATGTGGCCACACTGAAAGATGTCAAATTACAGACACCAATGCAGGTCTACAGCGCGGATGGCGAACTGATTGCCCAGTTCGGTGAAAAACGCCGTATTCCGCTGACACTCAGCCAGATCCCGCCGATGGTAAGGAATACCTTTATCGCGACGGAGGACAGCCGTTTCTATGACCACCACGGAATCGACCCGATCGGGATTTTCCGTGCCGCTTCTGTTGCCATGACCTCCGGTCGTGCCTCACAGGGCGCCAGTACCATCACACAGCAGCTTGCCCGTAACTTCTTCCTGAGCCCGGAAAAAACCGTTATCCGTAAAGTAAAGGAAGCGTTCCTGGCCATCCGCATCGAACAGATGCTGACCAAAGATGAAATTCTCGAGCTGTATCTGAACAAAATTTACCTCGGCCAGCGCGCTTACGGCGTGGGGGCTGCGGCTTATGTCTATTTCGGCAAAAGCCTTGATCAGCTGACTCTCAGTGAGATTGCGGTGATCGCCGGGCTGCCGAAGGCACCGTCCACCTTTAACCCGCTTTACTCCAAATCCCGCGCCCTGGCCCGCCGTAATGTGGTGCTGACGCGGATGCTGGAAGAGAATTACATTACCCGCGCCCAGTATGATGAAGCGCGTAATGAGCCGATCGAAGCCCGTTATCACGCCCCGGAAATTGATTTTTCCGCGCCGTATCTGGCAGAAATGGTTCGTATGGCAATGATTGAAAAGTACGGTGAAAATGCCTATACCGATGGTTATAAGGTCTACACCACCGTTAAACGCAAAGATCAGCTCAGTGCTGAAGATGCGGTTCATACCGGTATCATCGACTACGATATGCGCCACGGTTATCGGGGAGCTCAGCAGGTTTTGTGGCCGCAGAACAGTGCGGCATGGGATACAGAGCAGATCCTGAGCAAACTGAAAACGTTACAGGTCTACGGCCCGCTCAACCCGGGTGTTGTGCTGAGTGCGGATGCTAACCGTGCACAGGTGATGCTCAAAGACGGCTCCACCATCGACCTGACCATGGACAGCATGCGCTGGGCGCGCAAATTTATCTCTGATCGCGCTATGGGTCCGGCACCGCGTGCGGTAAACGGTGTGGTGCATGCCGGTGAGCAGATCTGGGTGCGTCAGAACAAAGACCGCTGGATGCTGGCACAGATCCCGGATGTCAACTCTGCCCTGGTGGCACTCAATCCAACGGATGGTGCGGTGATCGCACTGGTCGGCGGCTTTGATTTCGGGCTGAGCAAATTCAACCGTGTCACCCAGTCTCTGCGCCAGGTCGGCTCCAGCATCAAACCGTTGCTGTATACCGCCGCACTGGATAAAGGTCTGACACTCGCCTCCCTGCTCAATGACCTGCCGATTGTCCGTGCGGACGGCGCTGGTCCTGACTGGCGACCGAAAAACTCACCACCGCGCTATGACGGCCCGATCCGTCTGCGTCAGGGGCTGGGACAATCGAAGAACGTGGTGATGGTGCGGGCCATGCGGGCAATGGGCGTGAATTATGCCGCCGATTATCTGCTGCGCTTCGGCTTCCCGGACAGTAACATTGTCCGGACAGAATCCATGGCGCTCGGCTCTTCCTCATTCACCCCGATGCAGATGGTGCGCGGCTATGCCGTGATGACCAACGGCGGCTATCTGGTCGACCCGTATTTTATCAGCCGGATTGATAACACCGAAGGCAAAGCTCTGTTTACCGCAGAGCCGAAAATTGCCTGTCCGCAGTGCACCAACATCCCGGTGATCTACGGCGAAGGTTCACATGACCTGGAAAGCAGCCTGAACAAGGATGCTCTGGAAAACGACGTGGCGAAATCAGACAGCCAGCCGCAGGAAAATGACCAGCCGGCAGCCCCGGAAGCCGACCTGGAAAAAGCACCGCAGGCAGGAAGTGATTCCCCGTATGCACCGCATGTAGTCAGCACCCAGGTGGCCTTCCTGATCAAAGACGCCATGAACTCCAATATCTATGGCGAACCGGGCTGGAGCGGAACCGGCTGGCGGGCAATGCGGGATATCAAACGCCGTGACCTCGGCGGTAAAACCGGTACCACCAACAGCTCAAAAGATGCCTGGTTTGTCGGCTACGGCCCGGACATCGTTGCTGCGGTCTGGATTGGTTTTGATGAAAACGCCCGTGACCTCGGCCGTGGTGAGGCCGGTGCGAAAAGCGCCCAGCCTATCTGGAACGACTTTATGAAAGTTGCGCTGGAAGGTGTGCCGGAACGCAAAGATCCGCCGCCACCGGGAATTATCTCCGTTCAGATCAACCGCAGCACCGGTAAGCTGGGCTCCGGCGGCAACTCCCGTTCCGAATACTTTATCAAAGGCACCGAGCCGACTGATTACGGCGTGTCGGAAGTGGGTACAACGATTATCCAGCAGGACGGCGGTTCGGAAGAACTGTTCTGATTAAGCGGATAAAAACAGAAGGGCTGCCTGAAGGCAGCCCTTTTTTTTCAATCGTTGTTACTTAACACAAATGAATGTCTTTTTTCGATGATTAACACAAACAGATTTGTGTTAAAAATAGCTTAGTGACCGGTACGCTGTAAAAATTGCTGCGCCAGGAACAGCGCGGTAATATTGCGGGCCTCGTTAAAATCCGGATGAGTCAGCAGATCCATCATCTTACTGACCGGCCAGCGCTCCTGAACCAGCGGTTCCGGCTCATCGCCCTCCAGCTTTTCAGGATACAGACCTTCCGCCAGCAGGATATTCATCTGCCCGGAGAAATAGGACGGGGACATGGTGACGCGGCGCAGCGGTGTCAGTGTGCGGGCACCAAACCCGATTTCTTCTTTCAGCTCACGGTTAGCGGCAGTCAGCATATCCTCACCGGGATCGACTGCACCTTTCGGGAACCCCAGCTCATAGCTGTCCACACCCGCCGCATATTCCCGGATCAGGATAAGTTCGTTATTTACCACAGGGACAATCAGGACAGATTCACGGGTTGCAGGACGCATACGTTCATAAACCCGTTCCGCACCATTACTGAATTTCAGTGCAACAGACTGGACAGTAAACAGGCGGGATTGGGCAACAGTCTCGATGCGGATAATTTTCGGTTTTTGTAATTCAGCCATGTATGCCTCTGTACGTAATATAAAAACGCAGTACAACCATACAGAGTAAAACTGTACAGGGTGAAAAAGTACCGCTTTGCGAATAAGTAAAAACCGGGGTAAATTCCCTGGTTCACTCACTTATTGCTCTGCTTCATATTACCCGTTCCTGAGACAAAGAAAAGCACCGGGCGGGATGAATAAATAACGGTAACATACAGCATAATCAGCAGGTAAAAGTGAAAATAATCAGTTATAACAGACTGTTATTTCAAATAATTTTTTTTGCATAATCAGAAAAGGCCGATTTTTTAACGGCTTCCTTCACTGTTATGCTGCACAGGCAATTACGACGGGGAAAAAATGACTATCACCCTCATTATAACGGCCGCTCTGGTGATCGGTTGTCTTATAATGGTTTCTGTTATCAGTCACCGGCGGAGACAGCGCCGGGCAGGTTATGTATTACCTTCACTGGCCAGTCTGACACACCACCGGCCGGGTGCCGGTGAAATTCAGGCCATTGAGCACCATCTGACCTGCGCTGCCCGGCAGGCGGTCAGTAATGATCTGCACTTTACATTACCGGCTTTCCCCAAAAAAAGTGATCACGTCTATCGTCTGTGCAACCGCATCACCCGGTATGCTATCCCGGAGAAAAACGGACAGCAGTGGCATTACTACATTGAAGGCAACGAGGTTTATCTGCCTGCGGTTCTGGATGAATTTATTCAGGCCACAAATGTCATTGATGTGATGTTTACTGACGGGATACCGATGATTGTCGGGCTGAACGGTCATGACTTACGTGAGTTTACTGATGACCACGCGCTGGCAAGGCCAATGACAAAAAATAACAACGTACCGGTACAGGCCGCGATACTGACTAACAGCAATGCTGATATTGAGTTTCTCGGCACACGCAGAGAGAGCCGGCAGGAATATAACCTGCAGCACAGTCACGGGTTTATCAGCGGCACGCTGATTGTCTGCGGCGTGCTGACGGCGCTCACTGCGGTCTTTATGCCGCCGTTTTTATTTTACTGGATGATGGCCGCCGGAGCCGGGCTGCTGCTGCCGGGCATCATTTTATCCCTGATCCCGATCAGCAACCGCCGCCGTCTGCGGGATATTCAGTGCTACCGGGGGATCCCGAAACGCTGGGGTCTGTTCGGCGATTTTGACCACAGTCAGAAGCACAGCATTTCACTCGGCGGTATTGACCTTATCTACCCGCGCCACTGGGAACCCTGGCTGCATCAGGATCTCGGGTCTGTCACACAGATTGAAATGTATGAGGATCAGCAGGTTGTCCGCCAGGGGAAATACCTCTCCCTGCGCGAGGAATCCACCCGCTTCCCGTATCGCCGTTACGGCAAAAATCTGCTGATCGCCCTGACCAGCGCCTTTGCCCTGCTGGTTCTGGCCTGCAATCAGCCGGTCAATTTACCGGTTAAACTGGCCCTGAACTGGCTGACCGGCACAGAAACCAAAGTCACCACCAATTTCAGTGAACTCCAGAATATGCCGCTCTATGTGGGGGATTTTCTGGAAGCCAAAGGCGTGGGGATGTGTTACATGCCGCCGAACCTCTCCGCCCAGGATAAACCCAATTTCCGCGCATTTGACTGCTCCGGTATTTACTGGAACAACACCTCCCCGCTTCCGGTTCCCGAGTCCGAACAGGTTGATCGCGCCGCCGCGCTGCTTGCCGAACTGAATAACCAGCTGCATCCCGATGCCGGAGCCCGTAAGGTGAACGACAGTCTGCGCAATGTTATCACCCGCTCCGGGATGAGCCTGTTGGATGACTTTTCCTCCCTGGTTCTGAAAACCCAGGCGTTATGTGAATTTGAAAACAGTGACTGTGTGCGGCTGAAAAACGCCCTCGTCAATCTGGGGAATTCCCCGAACTGGGAAAATTTATTAGCCCGCGCCAAAGCCGGTAAACTGGAGCAATCGAATGTTTTATTGCGTCCGGCAAGTGCAGAGGCCTTGGAAAAGCTGGTTATCGCCACCACATCTACAGCTATAAACAAAGAAGTGGAAAATGCGGCAATGCGGCTGAACAGTCCGCCGCCTGGTGGTGTGCTGCTGATCAGTGACGAAGGCAAATCCCTGGTGGAGAACGCCCCGGTCAATGAACAGACAGAGGAAATGACACCGCTGGCACACTGGCAGTCCCTGCAGAAGCTCTCCAATATGCTGCTGCACACCCCGTTTGAGGTTCAGGGTATTGTCACGGATGTGTCTGTGGATGCCAACGGCACCCGCCATATCCTGCTGCACTTTCAGCCGGATAATGTCATGCTGGCGCGGTTTATCGGCAGCTGCATTTTACTGGTCGTATTTTCCCTTCTGGCCATTATCAACGGCATCTATACGTTTATCCGCTGGCGTCAGCGCCGCCGCCGGATGACGGATATCCGCCGTTATTATGACAACTGCTTCCGGCACGACTACCCTTCCTCTGAGGTGCAGCCGTAACGGCTGCACTGTCTGTCACGGAGTAACCATGCAACAGGCTTCACAGGTCACAGAGCCTGTCCGCCTTGATAAATGGCTCTGGGCGGCACGGTTTTATAAAACCCGCTCCATCGCCAGAACCATGATTGACGGCGGCAAGGTTCATTATAACGGGCAGCGGACCAAGCCCGGAAAACTGGTCGAAAACGGCGCGGTTATCGTCCTGCGTCAGGGAAATGATGAACGGACAATCCGCGTGCTGGGGATCACGGACAAGCGCCTGAGCGCGCCGCTGGCACAGACACTCTGGGAAGAAACCCCGGAGAGCATCGAAAAACGTGAAAAAACCGCGCTTGCACGTAAAATGAATGCCCTGACGATGCCGCACCCGGAACGACGTCCTGATAAAAAGGAACGACGGACATTGTTAAAATTTAAACACAGTAATTCAGATACCGCGGAATAACCGGCGGTTAAGACGAGAGAAAATTATGTCTGCACGACAAGATACATTACACCGGTTCCTGTTTAACAAAAGCGATGTCCGGGGAGAATTGGTCAATGCTTCCGGCACATTACAGCAGATCCTGGATAATCATCATTACCCGGAGCCTGTCCGCCGCCTGCTCGGCGAACTGCTGGTCTGCACCAGCCTGCTGACCGCGACCCTGAAATTTGAAGGGGATATCACCGTTCAGATCCAGGGCGACGGCCCGGTCCGTCTCGCTGTGATCAACGGCAACGACCGCCAGCAGATGCGCGGTATTGCCCGTATGAACGGCGATGTGCCTGCCGGTGCCGGTTTCCACGATATGATCGGCAAAGGCTTTATGGTCATTACTATTACGCCACGTCAGGGCGAGCGTTATCAGGGTATTGTGGCGCTGGAAGGGGAAACGCTTGAAGCATGTCTGGATGACTATTTCCGTCAGTCCGAACAGCTGCCGACCAGCCTGTTTGTCCGCGTTGCGGAACACGACGGCAAAATGCAGGCCGCCGGGATGCTGTTACAGGCACTGCCGGCATCAGCAGAAGCCCGTACTCAGGAAGAAACACAGAACATGTTCAGCCACCTGATGCAGCTGACTGCCACTATTTCGTCTGATGAGCTCTTTACCCTGGATGCCGAAACCATCCTGTACCGTCTCTATCATGAAGAAGACGTTGTGCTGTATGAACCGGCACCGGTAGCGTTTCATTGCGGTTGTTCCCGAGAACGCTGCGCAGATACGCTGGTAACACTGCCGGAGGAAGATGTTAATCATATTTTGCAGGAAGATGGCAAAATTGATATGGAGTGTGAATATTGCGGTGCTCATCATATCTTTGATGAACAGGATATTCATGAAATCCGCACTCAGAAAAACGCTTCGCTGCACTGATTCGTTTTAGCTGACGCAACACCAGGCCGCACCGGGCTCCCCGGATGCGGCCTTTTTGTTTATTTTTTCTTATGGTATCGAGCCAGCTCACAAAATAAACCCAAATAAAATCCGGATTTTCATTTATTTGATAGCAATCGCTGTTAACCAGTCGTAAATAATTATGATATATGGAGATATTCCGACAACCCGGAGGCTTTGGATGAGCGTAAAAACAATGGCTGTGAGTGAACTGGAGCAGTATGGTATCCGCGATGCCGCAGAAATAATCTATAACCCGAGTTATGACTTACTCTTTGATGAAGAAACCCGTCCCGGCCTGACCGGTTATGAACACGGTGTTGTCACCACCAGCGGCGCGGTCGCGGTAGACACCGGTATCTTTACCGGCCGCTCACCGAAAGACAAATATCTGGTCAGGGATGATCTCACCCGCGACACCGTCTGGTGGGCGGATCAGGGAAAAGGCAAAAACGACAACAAACCGCTGTCACAGGACACCTGGAATTCCCTGAAACACCTGATCACCAATCAGTTATCCGGCAAACGCCTGTTTGTGGTGGACGCCTTCTGCGGCGCCAATGCCGATACCCGCCTGAAAGTCCGCTTTATTACCGAGGTTGCCTGGCAGGCACACTTCGTCAAAAACATGTTTATCCGCCCGGATGAAAACGAACTGCATGATTTTGAACCGGACTTCATTGTGATGAACGGTGCGAAATGCGTGAACCCGGACTGGCAGGCGCAGGGGCTGAATTCGGAAAATTTTGTGGCATTCAATCTGAGCGAGCGCATCCAGCTTATCGGCGGTACCTGGTACGGCGGTGAGATGAAGAAAGGCATGTTCTCCATCATGAACTATCTGCTGCCGTTACAGGGCATTGCCTCCATGCACTGCTCGGCAAACGTGGGTGAAAAAGGGGATGTGGCGATTTTCTTCGGCCTGTCCGGCACCGGTAAAACCACCCTCTCAACCGATCCGAAACGTAAACTGATCGGCGATGATGAACACGGCTGGGATGATGACGGCGTCTTTAACTTTGAGGGCGGCTGCTACGCCAAAACCATTAATTTATCTGCAGAAGCAGAGCCGGATATTTATCACGCCATCAGCCGCGATGCACTGCTGGAAAACGTGGTTGTCCGTCCGGACGGCAGTGTGGATTTTGATGACGGCAGCAAAACCGAAAATACCCGGGTTTCTTACCCTATCTATCATATTGAAAACATTGTTAAACCGGTTTCCAAAGCGGGTCACGCCAACAATGTGATTTTCCTGACTGCCGATGCCTACGGTGTGCTGCCGCCGGTGGCGGAACTGACACCGGAACAGATGCAGTATCATTTCTTATCCGGATTTACCGCAAAACTGGCCGGTACCGAGCGCGGCGTCACAGAGCCGACACCCACTTTCTCTGCCTGCTTCGGTGCGGCATTCCTGACGCTGCATCCGACACAGTACGCAGACGTACTGGTAAAACGGATGAAAGCGGCCGGGGCAAAAGCGTATTTAGTGAACACCGGGTGGAACGGAACCGGAAAACGCATTTCAATTAAGAATACTCGTGCTATCATAGACGCCATTCTTAGTGGGGATATTGATAAAGCGGCAAAACATACGCTGCCGGTCTTTAATCTGGCCATTCCTCACGAACTGCCGGGTGTCGACAGTCATATACTCGACCCGCGCAACACGTATGATAATGTGGCGCAATGGCAGGAAAAAGCGGAAGACCTTGCAGGGCGGTTTATAAATAATTTTGATAAATATACCGACACGCCGGCAGGTCAGGCTCTGATTAGTGCAGGGCCTTCGCTGTAACCGGATAACAAGAAAAGTAGTGTGAGCAACACAGTAGCCCCGGGTCAGATGATCCGGGGCTTTCTGTTTTATTGAGCAGACGGCAGGTCAAACAGCAGGATTTCACTGTCTTGCGCGGCGTTCAGGCTGATTAACGCTTCATCCCATACAGCTACGCCATCACTGGTTTTCACTGTCTGGCCATTCACGGTCAGTTCACCTTTCACCACCTGGATCCAGACCATCCGTCCGCTCTGAGGCTGATATTCTCCCTCTTCACCGGCGGCCAGTGTCCAGCGCCACAGAGTCATGTCCTGAAAAACTTTCAGCGAGCCGTCACGGGCATCCGGGGAAAGCACCAGCTGGCGTCCGTTTGCCGCATCGAACCGGCGCTGTTCATAGCGCGGGGTCAGACCGGTTTTTTCAGGGATAATCCAGATCTGATACAGATGCAGCGGATTATCATTACTCGGGTTATATTCCGAGTGGCGGATCCCGGTTCCGGCGCTCATAATCTGGAACTCACCGGCAGGCACCTGTTCTTTATTCCCCATGCTGTCCTGATGCTCAACCGCACCACCCAGCACATAGGTCAGAATTTCCATGTCTTTATGCGGATGGGTGCCGAACCCCTGGCCTTCCGCGATAAAGTCTTCGTTAATAACCCGCAGAGCTGAAAAGCCCATAAAGTTACGGTCATAATAATCGGCAAACGAAAAGGTGTGCCAGCTGTCGAGCCAGCCGTGGTTGGCATGGCCGCGTTCATTTGCAGGGCGTACATAGATCATAATTTTTCTCCTCAATCTGATGAGGTTAAGTTTACGTCCTGCCGCTAATTTCACCAGTAGCCGGGTTTAACGCAAGAATTCAAAAAATTTGAATAAGTGCTGACAGGGGGATGCGGAGATAACCATTAAAACCATCTTCTTTCAGACCCGGGCGGCGGGATAACCAGCAAAGCGGAAAGACGCTGACACATCCCTGTCCGCTCGGATCGCGCCATCCATGGCGCTTTACGCTTTCCTTTTTTTGCCGGTTATTCCCGAATGAATTTTTACATTATCAAAACCAAACAATTCATCTGTGAAATCATCCGGTTTGTGGCAAGGCGGTAAGGGAAGGATTCCGGGGAGCATACACAAGTATGTGACCCGGAATACTGAGCGCAACCAACACAGCCACAGGCCGGAGGATGACACAGAAAAGCCAACGCACCTGCGGCGCGAATGGCTCCGGGGAAAAAAGGGAAAAAAAAGCCAGCACTGGGCTGGCTAAATAAACACTGGAAGCAATGTGAGCAATGTCGTTCTTTCATCTGAACCCTGAAGGTGGTCATCTGAAAGTGATTTGATGATAATAGTTCTCAGTATCATTTGTAAAGCACTTTTTGCTCAGGATTTCGTATAATCACTGATGTTTTCTGTTAACTCACTGATACCGTGATTTATTTTAATAAAATTAAATAATTCCATAGGGTTATCAGGGATTAAACATCCGGTGAAAACGGCAGTGCCTGCGCACATGCCCACGCGGAACTCCATGCCCACTGGAAGTTATAGCCGCCGAGCCAGCCGGTCACATCGGTCACTTCGCCGATAAAATAGAGTCCCGGCACATCGCGGGCTTCCATGGTTTTGGAGGAGAGCGCCTGAGTATCCACACCGCCGAGTGTCACTTCGGCTGTCCGGTAACCTTCTGTGCCATTCGGCTGCACCTGCCAGTTCTGTAATTTCTCCGTGATTTCCTGCTGTACGGCTTTGGATAACTGGTTCAGCGCAGTATCCGGCAGGTCACCGGTTGTCTGTAAACACTCCACCAGCCGTTTTGGTAACAGCTTCGCCAGTGCATTACGCAGGCTCAGATTCGGGTGTTTTTCCCGCTGTACGGTGAAAAATTCCGCCAGATCGGTGCCCGGAAGTAAGTTAATACTCACATACTCACCGGGGTGCCAGTAACTGGAGATTTGCAGGACCGCAGGGCCTGACAGGCCACGATGGGTAAATAAGATATTTTCCGCGAAGCGGGTGCCATCCTGTGCGGTAACTGTCGCAGGCACTGCCACGCCGGACAGCGTCTGTAAGGCTTCCAGCAGCGGTTTATGCAGCGTGAAAGGCACCAGTGCGGCGCGGGTCGGTAATACCGGCAGACCAAACTGTTCCGCCAGCCGGTAACCCAGCGGAGTCGCCCCCAGCCCCGGCATCGATAATCCGCCGCTGGCTACCACAAGTGAGTGAGCGCTCACAACCTTTCCGTTAACGGTCACACAGAAATCATCGCCCTGTTTCTGTACCTCCGTCACCTCACTGCGCAGGCGGATAACCACATTCCCCGACTCACACTCCGCCAGCAGAAGATCAACTATCTGTTGTGCGGAATCATCACAGAAAAGCTGGCCGAGGGTTTTCTCATGATAGGCAATCTGATATTTCTGCACCAGGGCAATAAAATCCCACTGCGTATAACGGGCGAGCGCTGACTTACAAAAATGCGGATTTTTGCTCAGATACGCCGCCGGTTCGGTATAAAGGTTGGTAAAATTACAGCGCCCGCCCCCGGACATCAGAATTTTCCGCCCGGCTTTTTTACCGTTATCCAGCACCAGCACCCGCAGCCCGCGCTGCCCTGCCTGCGCGGCACAGAACAGCCCGGCGGCACCCGCGCCTATTACAATCGCGTCAAACTTTTCCAAAATAGTGTTCTCTGTGTCTTTAAATGTGGAGAAATTCCGATAAATGTCTTAAATTTGTCATGATGATTAAATCAGGCCAAAAATTTATTCTTTTCAGAAAAGGAGCCTAATCCGATGATATACAAGGATTAATAATTCCTTAAGCTGATTTGATGAAGGTATCAAATCAAAAAAAGGCCATATTTCACTTCCCCGGGACGCATTTGTCGCTGATAATGCGCCGCGTTCATGTCCAACAACTGGCTTAACGTCTATGCTACATCTATTTACAGGCCTGGAATTTCACACCGGCCTTTTGTTAGTACTGGCACTGATCTTTGTGCTGTTTTACGAAGCCATCAACGGCTTCCATGATACCGCAAACGCGGTAGCAACTGTTATCTATACCCGTGCAATGCGCGCGCAGCTTGCTGTCGTCATGGCCGGTGTATTTAACTTCCTCGGGGTACTGCTCGGCGGTCTGAGCGTGGCGTATGCGATCGTGCATCTTCTGCCCACGGACTTACTGCTGAATGTCAGTTCGGCCCATGGTCTTGCCATGGTCTTTTCCCTGCTTCTCGCCGCTATCATCTGGAACCTGGGCACCTGGTACTTCGGTATCCCGGCCTCAAGTTCTCATACCCTGATCGGCGCCATTATCGGGATCGGCCTGACCAACGCAATTGTGACCAACAGTTCCGTGGTTGATGCGCTGAATATTCCGAAAATGATCAGCATTTTCCTTTCTCTGATTCTGTCACCGCTGGTCGGCCTGGTGATCGCCGGATTAATGATCTGGTTCCTGCGCCGCTACTGGAGCGGCACGAAGAAACGCCGCCGTATCCACTTAACACCGGCAGAACGTGAGAAAAAAGACGGCAAACGCAAACCGCCATTCTGGACGCGTACCGCCCTTATCCTTTCCGCAGTCGGCGTCAGCTTCTCACACGGCGCAAACGACGGGCAGAAAGGTATCGGTCTGATTATGCTGGTTCTGATTGGTGTCGCCCCTGCCGGCTTTATGGTGAATATGAATTCCAGTGATTACGAAATCGCCCGTACGCGTGATGCCGTGGTCAACCTGGAGCAGTATTACACCACGCATAAGGATGCACTGGCACACGCCATTGAGCTGACCCCGGCACTGAACACGGAGAATACCGTTCTCAATGAACAGTTCCACTGTGACAGCTCCCGTACCGGCATCGTATTAAGACAGGCTCAGGATCTGCTCGGTAATATTCATACCTATGATGATTTATTACCGGAACAGCGCAGCCAGATGCGTCGTCTGCTGATGTGTATTTCGGATACCGCCGCAGAAGTGGCGAAATTACCGGAAACCAAACCGGAAGATGCGCGTTTCCTGAAACGTCTGTCCAATGACCTGCTGAATACCGTTGAGTATGCGCCTATCTGGATCATCATTTCTGTTGCGCTGGCGCTCTCTCTGGGCACCATGTTCGGCTGGAAACGTGTTGCAGTGACTATCGGTGAGAAAATCGGTAAGAAAGGCATGACATACGCCCAGGGCGTGTCTGCGCAGGTTACCGCGGCTGTCTCCATTGGTGTGGCAAGTTATACCGGGATGCCGGTATCCACCACCCAGGTGCTCTCCTCTGCGGTGGCAGGTACGATGATTGTTGACGGTGGTGGTGTTCAGACCAAAACCATCAAAAACATCATGCTGGCCTGGATTCTGACACTGCCGGTGTCCATTATCCTGTCCGGCGCGCTCTACTGGATCTCCCTGCAGATTATCTGACAGCAGGTTGCTATCCTCTGAAACAGAAAAGCCTGACACGTGTGTCAGGCTTTTTTTTGCATCCGGTAACCGGTTACGGCCAGATAATCATCATCAGCAGAGAGGCAATCACAATTCCGCATATCGCACTGATCATGGTGAACTGACGGCGGATACGTTCGCAGCGTAAAATCACTTCAGGGTCATGATGAGTGAGATATTCCCGCTGATTGATATAGCGGATAAGGCGCAGCTGCTTCTGCCACTGGGTGTGGTCAGTAAACGCATTATTGCCGCCGACAGCGTGGTAGAGTAGCGGGTCGCTGTCACGCAGGACGGAGAGTAATGCCCGGGTGGATGAATAAAACCGGATCATGTTAATCAGACAAAGAAAACATAACGCCCAGAACAGTGTAAGTATACTGAACATAATCCACTCCTTAGACTATCTGCGGAGAAGGAACCGGTGATATCAGTGTCTATCACATCATACTGACAGTATTTTATGTATTCAGTATGAACAATGCTGTGAAGTTCCACAAACTCTCACATTCTTTCACGATAATCTTCTGAAAATATCCGTTTTGCCACTCTCAACCTTGTGAGAAGTGCGCAGACTGGTATATCTTATAAATCAGACATTCTCTGCTGCCTGATAAAAGCATTGAGTTGTGATCAGCATTACACTCTTTAATGATATTAAGCAGTTATAGTATTCATAAAGGATAGCGGCGCAAGCCCTGCCAACCCCTTAACCTTTTGAACGGAAGGAGTTTCTTATGGCATATAAACATATTCTGGTCGCAGTCGATCTTTCGCCTGAAAGTGAAGTGTTAGTAAGCAAAGCAGTTTCTATGGCAAAACCTTACAACGCCAAAGTTTCTCTGATCCACGTTGATGTCAATTACTCTGACTTATACACCGGACTTATCGATGTTAACCTGGGTGATATGCAGCAGCGTATTACTGAAGAAACCAGTAATTCACTGAAAAACCTGGCGAAAAACTCCGGTTATGAGATTCAGGAAATGCTCAGCGGCAGCGGTGATCTCGGCCAGGTATTAGTCGATGCCATCAGAAAATATGATATGGACCTGGTTGTCTGCGGACACCACCAGGATTTCTGGAGCAAACTGATGTCTTCCGCCCGTCAGCTGATTAACACCGTTCATGTCGATATGTTAATTGTTCCGCTGCGGGATGATGATAACGCATAATCCTCTGCTGAAAAATTATTCATATAAAATGCCTGCCTATGCAGGCATTTTTTTTGGCTGAAAATGCGGCAGCCGGATATGCCAAAAAGGCCGTCAACGAATTTTTTTTGTCATATATGAAAAAAACAGCTTGAAAACAGGATATAAACAAGAGATAAATTCAAGTGGTAAATGCAAACACATCTCACATTATTCGAAAAATAAAACAAAAATGTTCGGGATACCTCACAAAGTAACGTAACCCGATATCATTCGTGTCACAGATATGACGTACGCGAAAATATTCCGGAGAACCTGCCCCGGGAGACAAGTGCGGCCTGCATAACTGCTGCATGAATGAGAAGGGCATGACAGACAGGAAATCAACATGAGTAACTTTATCTCTTTGGAAACGTTTCTGGAAAATGTTCAGCGCCGTGACCCGTCACAGCCGGAATTTCTCCAGGCGGTGCGCGAAGTTTTCTCCACGCTATGGCCATTCCTTGAAAAGAATCCGCAGTACCGCGATCAGAACCTGCTCGCCCGCTTTGTTGAGCCGGAGCGCGTAATTCAGTTCCGCGTGACCTGGGTTGACGATCAGGGTCAGGTGCAGGTAAACCGCGCATGGCGTGTGCAGTTCAGCTCCGCTATCGGCCCGTTCAAAGGCGGCATGCGCTTCCATCCGTCCGTAAACCTCTCCATCCTCAAATTCCTCGGCTTTGAGCAGACACTGAAAAATGCCCTGACCACACTGCCGATGGGTGGCGGGAAAGGCGGCTCTGACTTTGATCCGAAAGGCAAAAGCCAGGGCGAAGTGATGCGTTTCTGCCAGGCACTGATGACCGAGCTGTACCGTCATCTGGGCGCAGATACAGATGTCCCTGCGGGTGATATCGGCGTCGGCGGCCGTGAAGTCGGCTACATGGCGGGGATGATGAAAAAACTGTCCAACAACACCGCCTGTGTGTTTACCGGCAAAGGTCTCTCCTTCGGCGGCAGTCTGATCCGTCCGGAAGCCACCGGTTACGGGCTGGTTTACTTCACTCAGGCCATGCTGGAACGCCACGGGATGAGTTTCGACGGTATGCGTGTTGCGGTTTCCGGCTCCGGTAACGTGGCGCAGTACACCATCGAAAAATGCCTGTCACTGGGTGCGAAAGTGATCACTGCATCTGACTCCTCCGGTACCGTAGTTGACGAAGACGGTTTCACCGCCGAAAAACTGGCGCGTCTGACCGAAATCAAAGACCGTTACGGCCGTGTGGAAGAGTATGCGAAAGAGTTCGGCCTGGTGTATCTGAAAGATCAGACCCCGTGGGCTGTTCCGGTGGATATCGCTCTGCCGTGCGCCACTCAGAATGAGCTGGATCTGGCTGATGCTGAAGTGCTGATCAAAAACGGCGTTAAAGCCGTGGCGGAAGGCGCAAACATGCCGACCACTATCCCGGCAACCGATGCCTTCCTGGCCGCAAATGTCCTGTTTGCACCGGGCAAAGCAGCGAATGCGGGCGGCGTGGCAACATCCGGCCTGGAAATGTCACAAAACTCAGTCCGTCTCGGCTGGAAACGTGAAGTGGTGGATGAGCGTCTGCATCACATCATGCTGGATATCCACAATGCATGCGTTGAGTACGGCAGTGAGGAAAAACAGACCAACTATGTGCAGGGCGCGAATATCGCCGGCTTCGTGAAAGTCGCTGATGCCATGCTGGCGCAGGGTGTGCTGTAAGTCTGTAAGCTGTTACTGAAAAACGTCACAGTGTCGAAGGGGGTATAACAAGCGTTACGGAAGTCTCACTTGTTGCCCCTTCGCGAAACGGGAACTGCCCTGTCCCCTTTTCAGATGTTATTCAGTGTTATCCCTCTGCTTTCACACAGGGATAGATATCAAAACGATGATTTTTGGTTTCAATCGCCGCAGCGGCTTTCTGCCCGGCTAACGGCTCCGCGTAATCCGGACGTTTCACCACCACACGACGGGTTGCCAGCGCCAGTGCAGGTGCCAGCAGAAGATCCGCATCCTCATCCGCACCCACCAGCGACTGAAACACCCGCATTTCTTTCTTCACCAGCGCGCTTTTCTGCCGGTGCGGATACATCGGGTCGAGATAGACCACATCCGGCGGTGGTGTGATTTCCGCCAGCGCATCAATCCCGGACGCATGGATAAGGATCATTCTCTCCTGCATCCATCCCCCGATTTCACTGTCCCGGTAGGCCCGCTGTAAGCCATCATCCAGCAGTGCCGCAACGACCGGATGACGCTCAATCATCCGCACATGACAGCCCAGCGATGCCAGCACAAAGGCATCACGCCCGAGACCGGCTGTCGCGTCCACCACTGACGGAAGATAGGATTTCTTAATCCCGGCAGCCTTTGCCACCGCTTCACCGCGTCCGCCGCCGAAACGGCGCCGGTGAGCCATCGTTCCCCCGGCAAAATCCACACGGATCCCGCCGAGTTTCGGTTCATCACACTTGCGCAGCTCCAGCCCTTCCGCCGTCAGCACCAGCGCCATCAGCGCGGTATCATCATGCTCCAGGCCCCACCGCGCCGCCAGTACATCAAGGGCGCAGCTGTCTGCGCCCTGTTCACACTGTAAACGAATCTTCACGTATTACCCGTTGATTCCGTAGCCTTTTAACATCGCATCCAGTTCCGGCTTACGGCCGCGGAAGCGCTCAAACAGGACCATTGGCTCTTCCGAACCACCCCGGCTGAGAATATTATCCAGGAAAGACTGCCCGGTGACCGGATTGAAGATACCTTCCTCACTGAAGCGGGAGAATGCATCCGCTGCCAGCACATCCGCCCACAGATAACTGTAGTAACCGGCCGCATAACCACCGGCAAAGATATGACTGAACGCATGCGGGAAGCGGTTCCACGGCGCAGCAGGCACCACAGAGACTTTCTCTTTCACAGACAGCAGTGTCGGCATCACCTGAGCGCCGGTTGCCGGGTCATATTCCGCATGCAGACGGAAATCAAACAGCCCGAACTCCAGCTGACGCAGAATAAACATCGCAGACTGATAATTCTTCGCTGCCAGCATATTGTCGAGCAGCGACTGCGGCAGCGGCTCACCGGTTTCATAATGACCGGAGATAAAGGCCAGCGCCTCCGGCTCCCAGCACCAGTTTTCCATAAACTGGCTCGGCAGCTCAACCGCATCCCACGGCACACCATTGATGCCGGAAACATCCGCCACATCAATCTGTGTCAGCATATGATGCAGGCCGTGTCCGAACTCATGGAACAGAGTCAGCACTTCATCATGAGTAAACAGCGCCGGTTTGCCGCCGACCGGTTTATTAAAGTTACAGGTCAGATACGCAACCGGTTTTTGCAGGGAATTATCTTTGTGGCGCATACGGCCGATACAGTCATCCATCCACGCCCCGCCGCGTTTGTGCTCACGGGCATACAGATCCAGATAGAAACTACCGCGTAATTCACCGTTCTTATCAAATAAATCAAAGAAACGGACATCCGGATGCCAGGTTTCCACCCCGAAACGCTCTTTGGCGGTGATCCCGTAGATCCGGCGGATCACTTCAAACAATCCGCTGATCGCTTTTTCTTCCGGGAAGTACGGACGCAGCTGCTCATCACTGACCGAGAACAGATGCTGTTTTTGCTTATCGGCAAAATAGGCCATATCCCACGGCTCGAGTTTATCAACGCCGTAATGTTCTTTGGCAAAGGCGGCCAGCTGAGCCACTTCCTGCTCGCCCTGATGATGGGCGCGCTCCGCCAGGTCATTCAGGAAATCCAGCACCTGCTGCGGGTTTTCCGCCATTTTGGTGGCGAGGGATTTTTCCGCGTAGTTTTTAAAGCCGAGTAACTGTGCCAGCTCATGTCGCAGCGCTAAAATCTCCGCCATCACACTGCTGTTATCCCACTTACCGCCGTTCGGCCCCAGCTCGGAAGCACGGGTGCCGTAGGCTTCGCTCATCTCTTTGCGCAGCTCACGGTTATCGGCGTAAGTCATCACCGGCAGATAGCTCGGCATATCCAGGGTAAACAGCCAGCCCTTCTCACCTTTGGACTCCGCCAGTGCCTGTGCAGCAGCAACCGCACTCTCCGGCAGACCGGCCAGCATGCTTTCATCGGTGATAAGCTTGCTCCAGCCCATGGTTGCATCCAGCACATTATTGCCGAACAGCGAACCCAGCTCAGACAGACGGGCAGAAATCTCGCCGTAGCGCTTCTGTTTCTCCGGTGGCAGACCAATGCCGGATAACTCAAAATCACGCAGGGAATTTTCTACTGACTTGCGCTGAGCCTGAGACAGTGACGCAAACGCCGGGCTGTTTTTCAGTGATTTATAGGCGTTATACAGCCCTTCGTGCTGACCCATCCAGGTACTGAATTCTGACAGCAGCGGCAGGCACTGTTCATAAGCTTCGCGCAGTTCAGGGCTGTTTTTGACAGAGTTCAGATGACTGACCGGCGACCAGACACGGGATAATTTATCCCCGGCTTCCGCCAGCGGTACACACACATTTTCCCATGTAAAATCAGGTGAATGACTCACCACCTGCTCTACCGTCTGACGATAATTATCCAGCGTTTCTTTCACCGCAGGCACAATACATTCCGGATTGATGGCAGAAAATGCCGGTAACTGATTCTGAGTCGGGGTAAGCAAAGGGTTCATCATAAACCATCCTGTTGGCTGCTGGTGCACGTCCGCCGCAGCGCACATACACATGAAAAATGAAAATCGAAACTCTCTATAAGATGGGGACACACTCAGGCAAGTTCAATGATTTTTAGTGTTATTATGCTGATTAAAAATCATTCTCGTAAAAAATCGCATGATACTGATGTATCTCAAAGGAAAAAACGCAAGAGAACTTTTGAATCCCTGCCGGAAAGCGTATACTGTGCAACCTCAAAACGGAAGATCATCGTCCCCGGTGGGGCGGCCGGACTTCAAATCCGGTTGGGGCCGCCAGCGGTCCCGGGCAGGTTCGACTCCTGTGATCTTCCGCCAATTATATTCATCCGCACATCGCTAAAACCCACCTCTGTAATATCATCAGCACACAACTAACCGGTGTGAGTATTTTAACATTTATTTTTCCGGGTATATTGGTAGCATCTGTGTTCATTCCGCTGAGATAACAACCCGTAAAACGGAGGCCGTGCAATGAGTGATAATCTTCCTGAGGCACCACAGGGCGAATTTATTCTGTTCCGCAGTGAAGATGGTCAGACTCATGTCGAGTGCCGCTTTGAATCCGATACGCTGTGGTTATCTCAGGCTGAAATTGCAAACCTCTATCAGATAACGCCTCAGGCAATAACCCAGCATATTAAAGCCATCTACGAAGAAGGTGAGCTTGTACAAAATTCAACTTGTAAGTCTTTCTTACAAGTTCGGCAGGAAGGTAACCGGCGGGTTAACCGCAATACACTGCATTACAATCTTTCAATGATCCTCGCTGTTGGCTACCGCGTCCGCTCCGTTCGTGGCACACAGTTTCGGCAGTGGGCAACGCAAACGCTGGAACAATATCTGATCAAAGGGTTTGTGATGGATGACGAGCGGCTGAAGAATCCGCCTGTCGGCCAGTCTGTGGTGCCTGATTACTTTGATGAGATGCTCGAACGCATCCGTGATATCCGCGCCAGTGAGCGGCGGGTGTATTTACGGGTGAAAGAGATTTTCACTATGGCAGCGGACTACGAGCCTTCCAATAAAGAAGCTAATCGTTTCTTCCAAACCATCCAAAACAAACTGCATTTTGCTTGTACGGGCATGACAGCGGCAGAGCTTATTGCCAGTCGTGCAAATGCGAGTCAGCCTGATATGGGCTTAACCAGCTATAAGTCGGACGAAGTTCGTAAAGCGGATGTGACGGTTGCGAAGAATTATCTGCGTGAAAATGAACTCAAAGAATTAAACCGCATCGTCAATATGTGGCTGGATTTTGCCGAAGACCAGGCGCTGCACCGTAAGCAGGTTTTTTTACAGGATTGGGACACTAAGTTGGATCAGTTTTTAAGTTTCAATGATCGTGAAGTTTTACAGGGTGCTGGTGGAATTAGTAAGAAAATTGCTGATGAAAAAGCTAAAGAGATATTTGATGTTTATGCTCAAAAACGTCGCCGATTAAAAGAAGCTGAAGGGGCAAGGGCGAATATTACGGCACTAAAATACTTATTGAAAGCAGGTAAGTAGAAAAAGTTGTAGTTTCATTATTTTATTTAATATTAGCGGCAAAAAATAAAACCACTAAGTAAAATTTAAAATATGCAGATTAAATAAGAGTAAATACCAATGTGATATTTTATTGGATATTTTTTTAAGGAAGGTGTTATCTTATCTCATTTTGAATACAATTAATATTGTATACTTTTACTTGAATGTCAAAGGAAACATACTCAATGTCATCATTTCCTAAATACTATATAAAAGGTAACTTATCAGAGAAACAAATTGAAGCAGATGTTGCCTCATTTTTTGGTTGGTGTACTCCGCCAGAAGCAAAAATCCCATTTAGACTTTTAGATATTAATGAGCAAACAACAGGGGCAGATAAACTCTATGACGGCGCAACTGCAATTTATATGCAATTCAAAAAATCAACGGGGTTAAAATCTACACACGATGTAGCAATATCAACTCGAAAAAGAAAAAGCCCACTAGAAAGCATTCGGCAATTTCGTGATGCGCATCAATTAGAGCAAGATCCAACGTTGTTCTTCCAACTACATCCAAAAGCAAAGAATGCAATTGATTTACAACATAATGTGCTACTAAGCTATGAGCGCCAGCCTTGGTCACGAGCAATCTATGTAGCTCCTCTTTTACTGGATAAAGAGAGTTATAGCAAAGCTCTTTTTGATTCAATAAATAGATTTTTCCTAGATCCATTTTTTTATCGAATTAATCACTCAATTCACCAAAAAAATTGGATTAGCTATTTTGGTTTTACACCTTTTCTTCGTGAACATGTTTCTATTCCTCCACATGAAAAGGTTCAAGATCATAATCATTATTATGCATACTCTGAAACAGGAACAGATATAAGCTGGCATTCTCCAGCTATAGTAGAAAGAGAACCAAGTCGACTATCTGATTTTTTTGATAATCTGATTTCGACAATGGTGAATAACTCAGAGGCTATCCTTTCACCAGAAATTCTTTTGGAAGAAATCTCTGGTATTAGTTCTAATTTCGGCTTTCAATCTGATAATCTTAGCGGTACTCCAATTGCAAGACTGAGAGAGCATGGGCTCTGGTTGAGAGATACCTACGGAATTCGTCAATTTATTCTTCTTAGTAATACAGAATATCTTAATAAATTACGTAATAATTGAATTTGTATCAAAATATTATATAAATGTATAGCAAATGTTATTAACGGTAGTTGTAGGAGCGGTTACTAATATCCGCTCCTCGCTCATAACGGCCATTCACGATCTCAGATTGGATTGTTAGGCTCAATATTAAGGCACTTTTATTCTATGATTTTCTAACCATCATCCCCACCTCAAAAACCAATCCGGGGGTATTAATGGGGGCACTGCTATTTATCCAACTCAGTAAACTCATTTAATATCAATGCCATTACCTATCAAATGCGACTCCTGTGATCGCGCTGGGCTTAAACCTGAAACGGCGGGTAAAAAAAAACTACCTGAGCGAATAAAAGTACCGTTAATTGCCGCAACCCGAATTAATGAAGGCTGGGCAATGGATTTTATGAGCGATAGTCTGTACTGCGGGAAACGTTTCAGAACATTGAATATTATTGATGAAAGTACCCGCGAGTGCCTGGTAATTGAGGTCGATACTTCATTACCGGCAGAGCGGATTATTCGTATTTTATCCCGGTTAAAAGAAGAACGCGGGTTACCGGAATATATCCGGGTGGACAACGGGTCTGAATTTATATCGGATAAACTGGTTCAGTTTTGTACAGAAAATGAGGTCACTCTGAATTATATTCAGCCGGGAAAACCACAACAAAACGGGTTTATTGAGCGTTTTAACGGCTCATTTTGCCGTGAATTTTTAAATGCGTATTTATTTGAATCACTGAGCCAGGTGAAAGAAATGGTCTGGTCCCGCCCGGATGCAGGATTACAACCGGAACCGGACACACGAAAGTCTAAGTAATCTTCCGCCAGAGCTTTACCGGAAGCAACGGGAAAACTCTAATCAGAACTGTTTCAGATAAGGGGAAATGGACACCTCAAGGGCGCTCCGTTGTTCTGCGGTCAGTTCTATTTTTATGAGATGGAGCTTGATCCTCAAACGTCATAAAATCAAGTATCTTAATTGATCACGGATATATACCCTTATTCATTCAAACCGCAGGTTCGTTGGCTGCGCTCAGCCTGCAGCTTGAATTACGTTGGGTATATATACCGGATTAAAATATCAATTAAGTAAGGTAACTATTGTATTTTGAATAAATAACTTTTTTAAGATTTTTAGTATTGGAAGACATATTGAGAATAACGCAACATGCAGAAATTGAAAGGGAAAAGTGAAGTTTTATCGGTGCCGGTTAAATAACCGGCACCGGGGAAATTAACGCCAGCGTTCTGTCGCCCAGGCGACCTGCTGTTGTGCGTCGTGGAAAGTCCAGGCCACGAAGCGACTGATTTTTTGCCCCTGCGCCATTTCAATGGTACGGACTTCGGCCGCACCCACCAGCTTCAACGCGTGATAAATCGAAGGCAAGGTAGTGTTTTTAGAAATCAACGAGGTGAACCACAGGCAGTTTTGCGCCAGGCTAACGCTCTCCTCTACCATTTTACGCACAAAGGCTTCTTCACCGCCTTCACACCATAGCTCTTTATTTTTGCCGCCAAAGTTATGTACCGGCGTGTCGGCTACCTCGCCTTTACCCAGCTTGCGCAGTTTGCGGCGGGTGCTGGCTTGCGCTTCCTGTTCAGAGCTGTGGAACGGTGGATTACACAGTGTGGCATCAAATTTCTCCGCCACGCCGATGATGCCGTTCAAAATAAATTCGGGTTGTTTTTGTAAACGCAGGCGCACACCGTTTCTCAGTGTCGGATTCATCTCCACGATCATTTTGGCCGTATTGAGCGATACCGGATCAATCTCCGAACCGGTAAAACGCCAGCCGTATTCGCGCAGGCCAATAATCGGATAAATACAGTTGGCGCCAACACCCACATCAAGGATCGCCACGCCTTTACCGCGAGGGAACTCACCGCCGTTGCTGGTCGCCAGCAGGTCGGCCAGATGGTGTAAATAGTCGGCACGCCCCGGGATCGGCGGGCACAGATAATCGGCGGGAATGTCCCAGTATTCGATGCCATAAAAATGTTGCAGCAACGCACGGTTGAGCATTTTAACCGCCGCAGGATCGGCAAAATCTACCGAAATGTCGCCCCAGGCGTTCGGCTTGACGAACGGCTCCAGTGCAGAGCAACTGGCGATCAGCGCCGGGAAATCATAGCGTGAGCGATGACGGTTACGCGGGTGCAAGCCGCTTTTCTGCTGCAGGAAGGTTTTCTTTTTTTCCACCGTGAAGGGCTCTCTTAAAGGTATTTCTGGCGCGTACGATACCATATACCGGTACTGAAGAAAGGGAAGAGATCACTATACGCAAAGCCCGATTGACTGAACATTCGATTATCGCCATTCTGAAGTCCGTCGAAGCCGGACGGACAGTCAAAGATGTCTGCCGTGAGACCGGTATCTCCGAAGCCAGCTACTACAACCGGGAAGCCGGTTTCCCTTTTCGGCTGTATCCTATTATATTTTATGATTATTTCCGAAATCGGCTGACCAGCATTAACCCCAGGAAATAGCTGCCGCCAAGGACAGATACCAATGTTCCGGCTGCTATCTGTGACGGCCAGATAAGCGTTTGCCCCAGCCAGTCCGCCCATATCATCAGAACCGCGCCTGCCAGACCGGCAAAAATCAGCTGTGATTTAACTTTTTGAGCACCGCACAACGCCGCCATATGTGGCGCAATCAGACCGGTAAAGGCCAGAGGTCCTACAGTTGCTGTCACCAGAGCACACAACAGGGCGACCAGTGTCAGCATCAGCAGAGCGGTACGGCCGGTATGCAATCCGCGGGCCTGAGCAAATGTTCTGCCGATGGATATCAGCGTCAGACGGCGGCTGAGTGCCAGTATGATAACAGTCAGTCCGGCAATCACGGATGCAAAAAGTACACTTTGCTCTCCGCTGACACGATAGGTGGAACCGGACAGCCACAGCAGTATCCGGTAATTACTCAATGCCCCCTGCGCCAGAAAGAATTGCACAAAGGCTTCCAGCCCCGCCGTCAGCGCAATCCCGGTAAGGATTAATGTTGCCGGTGCAAACTGATGCCGGCGTCCGAGTAAAAGTAAAAGCCCCAGTACCAGAGCACTGCCGGTCAGTGCTGCTCCCCAGAGGGAGGTCTGAATCATATTTCCCGTTAACACGCTTATCAGGATAAGTGCAACCGTCGCCCCGGATGACACACCAAGAATATCCGGGCTTGCCAGCGGATTATAAATTAACCGTTGTAACAGGGTTCCGGCCAGCGCCAGTGCAACACCTGCCGTGGCAGCTGACAATAACCGCGGCCATCTCAGAGACCAGCGGAAAGGCTCCGGAGCCCCCCACAGGAAGCCGGTTTCTGATTGCTGAAAAAAGATCGTGGTCATCAGCCCGGCAAACAGCAGAAGTACAACAACACTCATTGCGTGCGGCAGAAAACGGGGAGAAATAACCGGTTTCAGAATAATGGTCATCTGATCCTGTGCGGTGAAACGGCGGCGGCTGAATACAATAAGTGCAGGTGCACCAATGGCGGCAGTCATCACACCGGTCGGGATCACCGTCTGCATCAGTTGCCCGAGAGCCAGAGCCAGGGTGTCAGCAAACAACAGTAAAAACGCCCCGGCAATCACAGAGAAAATCAGCTCCTGTAGCGCAGTGCGTGCACCGGCAATCCGGACAAGATTCGGTGCCAGCAATCCGATAAAGCCAATCATACCGGCAGTACTGATCACGACTGAAACCAGCCATGCTGAAAGTACCATAAACAGCAAAAATACCGGCAAAACAGATAATCCGCGTGCTTGTGCGCCCTGGTGTCCCAGCCGTAATACCGTCAGTATCCGCGGGGCGAACAGCAGAATAAACAAAACAGGCAGCAGGCGCGGCATAACATCTGTGACATTCTGCCAGCCATCCTGAGTCAGATCGCCGGCTCCCCACATAAAAATATTTTGCGCAAACTGCGAATTCAGTGTAATCACCGCAGTTGCGATGGCACCAAGCAGAATATTGACCACCATTCCGGAAACAATCAGTGGTAATCCTGTAATATTACGGCTTCCTGTAATCAGGATGACAAATGCAAACGCCAGCAGCGCACCTCCGGTTGCAACAGGAACGGCATAATCAGCAGACAATTCACTGAAACTGACAGATAAAATAACCAGTGCAAGCCAGGCTCCGGATGATGTTCCGAGTGTCATCGGGGAAGTGAGGTTATTTTGTGTCAGCTGTTGCATCAGGCTGCCGGTCAGCCCCAGCGTCGCACCCGCCAGCAATGCCATGCAAAGTCTCGGCAATTGTCCGTAAAGATAAAATACAGCCGGAAACGTTTGTGCCGCTTCCGGCGTAAAAATCAGGCTGAGTTGCTGTTGCGGAGATAAGCTGGGCTCAAGCTGCAAGTTAATCACTATCAACAGAATAAACAGCAGCAGAAAGAGTATAAGGTAACGGGTTTTCATGAGGCGGGCGCAATCTCCAGTAAACTATCCGTAATGGCATCCGCCATCCGCTGCAATGAACAGACGCCACCGTAATTCCAGACCGGTGCAACGCCATTGATTTTGCCCTGCTTCACAAATGGCATCGCCTGCCACAAACGGGTATCTGCCAGTTTTTTTTCTTCAGGAAAAGGGCGAAACCAGAGAACATAACCATCACCGACGTCCTGTAATACATTGATCCGCCGCTGGGCGATTCCCCATGGCTGCGCGTCCAGGGGGATTGCCGGTGTCAGGCCAAGGTTACGCAATACATAGTTAACAGCAGAATTATCAGCCGGCAGAAAAACAGTAGTCAGCGTGGAAAAGCGAATGACAGTAACCCGGGTACCCGGCGGATAGACAGCCGCTAATTTATTGCTCAGCTCCGTAAACCGCTGCGTTAAAGCAGCCAGTTGTTCATCCGCCTGCTGTTCTCTGCCAAACAGTATCCCCAGCGTTTTAAGGTGACGGATAGCCACCGGAGCGGCATCATCTGCTGATGAAAAATTGGTCAGATAAACGACGGGAGCTATCTGCTCTAACAGCGGAATCAGATCTGCCTGTGATGCACCCGCCAGGATGACATCCGGCTTCAGTCCGGCAATTTTTTCGAGATTCGGTTCTGCCCGGGTTCCGGTTTCAGCCACATTTTCTGTCAGTACCGGCAGTCGGACCCACTGCCGGTAACCGCTGGTTTCTGTTGCCCCGGCAGGAGTTATCCCTAATGACAGCGTTTGTTCAAGCAGATCCCAGTCCAGCACCACGACCCGCTGCGGTATGGTTTCAAACGTGTGCCCGCCACGGTCATCATTTATTGTGACAGCCGCCTGCCCTGCTGCCGCAAACATCAAAAAAAACATGGCGGATAACCGGATTAAACGTAATAACATCAGTTGCATACGACTGCCACTTTTCGTTGTTCCGTATCCGGATGCGGTATTAACCTGATAGCCGTTTCATATAATCCGGAAAGACGGGTTTCATCCTCCAGCAATGCAGCATTGCCTTCAAACGCTACTTTGCCTTTTTTCAGGGCGATAATATGGGTTGCATACTGCAATGCAAGATTAAGGTCATGAAGGATAACGATGATACCGGTACGCTGTGTGCGGTTTAAATCCTGCAGCAGCCTCATCAGTTGGTACTGATGATGAATATCCAGTGCGGATGTCGGCTCATCGAGGATCAGTACCGGGGATTGCTGTGCCAGTAACATGGCAACCCATGCGCGCTGACGTTCACCGCCGGATAAATTATCGGCGGGTATTTGTGCAAATTCCGTGACACCGGCACTCTCCATGGCTTGTGAGATAATAATGTTATCTTCCGGATGCCGGCGGCCAAATGTGCCGCGCCAGGGAAAACGCCCCAGGCTGACCAGTTCACGGACGGTCAGCCCGGCAGAAACCGGCAGTTTTTGCGGCAAAAATGCCACTTGTTGTGCCAGCTCCCGTTTGGTGTAACCGGTGAGGTTTTTATTATTCAGCAAAATTTCCCCCTGATCCGGCCGGGTCTGACCGGCCAGCAGATCAACCAGGGTGGATTTTCCTGACCCGTTATGACCAAGCACAACAGTCAGTTCCGTTGCCGGGATCGTCAGGGACGGGACGGATAAAATTACCCTCCCGTCACGTACAACACGGATACCATTCAGTTCAAACATAACTACCAGCTGTATTTGGTCTGAACGACAACAGAACGGGATTGGCCGTAATAGCAGTAATAATCACATGCAGAAATATATTCTTTATTCAGCAGATTATTCACATTGACCTGAAGCTGCCATTGTTTGTTCAGCTTATAAATGACCGCAGCATCCCATAATGCAGCAGCAGACACAGTACGATCACTGCTCGCCGGATTGTCTTTTGATTTACCGAGATAGCGGACACCGGAGCCAAGTGTCAGTTCTCCGCTGCCGGTTACCGGCAGTGTGTAATTGACCCAGGCGGATGCCATGTGCTCAGGGATAAGCGCAGTCTGTTTACGTCCCTGACCACCGGTATTATCTGTTTTGGCATTTGTGTAGGTATAGGATGCCTGAACATTGACATTATCAGTCAACTGCACAAATCCTTCAGCTTCTGCCCCCGTTGATGTGACTTTTCCTGTCTGTGTGGCAACAGAAGTATCCGGATTGGTAACCAGTGCATTTTTCTGTTCAATACTGAACCAGGCAATATTCAGATAACCATCGAGGAATGAAGGCGTATATTTGACTCCGGCCTCAATTTGTTCACCTTTCAGCGGTTTATACAAATCGCCGGTCGCAGGGTCGATGGTGCTCATCACTTCAAATGACTGTGAATAGCTGGTATAGGGTGATAACCCGTTATCCGCCAGATACATCAGCCCGGCATTGACACTTACCTCACCATCATTCCGGGATTTATCATTATGAGCTGTCTGATTTTTATTCTCAGTTTTTACCTGATCATAACGCACCCCGGCAACACCGATCCATTTACCGTCCAGCTTGATTTGGTACCGGGAATAGAGGCTTGCCTGAGTTTTATCTATTGTCCGGTTAATATTATCGGCCGGGTCCAGTGGTACGTATTGTCCGTAGACCGGATTCCACGGATTGATCGGACTGAATGCATAACTGTCCTGTTCATCACCTTTTGTCCGGTGATACTGAATTTCAGCCCCTGCCAGCAGGGTGTGCTCCAGACGTTCTGAATCCCATTGTCCCGTCAGGTTGTTATCGAATGTTATACTCTGGCTGTTACCGTCACGGAATACAACACCACGGGCGAGAGAGGTTGCAGATGTATCTGCGTTCGGAAATGCATATACACTGCGCAGCGTCAGTGAATTATAACCATAATTCAGGCGCTGGGAGAAACGCCAGGTCGTGTCAATATCGTGTTCCAGCAGATATCCGGCGGAAAACTGTGAGCGCTTGTATTTATCATAATCCGGCTCGCCAAGATTCGCTGACGGTTTAATTTTTCCGTAAGGTGAATCGATCAGTGTACCGGCTGCAGGGAAAAACGGGTTGGTTGGTGTACCATCATCATGCAGATACGTTGCCATCAATGTCAGCATGGTATCGTCAGAAAGCGCCATCGCAAGTGAAGGCGCCAGATAAATTCGTTTGTTATCCGTTTTATCCAGTTCACCGTCTGCCTGTTTCATCAAACCGACTATCCGGTAACGGATATCCCCATCATCGCTGGCATGACCGGCAACATCAAAACCAAACCCGCGCTGATCATTATTTCCTGCTTCAAGGAAAAATTCCCCTTTCGGGGTAAACAGCGGCTTTTTAGTCACCACGTTTACAGCACCACCGGGGGTAGATTCGCCAAACAGAACCGCAGACGCGCCTTTAACAACTTCAATTTGTTCGAAACCATAAGGTTCAAGCAGCCAGGTATAATACCCGTCGCGGAATAAACGGCTGTTATCCAGATAGGTCGCGGCATCAAAACCACGGATTTTAAACCAGTCAGTATCATTATCCGCACCGTAAGGCTGAGCAGTTACCCCTGAGGTGTAGCGCAGTGCTTCATCCAGTTTTTGCGGTGCGCGGGTTTCCAGCTCTTTTTGCGTAATAACAGAAACGGATTGCGGTGTTTCCTGTAATGCGGTGTCAACTTTCAGCACCCCGGCACTGACAACAACAGTGTCAGAAGTATTACTGTTTGCTGTTTGTGAGTACGCAGGTACAGCACAAAGGGCAACGAAAACATGAAGTGTGATAGCTAAGGGTTTGAAATAAAAAAAATTAGTCATAGCGCCCCTGAAAAGACGAATAATAACGATAATGAGTATTATTAACTATGATTATGCTGTATGGAACTAAAATTTAACCGATACTGAAGAAAGGGAAGAGGTCACCCGAACGCATCCGTGATATCCGTGCCAGTGAGCGGCGGGTGTATTTACGGGTGAAAGATATTTTCGCTATGGCTGTGAACCGGGAATTAAGATCCTTCCGGTATCAGCGTACCATGACAGGTTTGAGCCGGATTGGTTTTCCGGCTAGAAATCAGTCTTAGAAAAACCGGTCATGTCATCCAGTCCCATTTCGCGGCCTAACGCCGTCATCGGATGGACAATGATCAGGCCCCGCACCGATTTCTTCAGCTTGCCGATATCAGCCTGTTCTTTCTTAGTGATAGAGCGCTTGAACGGCATATCCACCAGCTTTTGTGCTTCTTTGCTGAGTTTCTTGCTTCGTTGTTCCTTCAGACGGGCAATGTCAGTTTCCAGCGCGGCTTTTTCTTTCTCAAGTTCTGCGTACTTTTCCGTTTCGTTCTTTTGCAGCATACCGGCCATCTGGTGACGGGTAAGGTCTAAACGGTCGCTGAGAAGCTTGATTTGTGCTTTTTCGTTTTCTTTCATTTTAATTAACCGTGAATAAATTTCCTGCCGGGAAGTATACACCATTCTGCATAAGAGGACGAAAAGGGAAGATGTCACAATTTTAAACATTAAAACCCAATTGTGCCCATGCGTCTTTCCATTCAGAAATTCGTTTTACCGAAATAGCATGATGAGTCGAGTTATCATTAATAGCCCGCCTTCCGTTATGTTTATCTAAATAATCTGAATGAGCCTCATAAATATCATTCTGTATCCATGACAATGGTATTATATAAAAAGTGGCAGGCTCTTTTCTGATATCGATAAATATCCAGAATTCATCGTCTTTTTTATCAGGTACACACTTATTTGCATAGTTGATTGATGTTTGCCACGTCCCTGACATTTTAGCTCTGGTTGTTACTTTATATTTTTTGCCAGTTGGAGAGTCAAATTTGATAAACGTTCTGCGGCCTTCTTTGCAGACGGAAACATTTATAGCACCAAGGCTCATTAGTTTTTGCAAGACCTTTAACTGTCCTGATTCTGCTGTAGTCATCTTTCCTCCTGAATGGAAAGTTGTTATGTCCGCCCGGAATCTTACTCCTTCACATTCCAGTTTTTAAAATAGCGTTTTAATTTTTCGACAGTATGGCGCCATTTCGGTGCCGTGGGTTTACAAACGGTATTTTGGTTACCGAAGAATCCGACTTCATTTACCGCCTCTTGTTCACTGCGGGTTTCCAGCCATTTGACAGGGACAAAATACTCAGATTTATCAGGGTCATCTGCATTCCGCTGATAAAGTTCCCTGTACCTGAGTACATCCATCGCCAGCTTTTCACCCTCTTCCGTAGTGATAGTAAAGCTACCGGCAGGCTCAACGGCGCTCTGCACAATACCAACGCCGACATAACCCGTCGCCGGGATTTTTACCCACACCCGGTCCCCCGGCTGAAGTTGTTTCAGCGTCTGGCTGTACCAGCTTCCGCCGCCCGCACTGATAAATCCGTAACGACGAGCCTCTTCCCAGACACGGCTTTGCGGGTCGCCAAACGAGACATAAAACTCACCATTCCAGGGCTCTTTTGTATTCGCACTTGTGGCGGTGGCCTGTGCCGCATTAGTTTGCGTTTCACTCGGGTCGATAAGCCAGGCGCGGCTTAAGAATTGCTCCTCACCATGCTGAAAAACCTTAAAGAACAGGACGTTAATTGAGATACCATTTTTACTCAGATAATCCACAATACGCTCGGTGGACGGGTCCAGTTCTGCCGCCACAATAATGATCTGATGTGACTGATTAAGCGATTCTTCCTCCAGCTCAGCATTGAAGCGCAGTCTGAATGCATCACCCAGATTGCCGCCACCAGAGAATTTTTCATAAATCTGCGACAGACGGTCAGCAGTAAGATCATCCACCCAGGAGGCGTAGTCCAGTGCCTGTGCGACCACTTCACGCGGCGTACGGTCACGTTTAAGTTCAATCAGGACCAGTGATGCGTCCGGCGCAATCGCCAGCAGATCGATACGGCCCTTATCGAGGGTATTTTCCTGATGGCCGATAATCATCCACTGGTCGGAGAGAATGGTCGGGTCATTTAAAATCATCTTCTCCAGCAACTGCTCACTGGCGAGTTTACTGATGGTCAGCGGCCGGGGTTTATCTCCGACCCGCCAGATAGCATGATGAACCGGCATCGTCTGTTCCTTAGTTTAATGCTGCGTCAGTGAGTGCATCCACCAGATGAAGCTTGGTTTGTTGGGATTCAATTATTCCACATACCAATTTTGAACATAGTTTATTCATTTCCTTAACTCTGTCCCTTATTCTCAAACTCTCGTTAGTTGAAGGCAGTGCAATAAGTGTATTAGCCAATCTATTTAAAGCCATTTTTTGCACACCTACCTGCATTGTTTTATCTATAAATTGTTCTTGGCAAAGATCGCTTCTTAAACACAGATATAAATAGTCTTTTGAAATTAATTTTGATGGTATTAGTCTAGCTGCATTCTCAGTAAGATTCATACCATCCAGCAACGCCGGAACAGTACCGCATTTACCAATTGTCGCACCAACAATTGTCATATAAATATCATCTTTAGTTATTATATAGTTCTTGATTTTTTGGTGCATTTCTTCATCAATATATTTTAAATCAGATAAATCAATAGTCCCATCTTTCATATCCGCCACACGAATATAGACATGAGGAGTTGGTTCTGTTAGTAATTTATAACCATTTGAAACCCTTTTCCCGCCTTTTATAGCAACGAGTTCTGCTAAACGACACCACACCCACCCTTCCGGCAATTCAAATGGCTTTTCCTCATCACTCACTGGCGGCAGTGGTTTTTGTTTTTTAATTTTCCCTTCTTTTACCAGCTCCGCTTTCTCTTGCTCAATACGTTTAAGCAGTTCAGAAGCAGGTTCGTCGTCAGGATCTTGCGGCACAAGTTTCCCCATTACCGCTAATTGCAGGATGGTTTGTTTAAGCGCGTCAATACTGGCTTCGGTGGTAAACAGCATGTCGAAATGCTGGCTGATTCGCACCCAGTTTTCGGCGAGTTCTTTGGCATTTTGACTGTCAGTGAGCGTTGCCAGCAGGGTTTCCACCAGTTGCTGATGGGCATCCAGGCTGAGCAGATATTGCTGTTCCAATTGATCGCAGAGGGACATGAGTTCATTAACTTTAGATACTATACGTAACTGTTCCTCTGCTGGAGGAATAGCAATAACGCCAGTAAGAAACTGTTTATCATTGATCGCAGGGTAAGCAATTCCTGTCTGGCAGCTTTCCACATAGCTAACAAATATAGGTGAACGAAGATAGTGATAAATAAATGTTGAAGATATTCCTTTCCAAGGATGGATTATAGCGAAAGCTGTACTAGCAATAGGTTCTGGATCATAATCTTCATCTACTACCGCGATATTCAATAAATAGGGGCGGACTGTGGAATATAACACAGTATTTCTGCGAACAATTTTTCTTGCTCGAGAGGGCGCATCTTTAGGATTTATCACCCCAGGTTTTGAAATAGTCCCTAATTCTTTATTGATAGACCCTACATCTATATATGTAAAATCATTTTCAGGAGTTTTTTGCCCCCAATCATGACCTACATGGTTCAACCTCACCCACTCCCACCCCGCCGGCAGTTCAAACGGCTTCTCATCTTCGCTAATCTCAGGAAGTAGTTTTTGCTTTTTAATTTTCCCCTGTTTTACCAGCTCCGCTTTCTCAGCTGCAATACGTTTTAACAGCTCCGACGCCGGTTCATCATTCGGATCCTGTGGCACCAGTTTTCCGCGCACCGCCAGTTCCAGAATCAGCTCACGCAGTTTCTTAATACCATAGAGATCGATTTTTCCATTGCTGCCACGGCCGGCTGCGGAGCGGGTTTGCAGGGCAGAAGACCAGATATCGATATGGTCGGTAATCAGCTTCTCAACGGTCATCAGTCAGCGTCCTTATTGCCTGCCAGTGCAGCGCCAAGAATATCGCGCAACTGGTTACGCAGTTTGCTGATTTCCGCCTGCTGTTTCTGGTACTGCGCCAGCAATTCGTCCGGATCGTGGCTGATGGTTTCGCCCTGATAGGGGTTTTTAATGTCGAGGTTGAAGTTGCGGGCGATAATGTCGTTGATGCTGACTTTCCACGCCTGATGGTTCTCTTTGCGGGCGGCAAAACCGTCGGCTTCATTTCCCCACCAATCGATCTCAGCCTGAAACTCTTCAAACTTCATCGGTTTGGTTTTACTGTAGTTCTTCACGCCGTCCGGGTACGGGTGCTCATAGAACCACACCTCTTTGGTTGGCTGACCTTTGGTGAAAAACAGAATATTAGTTTTGATACCGGTGTACGGGTTAAACACGCCGTTTGGCAACCGCACGATGGTGTGCAGATTGCACTCCTCAGTGAGCAGTTTTTTAATCTTGGTTTTCACGCCTTCGCCAAACAGCGAGCCATCCGGTAATACCACTGCTGCGCGGCCTTTGTCTGCCAGCACTTCGATAATCAGTTGCAGAAACAGATCAGCGGTTTCACGGGTCTGCATCTCTGCCGGGAAGTTTTTCTCGATACCGTCTTCTTCGGTACCGCCAAACGGCGGGTTGGTAACAATCACATCAATCTGCTCATCCCAGGAAGAAAGCGGCTTATTGAGTGTGTTGTCATGGCGGATTTGTACCGGTACTTCAATGCCGTGCAGCAGCATGTTGGTGGTACACAGCAAATGCGGAAGCTGCTTTTTCTCTACGCCGCAGATCTGTTTTTGCAGTATTTTGTGGTCTTCGGTGGTATTGACGTAATGCTCTTTCACATGGTCAAACGCACAGGCGAGGAAACCGCCGGTACCGCACGCCGGGTCCATAATTGACTCACCCAGCTTCGGATCAATACGATTGACCATAAAGCGCGTCACGGCGCGTGGAGTATAGAATTCACCTGCATTTCCTGCACTTTGCAGGTCACGCAGGATCTGTTCGTAAATATCGCCAAACAGATGCCGTTCCCGGCTGCTGCCGAAATCAATTTCATTGAGCTTGTTAATCACCTGGCGCAGCAGTGTGCCATTTTTCATATAGTTATAGGCATCGCTGAACGCCTGTCTGACAACAAAGCCACGCGGATTTTTATCGATCGGCGCGATGAGGTTTTTAAGCCCCGGAAAAAGATCGTCGTTCACAAACTCCAGTAACTCATCACCGGTAATACCCTCACTGTCTGCTGCCCAGCTGCGCCATAAATAGCGCTTCGGGATCGGGAACTGATAATCATCCAGCTCCAGTTCCAGCTCTTCTTCCTGGGTATCGAAAATTTTCAGGAACAACAGCCATGACAGTTGCCCCAAACGCTGGGCATCACCGTCAACACCGGCATCTTTACGCATAATGTCCTGAAGGGATTTAATTACTGAACTAATCGACATGTTTTCTTTCCATACTAAAAAAGACAGCCACCGGCCACAGGCGCGGCGGTGGCAATATATTTATTCGCTGTCAGGCTAATCGTGGCGGTAACCGGTAGATTTCGTTTTCCAGTTCGTTGACGGCCTGCTCATACGCTGCTTTGTTACCAAAGCCGGCTCTGATGATCTCTCCCGGACGGCCCAGCGCATCAAACGGTTTCAGTTTGAGCACCAGAACGTCCTCAATTTCCTGCACACCTTCATCAGCATATTTGTCCAGCAGAGTATTAAGTACCTGCTGAGCCGGTTCGGCATACTTCGTAAAATAGTTACGTTTGCGCACATTTGCTGCACGCTCCTGACGCGTTAACGGCGGCTGACCGTACACCACATGGCAGAGCAAATCAAACGGGTCGAGATCTTTACCCACCTCTTCGGCCAGTACATCCCATAAAATCCCCAGTTGCTCCAGTTCTTCAATGATGACCTGTTTGCGCGGAGCATTCTTCCATTTGCGCATAAAGCCATCCAGTGAAGCGTACTCACTGTCTTTCAGCATTGTTTTGCGGGTGTAATCGCGGAAGGATTCAGTCACCAGTTTACCGTCAGAATCATAATACTGAACACGTTTAGCCAGCACTTTTACATGCACGCCATTCACATAGAACTTACGGACTTTGTCGTCATCATCGTCACTATGGAATTCACCACAGCCTTCAGACCTGTCGCGGTTAACCTGATAGTCAGCGGTATCTTCCCGCGCCTCACCGGCGGTATTATCATCATTTTCCGCATCAAGTTGCTCGTTAAAATCCGAATCCTGATCGGAAATGTCACCGGGTCTGACCACCAGCACTTTTTCCGGCACGCCGTCAAAGCGCTCATCCGCAAACAGTTCGGTTGCTTTTTTAAAGTCGAGAATGGTGAACCACAACTTACCGTACTTTTCGTTGATACGCGTACCGCGCCCGATGATTTGCTTAAATTTGGTTATGGACTGAATATTTTGATCCAGCACGACCAGCTTGCAGGTCTGCGCATCGACACCCGTACTCATCAATTCTGAGGTGGTTGCTATCACCGGATAAGGCTTTTTCGGATTAATAAAGTTATCCAGCTGTGCTTTGCCGATATCATCGTCGCCGGTAATTTTCATCACGTATTTTTCGTTCTTCAATACCTGCTCAGGATTAAGCACCACCAGCGCATGACGCATCCGCTCTGCATGATCAATATCGTTACAGAAAACAATGGTTTTATCCATCGGGTTGGTACGTTTCAGGTAATCGGTGATAGTCTTCGCCACCAGCATAGTACGCTCATCAATAACCAGCGTGCGGTCAAAATCCTTCAGATTGTATATACGGTCTTTAATCTCTTTGCCGTATTTATCCAGTTGACCTTTAACCGGCCGCCAGCCCTGAACATCGACATCGATATCAACACGCACGACTTTGTAAGGGGCGAGGAAACCGTCTTCAATTCCCTCTTTCAGTGAATAGGTGTAAACCGGTTCACCAAAATAATCGATATTGGAGACGTCTTCTGTTTCTTTTGGTGTTGCTGTCAGGCCAATCTGAGTGGCGCTGCCGAAATACTCCAGAATCTCCCGCCAGGCGGAATCTTCGGACGCACTGCCACGGTGACATTCGTCAATCACAATCAGGTCAAAGAAATCCGGAGCAACCTGTTTATAGGCTTTCTGATTCTCTTCCGGTCCGGTAATGGCCTGATACAATGCAAGATGTACTTCATAAGCAGGATCGATAGTACGGCCGGTGACTTTGGTCATCGCAGTGCCGAAAGGTTGAAAATCATTATTTTTAGTCTGATCGACCAGAATGTTGCGGTCTGCAAGAAACAGAATACGTTTCTTGTTTCTGGCTTTCCACAGCCGCCAGATTATCTGGAACGCGGTATAGGTTTTGCCCGTGCCGGTTGCCATAACCAGCAAAATACGATTCTTTCCCGCTGATACGGCATCTATCGTCCGGTTAATTGCCCGCATCTGATAGTAACGGGGCGATTTCCCGCTGCCGTCATCGTAATAATCCTGACTGATAACGGGCAACTGTTGCTGAGTAAACCCTTTCCAGTCGCAATATTTTTGCCAGAGTAGCTCTGGTGCCGGGAAAGCATCAAGCGTAATTTCTGATTCGAGCTGCTGCGGATTGGTTTTATCATGGAAGATAAACCCATCACCGTTAGAAGCAAACACAAAGGGTACATCAAGCAGTCCGGCATAATCCAGTCCCTGCTGCATCCCTTTACTGATGGCGTGCTTATTGGCTTTGGCTTCGATAACCGCCAATGGCAGGTTAGGCTTGTGATACAGTACGATATCGGCAGATTTCACTTTGATACGTGATGCCAGCTTTCCGCGGACCACTATCTTACCATCACGCAGTTTCACTTCCTGACGAATCTGAGTCAAATCATCCCAGCCGGCATCCTTAACTGCGGGAAGGATAAATTTGCTGATAATATCCGTTTCACTCATATTCGTTTTGTTTACACCAGCCATAGCAGAGCGCTCCATGAAAGTGGGTTAGCTCTGATTCTACACAAATTAGTGCATCAGGTAAGGACTAAAGCAACATTTCGGGTATTCACTTCCCCTGAAATGGAACAACTATAATCAGGCTTTCTGCCCTGAAAACAGCAGAGGTCATAATGAAGAAAGTACGTTAGGACAGTACCTATATCCGGCAGGATATTTACACCATTCTGATTGATGTCGGTATGGCAGCTGATGCTGAAAATCATAAATTATTCACAGAAGCCTGCCGGAAAAATCTTGATACCTATCAGTCCTTATATGACGATTCATCAAAAAGTTTATATGCCCGCGTTGATCTGATTTATAACTTTGTCTGTAACCAGGAATTAAAAAATTACCGGGCCAGTTTTACCGGCGAACTTCACGCACCGATGTATCGTTACGACAATTCAAAGAATAATACGGAATATGATTTTGTCCGGAATAAAATCCGGGGCGGACTGGATGAAACCAGTAATGAGATCAATAACCTGATCTAGAACA
>NZ_AZRH01000012.1:0-144177 GCF_000512315.2 Morganella sp. EGD-HP17
GTATTCCTGATGATGAAGGATGCGGAGAATGAATAAAGGACAACAGTTATTTAAATGCTGCTCATGTAAAATTAATTCGAGCGCGATATTATCACCATTCGCGAGTCTACTCATATTTGTTTTTCATGCGTAAAAATAATCAATAACCGAGTCGACAGGTTTATGAGTAACAATAAAAATAAAGACCGTAAATTACATCCTGATGGTGTCGGCTCAATGCTTTCAAATTATATGGAATATGAGTTGAGGTGATGTATGAGCTACCAACTGATCGGCGGCCGCTGTGAGCATGCCTTAAAAAACCTACCGGATAACTCAGTGGATTCAATTGTAACCGATCCCCCGTATGGAATCGGGTTTATGTCGAATAAATGGGACTACGCTGTACCGACCGTTGAACAGTGGGCGGAATGCCTGCGGGTATTAAAGCCGGGTGGACACTTACTGGCATTTGGCGGCAGCCGGACATATCACCGCCTGGTGGTAAACATCGAGGATGCTGGTTTTGAGATACGTGATCAAATTATGTGGATTTACGGCAGTGGCTTCCCGAAATCGAAAAATCTTGATGGTGAGCATAAGGGCAAAGGAACGGCATTAAAACCGGCCCATGAGCCCATTGTTATGGCGCGTAAACCGTTCAACGGCACGATTCTGGATAATGTCACGGAGTTCGGAACCGGCGCCCTGAATATTGATCTGTGCCGTGTACCGACAGAAGAAATGCTGGCTGGTGGTTCGGGCGGTTTACTGTCTGATGTTCGTGATGGTAAAGCACCTGCAGGGAATGAGTGGGCACAGAACAATGAGGGGCGCTGGCCTGCAAATGTGATTCATGACGGCAGCCACGAAGTGATAACTGCATTTCCTAATGCAAAAGGGCAGCAGGGAAAGGCCAAAAATGACGGCTCAGACAATGACAACAGAGTGTACGGCGAACTTAAAAATGTAGTTTCAAACCCAGAGCCACGCATTGAATCTGCAACATCAGCGGCAAGGTTTTTTTACTGCGCAAAAGTCAGTAAATCAGATCGCGATGCAGGTATGGATCGGTTTGTTGCCGCCTCTGCTTCAGAAATGACCGGTGGACGCGCAGAGGGCAGCGTTGGAATCAATAATCCTAGAGCCGGTGCCGGGCGCACCAGTGGCGCCAAAAACACACATCCGACAGTGAAGCCTGCGGATTTAATGCGTTATCTCTGCCGTCTGGTAACGCCTGCAGGCGGGACTGTACTTGATCCGTTCATGGGGTCCGGCAGCACAGGAAAAGCGGCCATTGCGGAAGGGTTCCGGTTTATCGGGATTGAGATGGATCCTGACCATCTGGTTACCGCAGCGGCCCGTATTGGATATGCCGCAAAAGAGGCATGTAGATTAAGTTTTAATCAAAGTTGATAGCTCTAACATAAGCGAGGTAATTTTATGGCCGATATTATCGATGAAGCCAATGACTTAAACGAATTGCGGCTGACCACCGCGCTTGCCAACCGGCCGCCAAAGCAGAAAAGCCTGACCGGCTTCTGTATCTGGTGCCGTGATGAACCGGTTATGCCCGGCAGCGCGTACTGCTCAAAAGAGTGCGGCGACGATGACGCACAGAACAAGCGCAAAACGGATAGGAGGCACTGATGCTGATCCTTGCACTCTATCTGTGGATTGCCGGTTATCTCTTCGCAGAACTGAGCAGAAGCGCAGATACCCGCACCGACATAGCCGCCGTGATGCTTTATTCCACATTCTGGCTGCCTGTCGGCGCGTGTTACCTTTCATCCCTGATCGCCCACAAAGTATTAGGCGACGAGTAATTACCCCGCTTTCCCCTCTTCAATCCACCCGTCAACCATATCGGCCCACTGCTGCAACATGTCGCGGCGCTGATCAGCGTATTCCGCTTTGTTGTACACGGCACGGACGCCTTTTTGTTCGTGGGCCAGACACTTCTCTATCCAGTCGGAATTAAACCCCGCCTCATGCAACAACGTGCTGGCCGTCCGGCGCAGGTCATGTACCGTCATCGGTTCAAAATTAATCCCCTTCTCATTTATCCGTTTAACCACGCCATCAATCACATTATTCAGCGCGGCATTCGACAGCGGCTTACGGATGTCATAGCGCCCCGGGATCAGGTATTCGCTCCCCATGGCGCAGACCTGAAATCCGGTCATCATATCCAGTGCCTGCCGGGAGAGATAAATCACATGCTCCCGGCGGCGCTTCATCCGTTCTTTCGGGATCACCCACTGAGCACGTTTAAAATCGACTTCCTCCCAGGTAGCTTTGATAAATTCCGTTTTCCGCACCAGGGTTAACAGCACAAATTTAACGGCCAGTTTCAGAGTCGGATAACAGCTGTAGTTCTCCAGTTCCCGGAAGAATATGCCGATCTCTTTTGGTGACATTGCGCGCTCACGCGGCTCAAAGGTGGCGATCGTGGATGCTTTAATACCTGCTGCCGGGTTACTGATCTCATAGCCGCGGTCAATAGCATAATCAAATACCGCGCCGACAATCTCACGTACCTGTAATGCAGTTGCCCGTCCACCACGGTCACGGATCTTTTCACACAATGCCCGTAACCGCTGAGTGCTTATCTCTTCCAGCGTCAGGCGACCCAGTGCCGGCACTATCTCACGTTCGATCACCGAGGCTTTCATTGCCCGTGTCGAATCCGCCAGGCGGGCTTCACGCAGATATCTGACGGTATATTCGCTGAATACCGTCGCTCCCTTTCGCTTATCGATACCGTCGCGTTTACTTGCAGCCGGTGATATACCTGCATTCAGCTGCTTTTTTGCATCATTCAGTAATTCACGGGCCTGTGCCAGCGTGATACCGTCAGGCCCGTATTTACCAAATGTCACCGTTTCACGGCGGCCATTAAAGCGGTAATCATACCTGAATGAAATCGTTCCGTTTTTTGTGACGGCAACATATAAACCATCACGATCAGACACTTTATAAAGCCTGTCCTGCGGCTTCATACTTTTTAATTTTGTATCAGTCAGCACGTCGGTATTCTCTCTTTTAATACCGTCATAATTTTTGTTTTTTTTGACGGTATCACAGCCGGTTTAGAGTGGTTTTATTTTTTGATACCGTCACATATACCGTCAAAAATACTGGCTATTGTCAACAATTAAAAACAGTTAAAAACAAAAAAGCCACCAATAACTTACTGATGGCTTTCGGTTTTCTGATAATTACCGGTAGTTAAAAACTATTGGTATATCATTCCCACTCAATCGTCGCCGGTGGCTTGCCGCTGACGTCGTATACGACACGGGAAATGCCGTCGACTTCATTGATGATGCGGTTGGAGACGCGGCCTAACAGGTCGTATGGCAGATGTGCCCAGTGTGCGGTCATAAAGTCGATGGTTTCGACTGCGCGCAGTGAGACAACCCAGTCGTATTTACGGCCGTCGCCCATGACACCGACAGAACGCACCGGCAGGAAGACAGTGAATGCCTGGCTGACTTTATGGTACAGATCCGCTTTGTGCAGCTCTTCGATAAAGATAGCATCAGCACGGCGCAGGATGTCGCAGTACTCTTTTTTCACTTCACCCAGTACGCGGACACCCAGACCAGGGCCCGGGAACGGATGGCGGTACAGCATATCGTACGGCAGACCCAGCTGCAGACCGATACGGCGGACTTCGTCTTTAAACAGTTCGCGCAGCGGCTCAACCAGTCCCAGCTCCATATCTTCCGGCAGGCCGCCGACGTTATGGTGGGATTTGATCACGTGGGCTTTACCGGTTTCAGAGGCGGCAGATTCAATCACATCCGGATAGATAGTGCCCTGTGCCAGCCATTTGACTTGTTTCTGTTTTGACGCTTCTTCATCAAAAATTTCAATGAATGTATGGCCGATAGCTTTACGTTTGGCTTCCGGGTCTGCAATACCTTTCAGGGCATTCAGGAAACGGTCTTCCGCTTTGGCGTGGATGATATTGAGGTCAAATTTGCCCGCAAACATCTCCATAACCTGCTCTGCTTCGTTCAGGCGCAGTAAGCCGTTATCCACGAATACACAGGTCAGGCGCTTACCGATAGCACGGTTTAACAGCATGGCAGTCACAGATGAGTCCACACCACCGGAGAGTGCCAGGATAACATGATCATCACCAATCTGCTCACGCAGACGGATAACGGTGTCTTCGATAATGGCTTCCGGGGTCCACAGAGCTTCACACTGACAGATATCCAGCACGAAACGTTTGAGGATTTCCTGGCCCTGGTGAGTATGGGTCACTTCCGGGTGGAATTGTACGCCGTAGAAACGTTTTTCGTCGTTCGCCATGATCGCAAACGGACAGGTTTCGGTGCTGGCGACAGTCACGAAATCAGACGGGATAGCGGTAACTTTGTCACCATGGCTCATCCACACATCCAGCAGCGGTTTGCCGTTGTCATCCAGCATATCCTGAATACCACGGAACAGTTCGCAGGTTTCGCGGATTTCAACCTGTGCATAACCAAACTCGCGCTCGTCAGAGGTTTCTACTGCGCCACCGAGTTGCATAGACATGGTCTGCATGCCGTAGCAGATACCGAGAACCGGTACACCGGCGCTGAAGACATACTCAGGCGCGCGCGGGCTGTTGTGTTCAGTGGTGCTTTCCGGGCCGCCGGAGAGAATAATACCGTTCGGATTGAAATTACGGATCTGTTCTTCAGTGACATCCCATGCCCACAGTTCACAATAAACGCCGATTTCACGGATACGGCGCGCGATCAGCTGAGTGTACTGCGATCCAAAGTCGAGGATAAGAATGCGGTGCTGATGAATATTCGTTGTCATTAATGTATGTTCCAAGAGCAAACAATTATAGGCTGGCGGTCCACAGACCGCCGCATGAATCAGAGACCTGAACGGTAGTTTGGTGCTTCTTTGGTGATAGTCACATCATGAACGTGACTTTCCTGAATCCCGGCACCACTGATACGGACAAACTCTGCTTTAGTATTCAGTTCGTGAATAGTTGCACAACCGGTCAGTCCCATGCAAGAGCGCAGGCCGCCCATTTGCTGGTGAACGATGGTTTTCAGTACACCTTTGTAAGCCACACGGCCTTCGATACCTTCCGGCACCAGTTTGTCAGCGGCGTTATCGGTCTGGAAGTAACGGTCAGAAGAACCTTTGGACATCGCACCGAGTGAACCCATACCACGGTAAGATTTGTAAGCACGACCCTGATAGAGTTCCACTTCGCCCGGAGATTCCTCGGTACCGGCGAACATCGAACCGACCATCACACATGCCGCACCGGCTGCCAGCGCTTTCGCGATATCACCGGAGAAACGGATACCGCCGTCAGCGATAACCGGAATGCCGGTGCCTTCCAGCGCTTCAACAGCATCAGAAATAGCCGTTAACTGTGGTACGCCCACGCCGGTTACGATACGGGTGGTACAGATAGAACCGGGGCCGATACCCACTTTCACTGCGCTGACACCGGCTGCTGCCAGGGCTTTCGCGCCTTCGGCTGTGGCGACGTTACCGCCGATGATCTCGAGATCAGGGTATTTTTCACGGGTTTCACGGATGCGCTGTAACACGCCTTCGGAATGACCGTGAGAGGAGTCGATTAACAGAACGTCCACACCGGCAGCCACCAGCGCATCAACACGCTCTTCGTTACCGGCACCGGCACCGACTGCTGCGCCGACACGCAGACGGCCGTGCTCATCTTTACAGGCGTTTGGTTTACGCTCTGCTTTCTGGAAATCTTTTACGGTGATCATGCCGAGCAGATGGAAGGAATCATCCACCACCAGCGCTTTTTCCACGCGGCGCTCGTGCATTTTCTTCAGAACCACTTCGCGGGCTTCGCCTTCACGGACGGTCACCAGACGCTCTTTCGGGGTCATAACGGCAGTTACCGGCTGATCCAGGTCAGTCACGAAACGCACGTCACGGCCGGTGATGATACCGACTAATTCGTTATCGGTAGTGACCACCGGATAACCGGCAAAGCCGTTCTGCTCAGTCAGGGTCTGAACTTCGCGCAGAGTGGTGCACGGAGTAACAGTCTGCGGATCAGAAACCACACCGCTTTCGTGTTTTTTTACACGGCGGACTTCATCAGCCTGACGCTCAATGGACATATTTTTGTGAATAAAACCGATGCCGCCTTCCTGGGCAAGGGCAATCGCCAGACGGGCTTCCGTTACGGTATCCATCGCCGCCGAGATCATCGGGACGTTCAGACGGATTTTCGCGGTGAGTTGTGTCGATAAATCGGCAGTGTTGGGCAGAACTGTGGAGTGTGCAGGAACTAAGAGAACATCATCAAAGGTTAAAGCTTCTTTTTTAATACGTAACATGTGCAATATCTCACCAGGCAGCAGGATTGAAAGAAGATAAAATATTGCCGCGGCATTATACAGGTGGTAATCGGTTGCGCCTAGCCTTTTTTTCAAAAATTCGTTGCTAATCTGTCAGAAGGCGGTAGTATCGGACAATTAAGTCCTTGTTTTATTATTTGATCTGGCTCACATGTTGCTACCTGAAAATACCGCAATTTTTACTGTTACCCGGTTAAATACGACTGTCCGGCAGTTACTCGAGCTGGAAATGGGCCGGATTTGGATCAGCGCGGAGATCTCCAACTTTTCGCGCCCGTCTTCCGGTCACTGGTATTTTACCCTGAAAGATGAAAAATCCCAGGTGCGGGCAGCCATGTTCCGCGGCAACAACAGCCGTGTGACATTTGCGCCGCAGAACGGGCAGCAGGTGCTGGTACGCGCTGCGATCACGCTGTATGAGCCGCGCGGGGATTACCAACTGATTGTTGAGTCCATGCAACCTGCCGGTGAAGGTCTGCTTCAGCAGCAGTTTGAACTGCTGAAAGAGAAACTGAAAGCCGAAGGACTGTTTGACACCCATCTGAAAAAACCGCTGCCGGTGCCTGCCACCTGTGTGGGCGTGGTGACATCCGCCACCGGGGCCGCCCTTCACGATATTCTGAATATTCTGCGCCGCCGTGACCCGTCACTGCCGGTGATTATCTACCCCGCTCAGGTTCAGGGTGCTGATGCACCGGCACAGATTGTCCGTGCAATTGAAACCGCTAACCGCCGTAATGAATGTGATGTGCTGATTGTCGGGCGCGGCGGCGGTTCACTGGAAGATTTGTGGAGTTTCAATGATGAGCGGGTGGCGCGGGCCATTTTTGCCAGCCGGCTTCCGGTGATCAGTGCCGTCGGTCATGAAACGGATATCACTATCGCCGATTTTGTCGCGGATTTGCGGGCACCAACCCCGTCGGCGGCGGCAGAACTGGTCAGCCGTGACCTGACAGAGCGCCTGCGGCAGATCCAGTCAGTACAACAACGGCTGGAAATGGCGATGGATTATTTTATTGCCAGAAAACAGCGGTTGTTCAGCCAGTTACATCACCGCTTGCAGCAACAGCATCCGCAACTGCGTCTCGCACGGCAGCAACAACTGATTCAGCGCCTGGAACAACGGCTGATTCAGGCCGGACAGCTTATGCTGACTCAAAAGTCCCGTCAGCTGACACAAACAGAACAGCGTCTGATGCGCCGGGATCCGCGCCCGCAACTGCAACAGCAGCAGCGCCATGTTCAGCAGTTGCAGTACCGTCTCTCCTCTGCCATGCGTGAACAGCTCAGTCAGCAACGCGAACGGTTTGCCCGTCTCTGCTCTACACTCGAGGGTGTCAGCCCGCTGGCAACACTCAGCCGGGGCTTCAGTATCAGCCAGACAGACAGCGGTGAAGTGCTGAACAAAACCCGTCAGGTAAAAGTCGGGCAGAAAATCACCACGCTGTTACAGGATGGCAGTGTGGAGAGTGAAATTATCGCCGTGCACAAAAAAGCGGCTGCCCGTAAACGGAAAGCCGCTGAGTAACATCCGATTTTACCGGTGACATTGTCACACATTAAGTGACAGTGTCACTACTCCTGTTGTTCATCCACCATCAGCAGGAACACATAACCGAGCGCCACATCCCACAAATAGTTGAACCGTCCTGACTTACCGCCGTGCCCCGCTTCCATATCGGTATAGAGCAGCAGAAAATTATCATCCGTCTTCAGTTTCCGCAGTTTTGCCACCCATTTTGCCGGTTCCCAGTACTGAACCTGAGAATCATGCAGGCCGCTGGTCACCAGCATATTCGGGTAGGCTTTCGCCTCAATGTTGTCATACGGGCTGTAGGCGCGGATATCCCGGTAAGCGGATTCATTTTCCGGGTTGCCCCACTCGTCATATTCGCCGGTGGTCAGCGGAATGGACGGATCAGACATGGTAGTCAGTGCATCCACAAACGGCACCTGTGTCACGATACCGCGATACAGCTCCGGCGCCTGATTAATCACCGCTCCCATCAGCAATCCGCCTGCACTGCCGCCGGTGGCGTAGATCCGGTTTTCCGCACCATAACGCCGGGTAATCAGTTCGCGTGTCACATCCACAAAATCATTAAAACTGTTGATTTTATGCTGCATCTTTCCGGCATTGTACCAGCGTTTACCCAACTCACCGCCGCCGCGGATATGCGCCTGAGCATAAACAAAACCGCGATCCAGCAGGCTCAGCCGGTTGGCGTCGAAATCCGGATCCATACTGGCACCATACGCCCCGTAGCCTTCAATCAGCAGAGGATTGAATCCCTGCTGATAGTGATCTTTATGCCAGACCAGCGAAACCGGTATCTGCACGCCGTCACGGGCAGTGACCCAAATTCGTTCACTGTGATAATTATCCCGCTGAAAACCGTTTACCTGCGCCTGTTTCAGCAGCGTCCGTTCCCCGCTGACCATATCCAGCTCATACACCGATGCCGGTGTGGTCATCGAGGTATAACCGTAGCGCAGCAGCTGACTGTCCGGCTCCGGGTTCAGCCCGAGCCACGCGCAGTAAGCACCATCATCAAACCCGACTTGTGTTTCTTTCCCGCTCTGCCGGTGAATAATGCGGATCTGCGGCAGCGCGGCGTGCCGTTCCTGTAATACCAGCCAGTCACGGAACAGCGTGAAATCTTCCAGATCGGTATCCGGCTGCGGTGCAATCAGAGTTTGCCACGGATTTTCCGGCGCCTCCGTCTGGTAAAGGCCAAACAGTTCGTTTTCATGGTCAGAGCGGATATAAAACTGACCATCCAGATGATCGACGTGATACTCACGCCCGTCCTGACGCGGAGAGAAACAGACCGGCGGCTGTAACGGATCATTGGCATTGATCAGATGAACCTCAGAAGTGACCGGGCTGTGACAGCCGATAAAAATCCATTCCCGGGAGGATGACAGGGATAAGCCGGTATAAAAACGGTCATCTTCCTCACGGTATACCAGTTCATCCTGTGCGCTATCTGTGCCGAAATGGTGGCGGTATACCTCGAACGGCAGCAATGTCTGCGGATCCTGACGGACATAAAACAGAACCGAACCATCGGCTGACCAGACCAGATCGTCGGCCACTTCTGTCAATACGGATTCCTGCCAGTGGTCATCGGTCAGATCACGGTAAGCCACCTGATATTCACGGCGGCCGGCTTTATCCTCGGCAATCGCAATACGGCGGTTATCCGCACTGACTGCAAGAGACACCAGCTCATAATAGGCCAGCCCCTGTGCCCGTTCATTGCCGTCCGCCAGCACTTCCCACTGGCCGCTGTTTATTTTACGCCGCTCATACAGCGGATACTCTTTGCCCGCCTCAAACCGGGTGCGGTAAACATAACCGTTGTAACTGTATGGCGCGGATTCATCCGCCTGCGGCATGCGGGCGACCATCTCCTCATACAGCGCTTCGCGCAGCGGCTCAGCAGCCTGTAATTTCTGCTGTGTATAACGGTTTTCATCCGTCAGATACTGAATCACCTGCGGATCACTGCGGGTATCATCCCGCAGCCAGTAATAGTTATCCGTCCGGGTTTCACCGTGTGCGGTGAACTGTACCGGGTGTTCCGGGGCTTGCGGGATAGTCATTCCGGCTCCTGATAAGATCTTTTTTGTTGTGATGTCATAAAAATTTACTAAATTCTGCTCTCTGTTCCGCGATTCCGCACTATGATAGTAACGTTTTCATTTGTTTTATTGCTTATTCATCACCGGATTTTCACCGGTTCAGGAGGTTACAATGAAACAGTACCGCGTTGCTGTTGTTGTCGGTTCACTGCGTGAGCAGAGTTACAACCGTCAGCTGGCGCATGCTCTGGTCTCTCTTTTCCCTGCACACATTCAGTGTGAATTTGTCAGTATCGGTTCACTGCCGCTCTATAATCAGGACTGTGACGCGCAACCGCCTGCTGAGGTGCTGGCATTCAAACAGCAGATTTCACAGGCTGACGGCGTGATTTTTGTTACGCCGGAGTATAACCGTTCTATTCCCGGTGTGCTGAAAAACGCACTGGATCAGGGCTCCCGTCCGTGGGGACAAAACAGCTGGGACAGCAAACCGGCCGCCGTGATCGGCACCTCCGCCGGGGCGATGGGTACCGCGATGGCACAGCAGCATCTGCGCAATGTGCTGGCATTCCTGAATATGCCGACACTCAATCAGCCGGAGATGTACCTGCAATGGTATGACGGCATGATCGGCGAAAACGGTAAATTCAGTGAAAAAACCGGTGCGTTTGTGCAGAAATGGGCAGATGCCTATGTCCGTTTCCTGGAAGCGCACGGCTGATAAGCCCGCCGGGCAGACTCAGCGGAATGTCAGTTGCTGCCCGGTATTAAAATCGTCCGCATTCAGGGCATTGCGCCCTCTGGCACCGGTACAGTGACAGCCGTACACCCGGGTTTGCGGATCCACTGCCTCCTGTGCGCGGCGCAGTGCTGCCGGTGTTGCCCGGCGCAGATGCAGCCCGCCGACCACCGCCTGCACCGGTGCATTATCTGTCAGGGCACGCGCATGTTGTATCACTGACTCAATGCCTGAATGGCTGCATCCGGTGATAATCACAATCCCCTCCTCCCCGCGCCAGATCAGAAAACTGTCGTCACGCACATAATCTGCCTCACCGTTACTGAGCAGTACCCCGTAACGGCGCACCACGGCCCGCTGCGTGATTTCTCCGGCGAACAGAAAGCGGGATGAGATAGAATACGGTTTTTCCGTCAGCACGAACTGATAGTCACGGCGCAGTGTTTCTTCACAAAATAACGGAGATAACCGCTTGAATTTCAGCGGGTAACTGCCCAGCCACAATGCGGCGCGGCGCGGCTCGAAAATATGCGGGTGTGCAATCACCTTCAGCGCCGACGGCAGATTATGCCGTTCCGTACGGGTTAATCCGCCGAAATGGTCATAATGACCGTGAGACAACACCACCGCATCAATATTTTCCAGTGAAATCCCCAGTGCCTGTGCATTGCGGATATAGGTATTATCCGCGCCCGTATCAAACAGCAGCGAGGTTTCCCCGTCGTCCAGCAACAGGCTGAGACCAGGGTGAGAATCCAGTTTCGGGTCAGTATTCGTATTTTCCAGTAGTGCGGTGATGCGTAACATGGATGATAATCCCTGAAAGATAAATGTATTCTGCCGTTATATATAACACAGTGTTTTCCGCTATAACGTATCTGTATTGTACCGCAGAGTGCAGATTATGATTTAATTCAGGTAATGTTAATAAATCAGCATGACCCGGCTGTAAAATTGTTAAATAATAGCCGGCCGACACAGACTTTCAGGAGTTCCGCATGGGAATTATTACCGCTTTTGCAAAAAGCATCGATAACAGTCAGCTTTTACGCCTTTTGCATCAGCAAATAGAAAAACAGGATGCGCCGGTAGCCTGCCGTGACGATCTGGACGATCAGCTCACCGATATCGCCGCCTATATGCACGATGAACATTATCCCGCCCTGGCAAAACGCCGCAAAAAGGTGAATATGCTGACCGGGTTACTCGCCCTGCCGGTATTACTCTTCTCCCTGCTGCTGTTTTCACAGAAGATTATTGATGCCCTGTCACTGAATATCGACATCAGCTATTTATCCCTGACCCTGCTGGATTACAGCCTGACCTATATCTGGGCAGTGTTTATTTATGCCGCCGTGTTGTTCGGCACCATTTTTTATTTTTATTTCCTGCAAAAACAGACAGAAAAATATGCCGGTCATCTGATTGATGATTTTATAAACCGGATATCACATTAAGCGGGATTGATTAAGGGTACATTAAGCCCCGTTGCCACAATAATTTGCCTGCGTTGTCACAGTAATCGTCAATGCTATACTGCAATCCGCTTTTACAGAGAGCCCGCTTTTACAGAAAGAGAGGAAACGTGCAAATTCTATTAGTCGAAGACGATTTACAATTAGGTAAAGCACTGTGCCGGGGACTGGAACTGGCCGGTTTTCGTGTGTGCTGGCTGCGTTTACTGGCCGATGCCCGTAAGCGGCTGACAGAACAGCATTTTGACCTGATGCTGCTGGATCTGGGGTTACCGGACGGCGACGGGTTTGACTCTCTGGTGGAGTGGCGCAACAGCGGGGAGCAAATCCCGATTATTATTATGACCGCCCGCAATCAGCGTGATCATCTGGTCAATTCCCTCGATTCAGGGGCGGATGATTTTATTTCCAAACCGGTTGAACTGCCGGAATTAATTTCCCGCGTTAAAGCGGTTTCCCGCCGTATTGCCGGTTTTTCCTCACAGTTATGGAAAGTGGATAATATCACCCTTAACCCGATGAACCATCAGGTGACACTGAATGACGAGTTATTACTGCTCTCCGGCAAAGAGTATCAGCTGTTATATGAATTAATGCGTAATACCGGTAATGTGGTGCGCAAACATGAGCTGGAACAGCGTTTATTCGGGCTGGACGATAAGATCGAAAGTAATTCCCTGGAAGTGCATATCCATAATCTGCGCCGCAAAATCGGTAAAGAGAAAGTGATTACTGTCCGCGGAATCGGCTATCTGCTGAAAAAGGACAGCGAATAAGTGAGAATCCGCTCATTCTTTGTTTATACTGTTCTCCTTCAGACCTTCTCAATGCTCCTGCTGTGGGGCGTCTGGATCGCCTGGCTGAAATACGCCTATCTGCCCGGTTTAAGTGAAGATTTTAATGCCCAGCAGATGGTGATTGCCCGTGGTGTCTCTGACACGCTGCGGGAAACCCCCACGGATTCCGCCACCTTCCCGCAGATTGCCCGTGCCCTGGAGAGTATGTACGCCAATGCGATGAAAAGCGGCCTGGAAGAGGAAAATTATGATCCGCTGGTCGCTATTCTGCACAGTACAACGGGTGAAGTGCTGTACAGTAATAAACCGGATGTTCATATTCCGCTGAAACCTGACGGAATCGAGCGTTTCACCGAGGACGGCGAAACCTGGTATCTTGCTTATAATACCGACCCGGATATGCAGCGCACTGCGGTTATCGGGGAATCCGGCACCGACCGCCATATGCTGATCGGCGACCCGGCAACCGGCACCGCCGTTCCGCTGCTGTTTATTCTCGGCACCATGCTCTCATCCACGATTATCACCACCTATCTCAGTCTGCGCCCGCTGCGTGAAACCACCCGCAGTATCGCCACCCGTAACCCCGGCAACCTGACACCCATCAGCATGAAATATCAGTACAATGAAATGCGTCCGGTACTGCATGCCATTAACCAGCTGATGCAGCGGGTGGATGCCGCCAATCTGCGGGAAAAACAGTTTATGGCAGATGCCGCTCATGAACTGCGTACGCCGATTGCCGCCGTACTGGCACAAATTCATCTGCTCAAACAGATTGATGACCCGGCGGAGCGCAACGAAATAACCGCTGATATGGAAATCAGTCTGGATCGCGCGGTATCACTGTCACGGCAGCTGATTGATCTGGCCCGGCTGGAAACGGAAGATTATCCGCTGAAAATGGAAGAGATCGACCTGACCCAGGCGCTGAGTCACACCATTGCCATGCTGGTGCCCTACGCCCTGCGCAAAAATATTGAGTTTTCCTTCGACGGCCCGGAAAGCTGCATTGTTGTCACCGATAAACAGGCGCTGTTCTCCATCATCAACAATATTCTGAATAATGCGGTGAAATACTGCCCGCCGGACAGCCAGGCCGAAGTCTCGCTGGACACCGGCAATCCGGATGAAGTGCAGATTATTATCCGCGACAACGGCAACGGCATCAGTGAGCAGTACCGCCACCGCCTGTTCTCGCGCTTTTTCCGTGTGCCGGGCTGCAGTGAAAACGGCAGCGGTCTCGGCCTTGCCATTGCACAGAATCTGGCGGAAAAAATCGGCGGTTATCTCTCCGTCACCGACGGATTGCAGCAGCGCGGTATCGGGTTTGTGATCCACATTCCGGCAAAAAACCGTGAAATTTCCGCTGCTTCCCATGACAGTTCTGAAACATAAGGCTATGCTGAAAAAAGTCAGAACAGGAGGGACAGATGAAACAGGCACTGATTATTATCGACCTTATTAATGACATTACCGGCAAACACGGGCTTTCCAACGCCTGCCATGACCAGACTGCCGCCCGTAATCTGATTGCAGCCACACGGGAAACCGCCCGTCAGGTGCGGCAGCGGGATATTCCCGTGGTATGGGTGCGGGTCGGGTTTGCGGATGACTGGCATGATATCCCCGCCGGATCACCGATGTTTCAGCGGGCAAAAGAGATTGGTGCCCTGAAACTGAGCGGCAGCGGTTGTGACTGGGCAGACGGTACGGATGTGCAGAAAGAGGATGTCTGTTTTGTGAAGAAAGGCGTTAGTGCCTTTGCAGGAAATGATTTGCTGATCTGGCTGCGTAAAGCCGGGATTGAACACCTTGTTCTGGCCGGTGTCAGCACGGTGATGGCAATTCAGAGCACCGCGCGTTATGCCCACGACAGCGGGTTTTATGTCTCGGTAGCGGAGGATTTGTGTGCCGCACCGACAGCGGAGCTGCACCAGATAAGTCTGGAGATGCTCCGCCCGATGGCTGCTATCACCACATCCGCCGCCTGGCTGGCACAATAATCTTTTATCATCCGCGCAGTGATGCTGCGCGGGTCTCTCTGTTTACCACAGCGACAGCAGATAACGCAGCAGTGCGGTCACAATCGCAGCGGCCAGCACAATCACCAGAAACGGCTTTTTATACCACGTCAGTATTCCCGCAACCGCCACTCCGGCCATTTTCGGCCAGTCTGATAATTCCTGTCCGCTGAAAATCGTCATCGTTACCGCCACAGCAAACAGAATGACAATCGCCCCCGTGGAAAGCAGATTTTTAACGTGTGACGACACCGAGAAACGCCCGCTGAGCAGCGCCCCGGACGCCCGCATGGCATACGTACCGACCGCCAGCAGCGCGATCCCCGTCAGAATGGATAATGTATCCGGCATTACGCTCTCCTCAGGCTGACCACCAGCCCCAGCAGTGATAACAGCACCGGGATCCCCGGCGGTAAAAATGGCGTTGCCGCCAGGGCAATCACCGCTCCCAGCAGAGCAGCGCGGCGTGTTTTCGCCTCACGCAGTGCAGGCAGACACAATGCCAGGATAATCGCCGGGAACATGGCATCCAGCCCCAGCGCTTTGGTATCCACAATAAAGGTACCGAGAAACTCACCGATAATCGTCCCCAGCGGCCAGCACAGAAAAATTCCCAGCCCGCACAGCCAGAATGCGGCTTTCTGTTTGTCCTTCTGTTTTTCCGCCAGACCGAACACCACACTCTCATCATTAAGAATATGGAAGCCCAACAGTTTTTTCGGGCCTTTACCGGCAAGGTCGTGCACCGCAAGGCTGAACGGCACATGACGGGCATTCACCAGCAACCCGGCCAGCGCCGCAGACACCGGACTGCCGCCGGCCGCCACAACGCCGATAAACAGAAACTCTGACGCCCCTGCCAGCACAACCAGGGACAGTGTCAGCGGTACCCAGAGCGGAAAACCGTTGGCATGCGCCAGCGCCCCGTAGGAAACGCCGACAATTAAATCCGCCACACAAACCAGCAAAATATTGCGGATCATGGCATTATCGAGTGGAATAGCGAGTTTCATTGCGATAGACTTATAAATTGAACGATACGTTCATTATGTCGAACGCTTTGAATTACGCAAGTGTTAATTCCGGGTTATTTCCGTTAACCAGCAGAGAGTGTATTTTATGGATTCACCTATCACCCCGCCCCTGCAGATCATGGCTGTCAGGCTGACCGAAGAGCGTCAGCGCCAGGGACGTTCCATCGCTGATGTCGCGCGCAGTGCCGGTATTGCAAAATCCACACTGTCACAGCTGGAATCGGCACAGGGAAACCCGGGAATCGAAACACTGTGGTCGCTCTGTGTGGCACTGAATATCCCGTTTGCCAGTCTGTTTGAAACCCCGAAAAGCCGGGTAACCGTTTTGCGGCGCGGGGAAGGTATTCAGGTCAGTGCCGAGAATGCGTATTACCACGCTTTTCTGCTCTCTTCCGCTTCTGCGGTTAACCGCCGTGACCTGTACACCATCACCGCGCAGCCCGGCAAAGACCGCGTGTCTGAGCCGCATATGGCACAGGTTACCGAACATATCCTGCTGATGACCGGCAGTGCTGTTGTCGGTACCCTTGATGAGCCCGCCACACTTTTGCCCGGCGACTATATTTCCTACCCCGGCGATGTCCCGCATATTTTTAAGGCGCTGGAGCCCGATACCACGGCAGTCATGATTATTGAGCACTGATTTTACGCATTTGGTATTCACAAATACTTACTTATCGCAAATAATGTAAAGTGAAGTTTATCATTTCGGGTATATTCCGCATCCGGTATCAGGCTGCCCTGCATGCTCTGATGCCGCTGTAACGGGCTTACTAAGGAAAAACCATGCTTGATTTTAATCGTCAGAATTTAACTCATATGACAGCCGACGCCCTGAAGAAACAACGGGGCTACCTGTGGATCATCGCCATTCTCCTGCTGGCCGGTGGTGTGGCCTGTCTGATGAACCCGCTGATATCCGGTGTGACTCTCAGCTATATTATCGGGGGGCTTCTCCTGATAAACGGGATCTCCATGTTATTTGTGACACTCAGCAGCCGGCTCTACAGCGGCGGCAGTAAGCTGTTTTCCGTTCTGGTTGCGGTCGCCTATCTCCTTCTGGGTTATGTGTTCCTGACCGAACCGCTCACCGGGATGCTCAGCCTCGCTATTCTGCTCGCCATTCTGTTTATTGCCGGCGGGATCCTGCGTCTGGGTTCTGGTCTGCGTCAGATGTCTCAGGCGCGCGGCTGGCTGAACATTATCATCGGCCTGCTCGATCTGTTTATCGCTTACCTGCTGGTCGGTAACGGCCCGATTGTGTCTGTCACCCTGATTGCGACTCTGGTCGGTATTGAACTGCTGTTCAGCTCTTTTGGTCTGATCGCCGTCGCTTCTGCCCTGAAAAAGAATAATTAACCGCATCCGGTGGCGCGGGCAAATAATTTGCCGCGCCACATCCCCTTTTTTCTGTTTTTTCCGCTTTTCCCGCATCTTTACATACCCTTTCAGTACCCGTGCCTGAAAAATGGTACAGTATTCAATGTGATCCCATTTTTAACATTTTGCTGCTCACTAAGGAGTCTGTAAAAACCACGTCACAGGAGACATTTTTTATGGAGCAACAACTGCGGTTATGGCTGCAACAACAATTTGAACTCAGTAATGACTACGCCTCATGGGCGGCCATTACCGGGGTTATTGTCCTGATTCTGGCTATCGCTGTTATTCTGCATCTTACCCTGCACAAAGGCCTGCTGCCGTATATTGAACGCCGTACCGGCGGCGCTCAGCGCCCGTGGGGAGCATTAATTACCCGCACCCGGCTGTTTAACCGGTTTGCCTTTCTGATTCAGGGGATAGTATTTAATATCCAGGCACTGATCTGGCTGGGACGCGGGTCTGCCGCACAGGAGATCCTCACGACCGGCGCACAGGTCTGGTGCCTGTTGTTCGGCATGCTGCTGCTGTTTTCCGTGATGGACATTCTTCAGAACCTATCCCGCCATACCCCGTCTCTGAGCCGCCTTCCGCTGCGCGGCGTGATGCAGAGCCTGAAACTGATTATCGCGGTGCTCTTCAGTATCCTGATTATTTCGCTGCTGATAGGAAAATCCCCGCTGATTTTACTGAGCGGACTCGGTGCCATGACCGCGGTGCTGATGCTGGTCTTTAAAGACCCGATCATGGGACTGGTAGCCGGTATTCAGTTATCGGTCAATGATATGCTTAATGTCGGGGACTGGCTGGAGATGCCGAAATACGGCGCGGACGGTGCCGTGACGGATATCGGGCTGACCACGGTCAAAGTGCAGAACTGGGATAATACCATCACCACCATCCCGACTTACGCCCTGATTTCCGATTCCTTCAAAAACTGGCAGGGAATGACGGCATCCGGCGGACGGCGCATCAAACGCAGCATGAACCTGGATACCACCAGCATCCGTTTTCTGACTGATGAAGAGATCAGCCGGCTGCGGCAATCAAACCTGATAGCCGGGTATATCGATGCCAAATTACAGGAAATCGCAGAATACAATGCGCAGGAACCCGGAGATACCCTGCTCAACCAGCGGCGGCTGACCAATATCGGGACATTCCGTGCGTATGCGGAGGCATACATCAAAGCCAGTCCGCATATTCACAAGAAGATGACGACCATGGTGCGCCAGCTGGCACCGACACCGGACGGGCTGCCGGTGGAAATCTACGCCTTCACCAATGTGACGGCGTGGATAAGCTATGAGCAAATCCAGTCCGATATTTTTGATCACCTGTTTGCGATCCTGCCGCAATTCTGGCTGCGGGTGCATCAGACACCAACGGGCTTTGATATGCGAGGTATTGCCGCGCATTTCGCCCGTGAGTGTGAATCAGAACGCCGAGCCGGGCTGTAACAGGAACTCCGCCTCTTCCGGGGTGGAGTTCCGCCCCAGAATCTCATTGCGGTGCGGGTAGCGGCCGAAGCGGTCAATGATCGCTTTGTGCCGCCGCTCAAAATCCTCCGTGCTCTCATCAAGCCCTTTAAACAACAGTTCCGCCTGCTGATGGATCAGTGCGGATTCTGAATGCATATACGGCATCAGCACAAACTTGCGCTGAACCGGGGGCAGTTGCAGATAATCCGGTGTTTTCACTGCTTCCTGTGCCAGCACCAGCGCCATCGGGTCCTGTGCAAATGACCGCGCGTCACCGCGCCAGAGGTTACGGGAAAACTGATCCAGCACGAGGATCTCCGCCAGACGTCCGCCGATGTGTGCCCGCCAGCTGGAACATTCTCCGGCAGCTGCCTGCTCCCATACCTTAAGAAAACGGCGGCGGATCAGGTCATCAAACTGTGTGTCTTTCTTAAACCATTGTTCCGGTGTGGCTTCATTAAACCAAAAATCCAGAATCTGTTGTGCTTCCATCGTCAGGCTCCTTATCAGTCCGGCCATGAGGATCTCTCCCTTTGCCCGGCGGTCATATCACGGTATGCTGGGAAATCATTATTAGTTTAACGCATATATTGTCAATTATTTATCACAGGCCGATATTCATGGGAAAACTGTCCGCACACACCGCCACATTTTACGGCGTTCTGGCCATTCTGTTCTGGAGTACTATTGTCGGATTAATCAAACGGGTCAGTGAGGATTTCGGGCCTGCTTTCGGTGCGGCGCTGATATACACCCTGGGCTCAGTGATGTTACTGCTGGTGACCGGATTTCCGGCCATCCGCCGCTGGCCGCGCCGCTATCTTATCTGGGGCACGCTGTTGTTCGTCAGTTATGAGATCTGCTTTATTCTGGCGCTCGGTTTTTCTCAGAACCGTCAGCAGGCGATTGAACTGGGTATGGTGAATTACCTGTGGCCTTCCCTGACTGTCGGACTGGCTGTACTCATGGGCGGGCAGCGTCTGCGCCTGCCGCTGATAGCCGGTCTGGTGCTGGCGGTGCTCGGTATCAGCCGGGTGATTGGCGGAGAGAACGGATTATCCCTCAGTTCTGTCGCCGCCAATGTCGCACTTAATCCGCTGAGTTACGGCCTGGCGTTTGCCGGTGCGGTGATCTGGGCCTTCTACAGTAATTTATCACGCAGGCTGGCGGACGGTAATAACGGCATTACCCTGTTTTTTATCATCACCGCCCTGATGCTGTGGGTGGTGACAGCCTTTGACGGCATCACACTGCCCGCTGAATTTTCCGTGTCGACCGTTGGTTTTCTGGTTGCCGCCGCTGCACTGTCCTGTGCCGCAAATGCACTCTGGACCATTGCGGTACTGCGCGGTAATGTTGCCCTGATAGGTACACTCTCTTATTTTACCCCGGTACTTTCCACCGCGTTTTCCGCATTATTACTCAGTACTGCTCTCTCCTTTGCATTCTGGCAGGGGGTACTGATGGTCACCGGTGGTTCCTTATTATGCTGGCTCGCCACCCGCCGGAAATAACATGAAAATGAACCGGCGGATTTCCGGCGGAATATGCTAAATTAGCGCCATGCTATTATTGGTCGCTTTTCAGGAAATACGATGTCCAAAAAACTTAAACATAAACTGGTTAATTTATTCTTACAGCTTTATACGCGCCGCCGTGATTTTTCGCACTCCGTCGCTGCCTTTAAACAGCTGGAGACTATCGACTTCCGGAATATTGTTATTTATTCGACAACGGCACTCGGGGATTTTCTGATGAATACCCCGGCGATTCATGAAGTCAGAAAACGTTTTCCTGATGCCAGAATTACCGTTGTTTCCGGCAATAAAATGGCACCTTATATCCGCACCGGTATCGGTAAGGACTGGGACGATGTGGTGTGCTGGAACAGCAAAGTCAATACCGTACTGAAACTGGTCAGGGATTTAAAAGCGCACGGAACACCGGATCTGGTTCTGATTATGCACTCACATAACCCGTATGATTATCTGAGCGCAGTCATGACCGGGGCACCGTTTGTTTTCCGCTGTAATCATCCGACAAACCCGTATATGGAGCGCTGGCTGACAAACTCGACCCGCTTTGCACACCGCCATTCAGTACAGGTCCGCCTTGATCTGATCACTCCGCTCGGCTGCCGGTTTACCGAAAAAAGTGTTGAGATGCGGGTACCGTGTGAGGTCACAAAAGTACCGTCACCGGTAAGACGGGTTGGTTTTCAGATGGGCGCTTCCAGTGAGGAACGACGCTGGCCGGTTGAGAATTTTGTCACACTCGCACGCACTCTGCTTACCCGGTACCGTGACCTGAATATTGTTCTGGTCGGCGCGCCGAATGAAATTCGCCTGTCCGATGAATTTCTCAGTTTACTTGAGCCGGAATTTCACAACCGGATTGAGCCTCTGATCGGTAAAACCACCGTCGAAGAATTAACACAAATCGTAAATAACCTTGATCTTCTGGTCACAAATGACACCGGAACCATGCATCTGGCATTTGCGTTAAAAGTCCCCAGTGTCAGCATGCATGTCAGCACCTGCCCGCAATTCACCGGCCCTTATCAGGACTATGAATTACATGAAATTATTTCCGGGTTTGCCTCAAAATTACTACTGGAAGAGGGAGAGCATGAAATGGCCTCAATTTCTGCGGATACAGTAATTGAAGCAACCGTTAAATCATTATCTGCGCGGGGAATATTGCCGGTATCAGAGGAATAACGCTGCGGAATAATCCTGAGTAAAAGCACGGTCTCACACCCGGCCGTAAAATACAGTAGACTGACAGAAAAAGGAGGATCTATGTCAGAGAATATGCAGAAGCCGAAAATGACACAGGAAGAAGAGGACGAAATTGAGTCCCTGACAAAAAGCCTTGTCATGCGGGATAAGATGAAACTGCCGGGAACGTCTTAAATTCCACCGCGATGCAGCCAGAAACCGTTAACCGTAAAACTAAGCCTGCCGGCAGCAGATAAACCGGCAGGCTGAAAAGGGTTATTTTGCCATTTCAATAATTTCTTTTGCTGTTTTACCCTGTAATTTTTCTTTCAGCAATGCCATCATTTTTTCTTCATCGCCACCGCTGGCAAAAGCCACCTGGAAGCTGATTTTAGTAATAGCGCCTTTCAGCTCACGGGATTGCTCCGGGCTCAGATCTTTTTCCATTTTTGCAATGGATTCCTGTGCTGCCTGCTGAGAAGACATATCCAGTGTTGCATCACCACAAGCGGTAAGAGCAAAAGAGAGCGCGATAACTGCCAGTAATTTTTTCATTTTCCACCTCGTTAATAATATCTGCGGTATTTTACATTGCCGGACAGATAAAACCATGTTTATTACAGGCAGAATTAACCGTTTATTTATACAGTTATAACCATGTTTGCCCGCCCTGTGAAAACGGGAAATTTATTTGTTATTGTAAATCAGCTGTTTTTCAATACCGGTGCCGATATAATACCTCCGTCTGAGAAATACACGGAAAAGCTATGTTTAACGAATGCGTTGTTGATGAAATTTTAAACTGGATAGAAAATAATCTTGAGTCTGATCTTTCATTAGAAGCCGTTGCCGGGAAAGCCGGATATTCCAAATGGCATTTTCAGCGTATTTTCAAACAACAGACCGGCTATACCCTGGCAAATTATGTCCGTGCACGGCGTTTATCCTGTGCGGCCATCGCCCTGCGCCTGCTACCGCTCAACCTGATGCATTTATCCATGAAGTACCGCTTTGATTCACAACAGACATTCTGCCGTGCCTTCAAACAACATTTTGGTATTACCCCGTCAGGATACCGTAAAAAAAGCGGCTGGCAGCCGGGAGGCTTTGTACTGCCGAAACGTTATGCCGGAAAACTGCACTCCTCGGTTGAGATGACGACATTGCCGGAAAAAGTGCTGACCGGGACTTCGAATGTGTATCAGGCGGCATCGGATACCTGGAATATGAACCTGCCAAAGCTGCGCAAATATTACTGGCAGCCTTTTTTACAGCGGCTGACCGCTTTACCGGAGGCGGTTTATGCCATACACGGTGTCAGTAAATCTGCCGGGGACACTTTCTCAATGTATTATGCCACCCTGGCCGAAGCACACTGCCTGAAAAATACGATGCCGCAGGATATTGTTTATACGCCCGGACATGCCCATTACTTAAAAATTATTTTTACCGGTGATTTTTCAGATATTGATTTTCAGGATATTACTTATGATATCTATAATAATATTCTGCCGGAACTGAATATAATCCGCCATCCGGAGCATCCGGATACGGAAGAGTACATATTTCAGGAAAACATCACTGAATTAAACCCGGAAAACCCGAAACTGGCAGTCCGGGTGATTAATTATTACATCCCTGTTATGACTGATGCAGCAGGCTGGTGATCATTATCGGCCGGGACTATGCTGTTGCGGCCATTTTGTTCTGATCCCTGCTGTGCAATAACTCCCTGCATATATTCCAATCGTAGTTTATCTTATCTGCCCGTATATTATTCTGATAGTTGTCTTAAAATAACAAAATCAGGAATTGACTGTTATTTATTCTCTGTTTTTTACACATGAACCGGTTACTATGAAAAGGAGTATCTTCTGATTTGCGGAGGTAACCGATGTCATCATATGCAGAACATATCACCACGGTGCACATTCAGTGCGATGCGGAAGAAGCGCTGCTGCCGACACATCCTTTCGCTGCTGTTTCTGTCGCGGATGCCGCTATTGAGGATGAAGCCGAAGTCACGGCGCATAATGGCCGGATTGAACATCTCAGTAATGCCATCAACTCCACTTACGGTATTTTATATTGCCATCTGTCGTTTAAGCCATTAGCGGTATAGCTGATATCAGGTAATGTACCGGGATTGTTACGTATTTCCCGATTATTCTGATACAGACGATTCCCGAACAGGTCTATGTTGTAACACGCCTATTGTTCAGGAGTTTATGAGATGAAAATGAATATTAAGAGAGTAAGCACAGTGACTTTATCCGCAGTCCTGCTGATTGCTGTAGCCGGTTGTTCAAATATGTCGAAACGTGACCGGAATACTGCTATCGGAGCCGGTGTCGGTGCTGTTGGTGGTGCAATCCTGACCGACGGCAGCGCACTCGGAACCGTCGGCGGTGCGGCAATCGGCGGCCTTATCGGACACCAGGTGAAAAAATAATTTCCGGAGCCGGCATACCGCCGGCTCTTTCATTCTTTCCCGGCTTTATACCGGTAATGCCCGGTGATTTTCCAGCTGAACAGCACATCCTCACTGACCTGTCCGCCGCCGATATTATGCATGACCAGCGGATTTCCGCTGAACAGCGCAGTTTTACCGATCACAATACCGATATGCGGACGACCATTATCCAGCTGCCAGGTCACAATGTCACCAGCCACATAATCCGCCGCGTTTTGTGTGATCGGTTTGGTTTCTCCTTTCCGGCTGAAAAAAACCATCAGATTGGGCACTCTGCGGTGATCAATATTTGTATCCGGCCGTGTCTGTCCCCACAATTTACGGCCCGGGTAGAGAGAAAACGCCGTTTTGATATCTTCATGCACCTCTTTTTGCAGATCGATACCTATTTTCCGGTAACTGCGGATCACCACATCCGAACATACCCCTTTCCGAGGTGAAACATCCCCGCCGGGATAGGCGATTTTTTCATAGGACGGATCATACAACACCAGCCGGTCAAGCTGCTGAGCCGCCTGATTCAGCGTTCCCGCACCGTAACCGGCGGGTATTATGGCGACAGACAACAAAGCAGCACATATTCCGGCAATATAATGACGCATCATTTCCTCCGTAACCGCTCAGAAAATCCCGTCCCTGCCCCAGATGTAACGTAATACCCCGGCAGCATCCCGCGGACTGAGCTGTAATATATTCTGATACAGCGCTGATTTTATTTCACAGGCCAGTATGGCATCCTTTTCCAGGGTTTCGGCTTCCTCTTCATCAAGCAAATCACCATAGGTATGGCGCAGCCGGAGAAAGATACCGGTATATAATGCGTCAGTTTCTGCCTGAGATAAACCCGGCATTGTTTCTTTTGCGGGTAAAAATGTCATGACAGCTCCGTTATCCGGCTCTGCCGGGTAAATGAAGCTGAAACAAAGCAACCCAGAGGGATCTTTATCCATCGCGCTGTTAAACAATGCCTGCCGGTTTTCTGCATATTGCAGTATCATTTCATCCGGCGTTTGCTGCAGCAGTACTTTTCGATCGTCTGTATTACTCATATAAATCATACGGTAAAAATTCCGCAGTTTAATACCGGATAAAAGAGAATTCCGTCCTGATATATTGCTGTGCATTGTTTCTGCCGCAACCGCTTTTGGTGACAGAAAAAAAATAAGAAGAAAAAACAGAAAGAAGGCAGAAAAATACACTGTAATACGTAAACGGGGCATTACAGTAAACAGCAGAAAAACCCCCGGCACCGGAGCAGAATGTCCGGATAAAATGCCGGGCAGCATCTGCGCTGTCATATCAGCAGGTTACCCGGCTCATTCCAGTACCAGCTTATCCGGCCCGTTCAGCCCAGACATTATATTCTCTGACCAGCGCCATGACTTCATTATTGGAATCTTTCATTTCCCGCATATGCGCCTGAAGCTTTTTCAAATCACCGGGAAATTCCCGCTGAATTTCCTGTGTTTTTATCCGCAGGCGCTGCATTTCTTTATTTCGCCTTTCCAGCGCCGCCATCAGCATATCTCTGATTTGATTACACTGCGCAATAGCTTCAAAATCGAATTCTGAATACGCCCGCATATCGTCGTTGTCAGTCATAAAAGCATTACCTTATCTGCAATATACTGAACACCGATTATAGCGTTTTACTGCCGTGATTGTCCCCGTACCTTGCGGCCGGTAAAAATATTACCGTCTCTTTATCCGGCAGAATATTTTCACCGGCAGTCAGATTCACTGGTTACGCATGAGGTGATTAAATTGCCATGGTTCACCGTCTAATCTCTTCATGGATATGATCCCGTATTTACTTAATAATGAAAAGATGCATTTTCAAAGTATCAGTGCTCCGAAAATAGTTATCATTTATTTCAATGTATTCAGAAAAGCCGGATCCTCCTTTTATCCATAGGATTCTTACATGGTATTAATACTAACAGCATTAAATATAAAATTAAAAAATGTTATAAGGCTACTCTCATGTATAGGACACATAAAAGTCTAATCATTCTACTTAATTACTCTTTTCATTAAGAAGCGGCAGATTAAACCGCCGCTTCTGATATTATCAATCCACCGAATCCGGAAAAACAGGCCATGTTGTAGCGATACCTGCTGATGTATCAGTATCAGTGACTTCTATACTAAAAATTTCCCATTTTGTCAGCTTAACCTGATCTTCAGCAGTTGCCATCCCCAGGCGTATTTTTCTCTCAAGCATAACAATCATCTGTTCTGCTTCAGACAGCAAGGATTGTTTTCGACTATTCGCTATGGTGATTTCATGTTTTAATTTTTCGGACTCATCTGTGACCCACTCCTCACCATTCCATTTATCAAAAGGTGTCAGTGGTTCACGTAATGTCAGATTTTCTGGTAAAGTACCAAACATACTTATTTGAATTTTTTCTTTCGTAATTTTGTCATAACCAGTTTTACCTCTGTGATCTTCAGTATGCACCCAATGTTTACCATCTTCACTGCGAACAACTGCAAATCCGGGAGCAGGTATTACTGGTTTATCCAAATAAACATCGGCTTTTAAACTAAATCCTAACGGAACTTCATCCTGGCTTTTGCCGGTATATTCTCTTGTAAGGGGATGACAACAATAAACCTCCGCCCATCCGGGAGTGATTGCCAGGCCATTCTTGTCAAATTTTGCGTACTGAATTTTTGTATTGTATTCTGCCATTTTAAATAACCCTTGTAATATAAATAACCGCTTTATTTACCGGTCTGAATTCATGAGCTGTCCTTACTTGCCGGGAAGCATCAAAAGAGTACGAAATTGAGTTTGCATTGGCACCAGCAGCACGTCCGCCTTTATTTACTGAATGCCGGAATACTCCTTCTGAGAAATCACCGCCTTCAATTGTCGGGTTACCAAAATTCCCGGTTAAATTTTGCATTGCATCATTTTGAAAACTCCCGAGTTTTCGTCCGGAATCATATCCTCTCCCATTGTCTAATGCGCGTTTAAAAAGTCCTCTGTCATCAGGGAGTTTCAGATCCGGAAAAACTTTGGCAAGCATTGGGTATAAAGATGCATTAAACTCGCGACCATCATTTATTAAAAACCCGTCAGGAATGGCTACTGCTGACTGCCATTCAATAGTGGCGCCAATAGGAATACCGACAATCTTATCCTCATTTACTGCCCCATTATTATTTAAATATCTAACTGTCAGCCCTGCTTTATGGTCAATATATAGCTGCGCTGTATCAGACCCTCCGCTTCCTGATGATATTGAAAACCCTTTGATATATTTAACACTCACTCCGCCTGAAAAAACCCCATTGAAACCGCGTTCCGGCATTGTTGTAATATCACTAAAAACATAATAATTCCCCGCCGGTTGGTAGTTTCCCTTCGGCTGAAATTTTTCACTCAAACCGAGATTATTGATAAATTCGCTTTTATCCGGTATATCCGCACCATTTTTATCTTTAGCTAGTTTTCCGTTACTCTCTGTTTTAGTTGCATAATCACCAACCGGTTGTTTACCTGCCAACCCGTTAATCAATTCAGATTTAGTGGCATAATTACCTTTCGGTTGGAAATTAGTATCAGATTCCGCTTTGGAATAACTGTAACCTTCCGGCAGATAATTACCCGCAGGCTGGAATTTCTGATCAGACTCACCTTTGCTGTAAGCGCCCACCTCTCCGGCGGTCAAATCTGCTTTCAGTTCTGCCCATGCCGTTCCGGCAACCGGTTCGGTGGTGTTATTTTCAATTTTTGACTGCCAGGTTTTATTTTTGTGGTACACAATACTGCGGACAGCATACGGTTTACCGGCCTCCTGCCAGACCGGAACCCCGAAGGACTGCATTTCGCCGACTGCTTCCGTGATATCGTGAAACAGGCTGTTCATCTTCTCACGTTCGATATCTTTGGCAGCCGGATCTGTGGCCTGGTCCCGCTCGTAGTCATACCCGTAACCCTGGGTATAGGAAACCGCGCCGTCGGCCCGGACTTCATCAGGAATAGCAGCGCGGTCCCCTTGTGTTGCAAAGGGGACTTTAAATAATTTAGTCATACGTTTTATGCTCCGAAGTTACTGCTCAGGAAGTTTTTCCGGTTTTCACCATGACCAAAGGCTTTTTTGGTCACAATCCGGTATTTGACGCCGACACCGGACGGGCGCGGCATAAGATCGAAGTTCTCCAGCAGAACGCGCAGGCGTTCATCCGGATTAAAATTAAACACGTAATACAGATAGGTCATATCCAGCGGATCGAGCACAAATACCCTGCTGTCTTTATTGCCGAAAAACCGTTCAAGGAATTCATTAATATTGCTGACAGTCGGGCTTTGCGTCAGATTGAAATAACGCATACGGATAATCAGCCGTTTTTGTTCCTGTGTCAGTGACAGTGTGTAATCACTGTTACGCCGGAAATTCGCCCTGAAATTAGCCTTTTTATTACCAAAACCGGTACCGATTTTTGTTTTATCATGCGGCGGAATATCCACCCCGAGCGGCACATCCAGGATCCGCGCCCAGATACCGAGGCCAAAATCAGTGGCGGTATCGATATTAAACACATCGTTGTACCAGTTCTGCCAGAAGCTGACGGTCGCCCGCTCAAACCAGTCCGATTTATGGCGGGCCAGCGCTTTCAGGTTTTCCGCCTCTTCGTACTGCCATAACAGTGCCCGCAGCAGATCTGAATGAAATGAAAACGACTGGATGGAGTCTGTCATACAAACACCACCTGAACCGCACTGCGGTTAATTTTGGCAACTTCCGTCAGTTTTACCGGATAAATATCCGGTGACCAGTGTGTGCCGTCTGCGGATAATTCAATACGGTTGATAAACAACCGCGGCTCAGCGGCATTAATACCGGCAGAAATCTCAAACGGTGAAACTTCCCGCCCGACCACCAGCCCGCCATCCCCCCCGGTATCGCCGTTTGCCCAGGCTTCCACAGCCGCCGGGATAAGCGTTTGTGCATCCAGGGCGGTTTTTTTGACTGTCACACGACAAAACAGCACCACTTCTTTTGCGCGATCGAATTTTACCGTGTAAACCTGCCCGCTGACCGGCTCCGTCACCTCAACCTCCTCACTGCCGTTATAGGCGGCACCGATGGTTTTGGTCCGCAGCAGTGCGGCAGCAATTTCCTGACTCTCCCCGGCCTCGACGCAGACATACACACTGTGCGGTACAAGCGTGATACCGTCCGCTGCCATCGGGGTATTGGTATAATTTTCCCGGTATACCAGAGAGCGGACACCCTCCAGCTCATACAATGCAGAGGTCATGGCCTCACCGACACTGACCGTATTTTTTGCCAGCGTCAGTTTACGGCGGCGGCGGGACTGTAAGTCGGACTCCGCAATCCGGCCGGTAACCGCACCGGCTGGGTTAGTCACCGTTTCCCACCCGAGAACAGAGCTGGCCACCGTCATCAGCTGCCCGGCCGGACACTCCACGGGACCGGTTTCAACTGCACGCATATCGCCGCTGACAGTCCCGTTTTTACCGATAATCAGCGATTTTGTGGTAAAAAATGCGTCACCGGCCAGTGTTTCCGCCAGTGATCCTTTCGGAATGATGGTACCCGGCACACCGCCGAACTGTACCTGCGTCAGAATCGAGCGGGTGGCATCCCGGCGCTCCCCTCCCATCAGGGCCCAGATAGCATCCAGAAACACGCCTCCGGCAAGATCCGGGTTTATCTGATTTGCCAGTTCCGCATTATTACGCACAATGGCATCACGATTCTCTGTTTCCATCGTGATCAGCACCCCCTGCGGGGTTTCCGGCGAAACATCCAGATCCTGACCAAACACCGCCTTAAACTCATTTTCAACGGCTGTGCGCTGCTCAGCAGTATCCGGGATAATCACGCCGGATGAGGTAATATAGTTATATTCAGCCATTTAACCTGATACTCCCGTATTCAGTTTGTAAAACAGCGGTATAGCTCAGATTGTTATCCTTCAGCGTGGCCGTGAATGAAATCACTTCTGTGACCTGCGGGATCTCTCCTATCCGTTCACGGAATGCGGTTTCAAACACCGGCAGATCCGCCTGCCGTCCGAACGTGGTTTTCCGGTACGGAATGCCCTTGTCCTGCTTATGCAGCATTTCGCCGCGCAGTGCTTTGATATACTGAGCACAGCTGTTTTTTACTGCCTGTTCATCGCGGGCGATGGCGAGATTACCGTCTCCCCCGGTGAACAGATCATTATTTTCACTGACATCAAATGTCATCATAGCGGTTCTCCTGAATCCTCATGTCCGCGCTGAATACCGCTGTGTTTGTGGGTTGAACCGATGTCTTTGCCGTTATGTTTCAGGGTGCCGCCCGCCGCATTACTGTCACCATTCACAGCGTGATTACCGTTAATGGTCACATTCCCGGCATAAATGGTTTCCGGTGCATTAACCTCAAACAACGGCGTATCCAATACGGCTTTGTCCCCGTGCAGCGATAAACACACAGCACCATCCGCAGACTGCACCACCAGGGCATCCGTATTTTTGCCGTCGATTACCCAGCCTTTGAGTGTATCGGGAAAAAACATGGCATCACTGAATGTGTGCAGACGTGCGGTATTGGGTTCGTCTTCCAGTCCGCCGCGCTGGAAAACAAGGCTGATATCCCGGTCATTGGCTTTCAGCCAGCCGAAATCCCCCGGTTTTACCGGCATGCGGATAAAAAAACCGCCGCCGCCGAAACGAAACACCGGAATATTAGCCAGCGCACCGCGCCCGACTTTCTTTCCGGCGGTCGTCACCATCATCACCAGCGGTTTCACCACAGCCCGGTTACTGGTGTCGTCATAACTGACCACCGTGGCCGGCAGCATGTCGTCAATATTCATCAGCAGACTGCGGAACGCAGCCGCAAACTGCCCGGCCAGACTACCGTCACTGGCCATATCACTATTAGGTTTATTCATGGTTTTGCCCGTGTCGTCAGGCCCGTTTGCAGGTTGCCGTATAAAAAAAGGCATCCTCATGTGAGGCGATATCGAATTTCAGCTGCTCGATGATGTAATCCCCGTTCAGCGAAGGGTTGAATTTGCTGTTCAGCCGCAGCATACCGCCGAGGCAGGATTCACCGTCGATCAGATATGACACTTCAAGCCCTTTCTCCGTCGCTTTCGGGATCCCGATCATGCCGGTTTTCTGACTCAGAATACGCAGTTTGCCGGACAGCGCTTTATCCCTGTCTTTCACATACAGCACATCGTCATCAATAAAGGCTTTCACATTCCCGGCGTCCTGCAGCCGCTCAATCTGCTTCAGCGCGGGACCGCAAAAATACCAGTTAGCGACATTTTTATCGGTCGCCTGGAAATCCAGTGAAACGTGGCAGTCTTTTGCGATTTTTGCAGCGATCTCACTCATTTTTGACATCGCCTGCCCCCCGGAAGTCACAATATCGCGGGTGCCGGCATTGCCGGTTTTGGCTTTCAGCGTCAGTGTCACATCCGGCGGTGACGCGATTTCCGCGCTGACAATATCGCCGGTAAAGATGCGGAATACACCGGTACTGCGCCGCCCGGCCTCCAGAATAATCCGGTGCGGTGTTTTGCTCTCCGTAAAGGGGCTGGTTTCCGTCAGCAGCATGTTGCGGGTTTGTGTATTCAGGCCATCAATGCTGAATGAACAGTCATTCTGTAACGGATTGGCGTATTTCGTGCCCGAAGCATGCATGCGCATGCCCTCATACCATTGCAGACGGCCGTTAACCTCGATGGCACAGCGGATCCTGCGTAAGTCAATCATCATCCCCCCGCCAGACCAGTGTCTGTGTTTTTCCGAACTGTTCCCACCAGGGCAATTCATCCCCGCCGGTCAGTAACGTAAAATTGCCGCCTGACGTAAGATAGCGGTACGGGATCAGAGGCTGCTCCGGCAGCATCCGCATTCCCTGCACGACAATCTCATCATCGCAGCGGATATCACAGCACATCACTCCGTGCGCAATTTTGATTGTCAGTTCCCATTCCTGTTCACTCAGCGTGACCCGCAGGCGCTGATTCGGCACGGTATTCAGTGGTATAATTTTCATTTGCCCCCCGGTTTACCGGCAGCCCCGCCGGCAAGTTTTACGGCAACAGAACTTTTTTTCGCTGGTGGCGGTGCCGCCGTCTGAGCCTGCACTTTGCCGCTGTTCACTGTGCTGCTCTGCTTTTTCTTCACCACCTTGCGCGGCGGTAGTTCGCCGTATTCCGGTTCAATCACCCGCCACTCGGTAAAGGTCAGCGAGAGGCTGAGACCATCAGCCATTTCCGGATTTTCATCATGGGTAAAAGAGGTGATCAGCATCGGCCCGTAGGCTCTCACCCTGGTCTGAATACACACCAGCTTGTGACAGTCATACGCCTGCTGCATTGCCTTAAACTCATCTTCTGTTTCGCCGGTGAGCATTAAATCCATACTGATAGTCACCGCATTAACCACGACATGATCGCTGCGGGTTTCACCGGATTCCACCTGAAACGATGTGGCTTTATGGGTATCAGAGACTGTCAGTTTTACCGGGCTTGCTGAATCAAACAGCGTGGCAAATGAGTTCACATCAAAGATTTTGACTTCTGTTATCATTTCTCCATCCCCGAATTATATTCATGTCCCATATTTTCGATGTGCTGCCGCAGCACCTCAACGATATCCGCCGCAATAGTCTGCGGATCACCGTCTTTGGCAACGATACGGATCTCACCGACAGAGACATTATTTTCATTGCTGACCGCAGACTGATTACTGATCGTTCCGCTGGTCAGGGATGCCATCGGGTTGGCCGCCAGCGTGGTGACATGGCCGGTGATTTGTCCGGCAAGTTTCAGTGTTTCCTCTTCACTGAGAGACGGGGTTTCCGGGATGCTGTACTCCAGTTTGCCCTTCGTGGTCACGGTACGGTTAACGTTCTGTTCAATCTCTGCCGAATCCCCCATACCGACCCAGCCTTTCACTGTACTCCAGCCCTCTTTGACCAGATCCATCCCTTTACTGATCCAGCCGAGGATCTCCTCAATCTGCTCCCACAGCCATGTGAAGATACCAACAACCGCATCTGACACGGTATCAAAGACCGCTTCAAATTCAGCGCCCCAGGCCATCACCCCCTGAATACTGGCAGTCAGCCAGTCAATAAACTCATTGAGTGCCGTGTTCATGGTGTTGTAAGCCGCGACGACAATATCCGCCACAACGCCAATCACCGACATAATGAAGTCAAACAGGACGACAAACGCCTCCCACACCGTGAGAATGACCGCTTTCAGTCCCGGATAGCTGTCGAGTATCCGTCCGATCATCGAGTCGTTACCGTCGATGAAATTCATGATGTCGTCATACACCAGCGCAAAAACCGCCGCCAGCAGAAGGATCCCCGCCACCACCGCCATAACCGGCAGCATGGCGGTCCATGTACTGATCTGTGCCAGTTTCATAGCGTGAACATATTTGCCTGTCACGACGGCGGCCACCGCGATAAAAAAGCCGGTGACAAAATTTTTGTTTTCTTTCGCAAAAACAACGATTTTTTCCAGCCAGTCCAGCCCCTGAGCCAGCGCCGGGATCAGCATACCCATCAGACTGTTTTTCAGGAGACCGGCGGATTGTTCCAGGCTCAGCATGGCATTGTTAAAACTGATGGATTGCTCAATACTCTCGCGGGTGATACCGCCATAGTCTTTCTGTGTTTCCATCATCCGGGATAACTCTTCCCGCCCTTTCATCAGCATCTCAACAGTGCCGTTATCCTCAACACCCAGTCCGCCGAGTGTCTTTTTGGCCTCACTGAATGACATGCCCTGCACTTTATCCGCAGTCTGTAACACCTTTTCCATCAAATCCCCGGCAAAACCGAATGCTTTTGCCATTGCGGATAAATCGGCCTGTGCGGCACTGCGTGTTCCGCCGAGAGCAGCAACCGAGCCGGAAAACGCATCCACATCCTGCGTGGTGATATTGATTTCTCTGCCCAGTTTATCAATGGATTCAATTTCAGCGGCGCGGGCTGTCGCATCACTGATAAGTCCGGTGATTGTCGTTGAAATACCGGCGAAATTAAGGGATTTTTCCGCCAGTGCCGCAACGTTATCAAATGCACTTTGCCAGGCGGCATCCGAATCACGGAGAGCGCTCTGTACTTTTTTCTGGGCACCTGTTTCTGCCGCCGCTGCCGCCTCGCCGGTGCGCCGGGTTTCAGAGATGCTGTTCTGCAGGTCATCATAATTCTGCTTCAGCGCCTTAAATACAGCGTCAGATTCCCCGCCGGTAAACTGTACCAGCGAGGTCACAATGGCACTCAGTTTCGTACTCATTTCACCGGTCTGTTTTGTCACTTCCCCGGCGTTACTCTCAAACTCAATATACTGTCCGCCGCTTACCTGCTCCTGCCACGGCCACATCTCTTTCAGCAGGCTGCCGAACGTCAGCGTGTTTTGCTGCGCCTGTTTTATATCGTCAACGATGTCATCCGTGGAACGCCGGAGATTATCAAGTGCGCCGTTTGTCTGACTGATATCAGATTCAATTAACTGAACAAAGGTTTCCGTCAGAGACATTATCTATCCTTTAAAGCGGCCAGCGCTTCGTTATATCTGTTGGTAATGGCGATTTCCCACAGATCCAGTGCCTCCTCCAGATCTACTGAGGTTTTGAGTTCGCTGAGGGTGGCGAGTTTTTCGCTGATGATGACTGCAAAGAAGCTATCAGCGTTTTTATAACCGACGGGAGTGAACTGCCTGCCCTGCTGAGCAGGGAGGGGAGGAAACCCCGGCTCCCGCCTTTGCCGAAAAAACTGGTGTTGTACTTCAGCATTTCCAGCTCAAGGCGGATCAGCGATTCCCCGTCCGGCACATGGTTATCAATCAGAGCCTGTGTCTTCAGCGGGATCTCTTCACCACTGACCGGCACACACACATAGGCCATCATTTTCAGCATGGCATCTTTACTGACTTCGTAGTCACCGATTTTCGGCGCATTGGACAGCGGATATTTGGCGAGAATTTCCCGCCCGGTAATTGCCGGAAGACGGCTGATAATGAATGTTTTCTCAACACCATCGGCATCTTTTACCGCCACTTCTTTAGGTTTGATCAGCATATTTCTTTCCCGTAAAAAAAGCGGGCTTTCGCCCGCTCAGAATTAACGATTACGTGTAAAATCAAAATCCTGGAATACAAATGTGTACTGTTTGGATTTCAGACGGCCCGCACCGGCGACAGAGCTTCCGCGGCTGCCGTTGGTGATACGGCCGTTACGTGCGGTGGTGGTCGAACCGTTGCCGTAAGAGGCAACCATCGTGATATTATCCCCAGCGGCGCGGCGGCCTCTTTTCGCCGTATTGGCGTCCAGCAGGATAGCCAGGTTCTGATCTTCCTCACTGCCCGCCGGCACGTTAATTGTGACCGTCTGCGGTGCCGGTGCTGACCAGCTCAGCAGGTTACCGTTGATATCGACGCCTGTTTTAACAATCTCGGTCGGCGGGAGATCCAGCGGATCCGCATCATCCGCAAAGGCGGTGATAAGAATACCTGACGGAAAGGTTTTGCTGGCTTTCACCACCAGCGCGAGACCGGTTGCTGATACTTCAATCATATTTTTCTTCCTTACTTACACTAAGTTATGTGAGCCTTCGACTTTACGGACCCAGTCGCCTTTGCCGTAAATCAGCACGTATTTCATGACATACTCCGGCAGACCGTTTTTGCCGGTGTTTTCGGTGATTTTCGCGTCATACCAGTAACCTTTGTCCTGCACATCGTGCCAGGCCAGATCATCACCGGAGGCATCTGCCACTGCGATTTTCTGTACTTCTGTCAGGTTCTTACCGGCCAGAATAGTGCCGTTATCCAGCGCTTTGGTAACTGCACCGGCAATCACCATCAGCGCCTGTGCCTCACCGTCTTTGTTGGCCGGAACACCGCGGGTGGCCAACAGAAGGCTGAACCACTGCTGTGCGATATACGCTTTCAGCCACTGCTCGTTGGCGTGAACACTCATATCCAGCGGATCAGATGCTCCGCCGCACAGGAAGCCGCGCTGATAAAAACGGATTTGCGAGCCGGCCACCGCCGTTTCGCCGTAATAGTTCACGCGCAGCTTGTCGAAGCGATCCGCATCCGCGTCTTTGGTCACCTGTGCCGGGAAGGTCACACCCAGCTGACGGAACATGTAGTTTGTCGCAGCATTCGTCCGGTCATAATCGGTCGCTGCCATCACTGCCATCGGCAGCGCCTGGATAAAGTAACCATTGTCCGTTTTCAGGTTCAGACCAACAGATGCCGTTCCTGCCAGCGCGGAATTTAATTCCTCTGCATTGTCGGCAGACACACTGAGATGCAGCTGATATTTCACATTCTCACCGGCGACATACTGCGCCAGCGGCACAGCCTGCTCCGCCGGTAATTCAGTGAGGAACGTCGCACTGCCGAATGAGTCAGATACCTGCTCTGCCACCATAAAAGCTTCCAGTGGTGTCTGCGCCGGATGCCCTTCTGATGACAGCCCGGAAGAAAGTCCCATGGCATCCGCGAGAACGGAATACGCCACACCGGCGGAGACATGCTCCTGTACACCGCCGTTCAGTTCGAACGCATTCTTTTGTGCATTAAAAGTGAGATAACTGCCCGCGAACTGCGGCTCACTCTCAGCATTCAGTTTTGCCTGGATCAGTGAGGCAATATCGGCATAGGATTTGGCCGCCGCTAAATCCAGATCCTTATAGTTTTTGGTGGTCTGACCGATGGTTACGGACAGTGTGCCGTCGGTGACGGCAGTCAGATCAGCCAGCGCGGCCGCTTTGATACCGAACAGTGCCGGTGTGCGTCCGACCGGCGCGTATGCGGCAATCTGCAGTTCTTTCGGTTTACTGACCGGTGCCGGACTGACATAACTGAAATACTGACGGGCAAACTGAGCTTCCGGTGAATCCGCCCCCAGCAGTTCATCAACCTGACCCGGCGCAAACTCAAGGACATGACCGGCCGGAATTTTCGGATCAGCAGAGAATAACCGTGCGGTCAGCTTACGCTCAGGCACAGCAGAAGCGCCGATGACCGCAGAGGCGATATCGACATAACGTGTTTGTTTAATTGGCATAGTAAAACCTTATATGCAGTAAATATCCGGGAACAGCGCTGAAACAACGCCGGTCTCCGGGCGGAGTGTACGGGTAAACGTCACATTGAAATCAAAAGAAGGTGCCTGTCTGTAATGCCCCTGGTCATCAGCCAGATACGGCACCCGGATAGCACCGGCGCGCTGAACGCCGACTCCCTGTTTATTCAGCACACCGGTAAAGGGCAGTGAATTCACAATCATCCTGACTGCGGCCACAATATCACCGGCGGTATGTGTCTGAGATTCAGTAATAAACCCCTGAACCCGGTATTTTTTTTCAGTTATCTGGCTTTCGGTATGATTGGCATTCTGCCCGCGGACGGCATAACTGCGTTTCTGCCATCCTGCCGGTGTCTCACCAACAGGATAAAAGGCAATAAAATCCTCTCCGGAGATATGATTTTCCGGAAAGAAACCCGCCTTAACGCCCGTGGTAATACCGTGATTTTTCAGCTCAGTAACCAGCTGGTTATAAATAATTAATTCAATGTCTTTATCATTCATTCTTACCTCAGTGCCTGTGAATACTCTCTGCCTCCTGTCCGGCCATAAAAAAGCCCTGCTCACAGGCAGGGCTGAACACACCATATTTCGGTGCAGTGATATAATGACAGATAAATAATGATTTAATTTCCGTCAGGAAACCGTATATTAATGGTATCCGCCATATACCATAAAACCGGAACCGGCATCATGGATAACGATTACAACAGTAAATCAACACAGGAATTGGCTGATGGTTTAGCGCTGTACCTGAAACAAGGTTATATCAACCCGTTATATTTCAACTGGGATTGTGAAGACGAGGGTGCAGAAGAAGCGGGTTTTTATCTGGATGCGCTTTCTGTACGTGACCCTGATTTATCCTGTGAATTCCGGAAAAAAATAATGGAATCGCCGGTAATCAGTAATGATTATTTTAAATCCCAATGTATGGAATATTTACTGCTGTCATCAGATAAACACCGTGAGTATGTTATTCAGTATTTATCCGGCCATTACGATGTATTACCGGTTTCTGTGCTGCAAAAAGCGATGTTTTATTTTTATTGTGCAAAGCGTGATCCTGATGACAATGATGTTGTTCCGGATTCATTGATAGTAAAACTCAAATCCCGCTATCATACCGTTAAAGATAACAAAGACGTCATGGCTTATGAACTGACTGAACTGAAAGAAACCGGCGACGACTTTTGCGCGGCATATCCTTCACCGTAAGATGCAATTCGTCATTTTTTACAGATTAGCATGCTGTTTGCGGCCGCACTAATGTGCTCCGGACTGCGGAAAAACATCCCGCCATAACGACAAAAAGGCACTCAGAATCTGAATGCCTTTCAATATGTAATTCGTTATTTTTTACAGATTAGCATGCCGTTTGCGGCCGCACCAATGTGCTCCGGACATCAGGATAGGCTTTATATAAACTATCCATATCCAGTTGCACTGCCAGTGTTTCCAGACAACCAAAAATAAAACTTTCCGCACTCTGTACCTGTTTACGGATTTCATCCTCGCGGACTTTATATTTACGCCCGATCGCCCGCTTGCTCATCCCTTTCACGTAATAATCCGTAATATAGTCGCGCTCACGTTCCAGACCGGCCGTACCCAGCATAGATACACAACGGTCGATAACCCGGCCATCCTCATCGCTGCATGAGGGTCTCTGTTTACTGCTGTTCTGAGCAAGTTCCCGGAATCCGGATGAAACACGGGCCCAGCCCATGCCCGCACAGTGACCACCCGCTGCCCAACCGCCCCAGTGCAACAGTATCGTCTGAATGTCTCTGCTCATAATATTCACCTGTATAGTATCCGTATTTATTTCCCGGTATCAGCTACTCTTCAGTGCCCGCTCAGGTCGCCGGGACACTGACAGAAAAAGCCCGCCCGAGAGGAAACTGGATAAATATACAGTATTTTTATGGATGATGTTAATCTGCTCCGGAAATAACAGGGAGATTAGCCTTGTGAATATCCGGAGCAACTATCAGTGAAACACAGAATTAGTGGTTATCTGACGGTGAAATAACCTTCACGCCTTTTATTGCCGTCACATCAATTAGTACCGGTGTATGGTGATGCCCGGTTTCGGCATAAAACATTTCGCCGGTAACAGAGACCTGCTGATTAAGATAATGCTGATTTTTGCTGTAAAAATCGCCTCTTACTATCAACTGAAACTGGTCATTACTGCCCCAGTCCGGACTGTCTTTTATACAGGTCAAAGGTGCTTTGGTAAAAAGAACCCAATACGGCTCCGGTTCATCGCCCTCTTCCACGCTTTCATAATTTGGCGGCCCCGGAAATACAACACGTTTCAGTGTACCGGTTAATGTCACCTGCTGCCCGTCCTCGTAGCATATCTGCGCTGACGCCGGATTTTTACTGTCAGCAATATTCCGGAACAGCACAGATGATTTTTTATACCATTCCAGCTGGCATGCTTCTGTATCACAATTCTGTAATCTCAGTTTCCGGTTTTCTCTGACAATTTTTCTAAACTCATCACTGTTTCCGGTGATTTTTTTTGCCTGCAGGTAATCTGCATATAATTCATCATCTGCCTGAGATAATGACGGACTATCGCACACCAGTTTTTCTGTTTTACTCTGTGCTTTACTGCAATCAAAGCTGACTGCAAAAGACGCAGATGAAAATAGCAAACAGGATATAACCACCACTTTTTTCATACCAGACCTTCTGTTTCCCGGTGACAGCTTACAAAGATAAAAACCAGACATCAGCGGCTGTTATCCCTTAACTCTCCGTTATTGTGCCACAGGAGAAATCACATTTAACGCAGGTCAGGTCACAGATAATATCCGTATGATTTATTTTTAAGCATGGATACCTTATCATAATGACTACCTAAAAAAATCAAGCTGCCGATTAGTTTTGGTAAGTAATGATACTTATGTTAAATTGTCTGTACCACCTCAGTTCACGGGAAAGAGACAGCATGTCTGACATAACCAAAATCATCATTGCCGGTCGTAACATCAGCGGTTTTGGAGGCATGGAAACCGTATTCAGTACATTCAGCAGATTACTGACTGAATCCGGGAAAAACTATCAGATATCTTTCGTCTTTTTTAATGAACTGAATAATAGTGTTGACGATACGTGGCTCGGTAATAACCCGTTTACACGCTTCAGTTCATCACTAAAAAACGGGAAGCTGAAGAGAGTTTATTTTGCCTGTCAATTCGCTTCTGTTATTAAAAAAATAAATCCGGATTATGTCATTGCCTTTGATTCTGTTGGTTGTTACATTTCAAGACTGGCTTTGCGCTTCGCATTTAAAAGAATTCCATTGTTCTCGTGGAATCATTTCTCTGTCACCGGCTCATATAAAGCCAAATATATCAGGCTGACGGATAAACACCTGTCTATCAGTAGTGGTATAGCAACTCAGTTATCAGAAATGGGTATCAACCCTGCGGATATTTATACGATCTACAACCCGGTTCCGGAACAATCTGGAACAATCAGCTGTGGCAATGCGATAAATTTTTTATATGTCGGTCGCTTAATGTGCGGAGGACAAAAAAACATGAGGGAGTTGTTCAGCGCATTATCCGGTGTTCATGGTGACTGGAAATTGCATATCGTCGGCTCCGGCGATGACTCCGAAATAAAAAAATTAACTAGCCTGGCTCACGATCTGAAAATAGACGATAAAATCATCTGGCATGGCTGGCAATCAAGCCCGTGGAATTACATAGAACAAGAAATAAAAAATGTCTCTGCGCTTATTTTAACATCCGCATACGAAGGATTGCCGATGGTGCTGTGTGAGGCAAACAGCTATGGTATTTATACTGTCAGTTCAGACTGTCCGACAGGACCTGCAGATATTATTCGTCCGTATGTAAATGGTGAATTATATCCTGTCGGAGATAATAAAAAACTCTCTGACATTCTGAATAAAATCGTTTCCGGGGAAACAGAAATAAATCATACCGTGATAAAAAACTCCATTTCACCGTTTTATGAAGATAAATATCTTGCAAGGGTTTCGGATATATTTAAATGATAACTCTGCATTTTTCAGCCACAAACAGCCGATACACCATCAATAGTTATTTAGTATTCATAAATTCACATGACAATATCACAATATTATTTCACTATCACTGGTACTCGGCCCATTGCTCAGTGGTTTTAGTTTTGAAATCTGAAACAGCGTATTCTTTATAATCCACTGACATGACATAAACAGTTTTATCATCCTGCTCAAAGTAATAACCATTCTTTTTTGTTTTCATCTTCGGACTGGAGATTTTACTGCCGTCAGGCCTGAACGCAGTGAATGCTGAGTTGCTCAATGATACCGTGGAGTGAAATCGGCCTTGCATAGGGCCCATGGCATCACCAACGATCACAGCCTTAGAATAAATACAATTATAAGCAACACCAGAACCGATTGAACCGCCACTGCCAGAAGACCTGCCAGCCAATGATGCCGCGCTTACTCCGCCTGTTGCTGCCACTGTTGAGCCGTGCAGAGATTTTTTACTATTAGTTGATATGGATTTATTACTATAATTTTTTGTGCTGTAACTGTTTGCTGTTCCTATCCTGCAAACTTTGTTTGCTGATATACATGAGTTGCCGCAGGGAATTCCTTTCTTGCAATTTTTAGCCAAAGCATCAGACAAGAATAATAAGGGAGATAATGCCACTAAACAGACAACAGTTATTTTCAAATTAGCCATCACACTACTCCAATAATCAGTTTCCCTAATGTTAATCGTCAGGTGGTGCAAAGGAAAGCAAAACGGTGTGAACATTTGAGGTAGGCGGCAACAAGAAAAGCCCGCGATATCAAAGATATCGCGGGCTTTAATATGGTGCCGGCTACCGGAGTCGAACTGGTGACCTACTGATTATAAGTCAGTAGTTTTGTTTTTTAATCAATTAGATACCGCATTAAATCACGCTTTCACGTCCCAACAATTAAAAAGATTGAAAAGGTATAAAGCACATCTTAAACCATTTGTGTCCCAAATATGTCCCATCACTTATACCAACAGCTATACACCCATCATTTAAACAATTTGCATATTTGCGACAACTCTTTGTCTAACTGGTACCACATTAACTTTTCACCACCGACTGCTGACTGAAATGTGTCGTGTATGCCGGTGACAACATTTCGCGCTTCATCTTGTACCTGATGTCGCTGCCCTTGATCTCTTCCTGATCTCTGATTTAGCCTGGCGCTAAATTGAGGAAGAAATCAAATCTCTGGAATAGATATGTAGATCAGGAGGATGTTTTCAAAAATACTATTTTTATAATTATGTGAGTATCCATTTTGGTTTAACTGTCATGTGTATATCTTTAGTAAGATATGTTAGTTGCTTTTGTTTCATTAAATCAATCCATTGATTAAAAAATAACTTGATCTATTGTTAATTTTATTTTGTTGGATTTCACGCAAGCATTATTTGATATTTTTATTTAAAATTTAAACAGTTATCAACGTTAAACATCGACTGGTAAGATAGTCCATGGAGGTATAATAAAATACTCGCTTAGTAGTTGGATGAAAAATATACAATAAGTAAAGTTATTTATAAATCAAAGAAATAATAACATCGCTTTTAGTATGGTTATTTATTTTCCATATAAATACTCTCAATATTATATATAATCCTTAAAAATATATTAAAAACATACCACATTAGCATTTTACGACTATATTTACTTTTAAAAATTTTTTTTGTTAAATACGAAATCCTTATTTTACAAGATGAAACGCGTAAAAAAATGAATAAAAACAATCCATTAAATGTATTGGGGAATATTGTATGGTTATGGGCTAGTTCTCCTTTGCACAGGAATTGGCCGGTATCTTTATTTGCTATAAATGTATTACCTGCAATACAAACTAATCAATATGCGCTACTAACTCGTGATGGATTTCCGGTGGCATATTGCAGCTGGGCGGATCTAAGCCTGGAAAATGAAGTTAAATATCTGAACGATGTAACTTCCTTAATTGCGGAGGATTGGACATCTGGTGACCGAAAATGGTTCATTGACTGGATTGCTCCTTTTGGAGACAGCGGTGCATTATATAAATATATGCGAAAAAATTATCCCAATGATTTGTTTCGGGCTATCAGGGTAGATCCTGAAACTCAGGTTGGCAAAGTATCTGAATATCACGGAGGTAAAATTGATAAAAAACTAGCAAATAAGATATTTAAACAATATCACCATGAGTTAATAAACGAAGTTAAAAATAAACCAGACTTTAAGTTTTCATTAATAAGTTAAAGGTGAATTTAAATGCCGACATTAACAACTGCACAAATTAAATCATCACTGAACTCAGCTAAACAATCAGCAGGTAAAAAGCTGCAATCAGCTGGAGCATCAACAAAAGATGCTTTAAAAAAAGCAGCCGAACAATTTCGTAATGCAGGTAATAAGCTTATTTTGTTTATACCCAAAGATTATCAGGGACAGGGTTCAGGTCTTAATGATCTGGTCAAAGCAGCAGATGAATTAGGTATTGAGGTTCAGTACGAGGAAAAAAATGGTACGGCGATAGCAAAGCAAGTATTTGGTACAACAGAAAAACTGTTTGGCCTGACTGAGCGTGGTATCGCTATATTTGCACCTCAGCTAGATAAGTTGATGCAGAAACATCAAAATATCGGTAATAAACTGGGAGGAAGTGCAGAAAACTTGGGGAATAACCTGAGTAAAGCAGGGGGCGTATTATCAACTCTGCAGAATTTTTTAGGAATTGCACTGTCTTCAATGGAATTAGATGACTTATTAAAAAAACAACATAAAGGTGAAGATGTTAGTTCGAATGAACTGGCAAAAGCAAGTATCGAGCTTATTAACCAACTGGTGGATACAGCAGCAAGTGTTAACAATAATATTGATGCATTTTCAGAGCAAATCAATAAATTAGGTGGTTTGTTGTCTAATACAAAACATTTGAAAGGTATCGGCAACAAATTACAAAATCTACCGGATCTTGGAAAATTGGGTACAGGGTTAGATACTATTTCCGGTATTTTATCAGCAATTTCAGCTGGTTTTATTTTGGGAAATGAAAATGCAGATGGAGGAACCAAAGCTGCTGCCGGTGTTGAATTAACTACAAAAATATTAGGAAACGTAGGTAAAGCTGTATCTCAGTATATTCTCGCACAACGTGTGGCACAGGGGTTGTCAACTACTGCTGCCGGGGCTGGTCTGATTGCTTCAGCGGTTGCATTGGCGATCAGTCCGCTGTCATTCCTGGCAGTCGCTGACAAATTTAAACGTGCGCGTCAAATTGAAGAGTATTCTCAGCGTTTTAAAAAATTTGGTTATGAAGGTGATAGCTTACTTGCTTCTTTCCATAAAGAAACCGGTGCTATTGATGCATCATTAACCACCATCAGTACGGTGTTAAGTTCTGTATCGGCAGGTGTTGGTGCAGCTGCAACTGCATCACTTGTGGGTGCACCGATAAGTGCGTTGGTAGGTGCTATTACGGGTATTATTTCCGGTATACTGGAAGCCTCAAAACAGGCAATGTTTGAACATGTTGCTAATAAAATGGCTAATACCATTGCTGAATGGGAAAAAAAACATGGTAAAAACTATTTTGAAAATGGGTATGACGCCCGCCACTCTGCATTTTTAGAAGATAACTTTAAGTTATTATCTAAATATAGCGAGGAATATTCTGTTGAACGGGCTGTTCTTATCACTCAGCAACACTGGGATGAATTAATTGGTGAACTGGCCGGTGTTACTAAAAATGGAGACAGAGCTCTTAGTGGTAAGGGCTATGTTGATTATTATGAAGAAGGAAAGCGTCTGGAAAAGAAACCAGATGAATTTAAAAAGCAGGTTTTTGATCCATTAAAAGGAAATATTGATCTTTCTGACAGCACATCTTCGACATTACTTAAATTTGTTACACCATTGTTAACTCCGGGGGAGGAAACCCGCAGCAGAAGACAATCCGGTAAATATGAGTATATGACGGAATTGTTAGTTAAAGGAGTAGATAAATGGACTGTCAAAGGTGTCAGGGATAAAGGCTCTATATACGATTATTCTAACTTAATCCAGCATGCTGTGGTTGGTCATAACCAATACCGGGAAATTCGTATTGAGTCACAGTTAGGTGATGGCGATGATAAAATATTTTTATCTGCCGGTTCTGCCAATATTTACGCAGGTAAGGGGCATGATGTTGTTTATTACGATAAAACAGATACTGGTTATTTAACTATTGATGGAACTAAAGCAACCGAAGCCGGTCGTTATACTGTTACCCGTGAACTGGGGGGCGATGTTCAAATTCTGCAGGAAGTTGTGAAGGAACAAGAGACTAAAGTCGGGAAAAGAACTGAGAAAACTCAGTATCGCCATTATGAGCTTAAACATATCAACGGAAATTCTCTGACATCAGTAGATAATTTGCATTCTGTGGAAGAAATTATCGGTAGTAGCCGTGGAGATACGTTTTTAGGCAGCCGGTTCGGTGATATTTTCCATGGTGCAGATGGTGATGATAAAATTGAGGGAAATGACGGTAATGATCGCTTATATGGTGACAAAGGTAATGATACCTTAAGAGGTGATAATGGAGATGATCAATTATATGGCGGTGATGGTAACGATAAATTAATTGGCGGTACCGGTAATAATTACCTTCACGGTGGTGATGGTGATGATGAACTGCAGGTACACGGTAGTAATACCCGGAATGTTTTATTGGGAGGTAAAGGCAACGATAAGCTATATGGCAGTGAGGGGTCTGATCTGCTTGATGGTGGGGAAGGAAATGATGTACTGAAGGGTGGGTATGGTGATGATATCTATCGCTATCTTTCAGGTTATGGGCATCATATTATTGAAGATGAAGGTGGTAAAAATGATAAGCTAAGTTTAGCTGACATTGATTTCCGAGATGTTACCTTCAGACAGGAAGGTGATGACCTTGTCATGTATAAAGCAGAGAATAATGTAGTTTCGTTTGGTCATAAAAATGGTATTACTTTTAAAAACTGGTTTAAACAAACATCAAATGAAATTTCAAATCATAAAATAGAGCAGATTATTGATAAGAAAGGGAGAGTCATTACCCCGGACTCACTAAAAAAAGCACTTGAATACCAAAGCAAAAATAATCATTTAAACTATGTGGATGGACATAATGCAGCAACCTATGAAAATGAAAATAATCTTAATTTATTAAGAAATGATATTAGTAAAATAATTTCAGCAGCTGGCAGCTTTGATATCAGGGATACAAGACCTGCTGATATTTCATCATTACTGACTTCTCATGGTATCAGTAATTTTTCTTATAGCAACAGTGCACTGACTGTAACCTCATTAGTGTAACGATTTAATTCTGCCAATAGCAATCCTATAAGGTTTAATTACATAGGATTGCTATTTCTTGGGGAGTAATAATGGATTTCTATAATAAAAATGATTATGGGTTATATGCTTTGGAAATATTGGCACAGTACCATAATATTTCTGTTAATCCTGAGGAAATCAGACACAAATTTGATATTGATGGTAAGGGCCTGGATTTAACATCATGGCTACTTGCAGCGAAATCGCTTGAACTAAAAGTAAAATCAGTAAAAAAAACATCAGACAGATTAGGTTTTGTTTATCTTCCTGCTTTAATTTGGCGGGAAGACGGAAAACATTTTATTCTGACTAAGATTAATAATGAATCTGGTCGTTATTTGATTTATGATTTGGAACAACGCAATCCTCGCGTTCTTGAAAGAGATGAGTTTGAAAAATTATACCAGGGTAATGTTATTTTAATTACCTCCAGAGCATCCGTTATTGGTAAGCTAGCTAAGTTTGATTTTACCTGGTTTATTCCTGCTATTATTAAATACAGAAAAATATTTATTGAAACATTAGTTGTTTCTGTTTTTTTACAATTATTTGCCTTAATTACACCACTTTTTTTTCAGGTGGTAATGGATAAAGTATTAGTTCATAGAGGATTTTCAACATTAAACATTATTACTATAGCATTAGCTGTTGTTGTCTTGTTTGAAATAATATTGAGTGGATTAAGAACATATATTTTTGCTCACAGTACGAGCCGTATAGATGTTGAGCTCGGTGCAAAACTTTTCAGGCATTTATTAGCATTGCCTATTTCTTATTTTGAGAACCGTCGTGTCGGGGATACTGTTGCGCGAGTCAGAGAGTTAGACCAAATCCGAAATTTTTTAACAGGACAAGCATTAACATCTGTTCTGGATTTATTATTTTCATTTATATTTTTTGCTGTAATGTGGCATTACAGTCCGAAACTTACGTTAGTTATTTTATTTTCATTACCTTGTTATGCGGCATGGTCGATTTTTATCAGCCCTATTTTACGACGCCGTTTAGATGAAAAGTTTTCCCGTAATGCAGATAATCAGGCGTTTTTGGTTGAATCTGTCACAGCTATTAATACAATTAAAGCTATGGCTGTTTCCCCTCAGATGATTAATATATGGGATAAACAATTAGCTGGTTATGTGGCTGCCGGGTTCAGGGTCACGGTATTAGCAACTATTGGTCAGCAGGGGGTTCAGTTAATACAAAAAACAGTGATGGTTATCAATCTTTGGTTGGGTGCTCATCTGGTTATTTCTGGTGATTTAAGTATTGGCCAATTAATTGCGTTTAATATGTTAGCTGGGCAAATTGTTTCTCCTGTTATCAGATTAGCTCAAATTTGGCAGGATTTTCAGCAGGTAGGTATTTCTGTGTCCCGGTTGGGAGATGTGTTAAACTCTCCCACTGAAAGTTATCAGGGCAAATTAGCATTACCAGAAATTAAGGGTAATATCACATTTCGTAATATTCGTTTTCGTTACAAACCTGATTCACCTGTTATTTTGAATGATATTAATCTGGATATTCAGGAAGGTGAAGTTATCGGTATTGTTGGGCGGTCAGGTTCAGGAAAAAGCACATTAACTAAATTAATTCAGCGTTTTTATATCCCTGAAAATGGACAGGTATTAATTGATGGTCATGATCTTGCATTAGCTGATCCAAATTGGTTACGGCGTCAGGTTGGTGTGGTTTTACAGGACAATGTCCTTCTTAACCGAAGCATTATAGATAATATTGCACTGGCTGATCCCGGTATGCCTGTGGAAAGAGTTATTCAGGCTGCAAAATTATCAGGCGCCCATGATTTTATTTCTGAATTACGTGAAGGTTATAATACGATTGTTGGGGAACAGGGGGCTGGTCTGTCAGGAGGGCAGCGTCAGCGTATTGCTATTGCCAGGGCATTAGTCAACAACCCCAAAATTTTAATTTTTGATGAGGCCACTAGTGCCCTGGATTATGAATCCGAGCATGTAATTATGCGCAATATGCACAAAATTTGTCAGAGCAGAACGGTTATCATCATAGCTCACCGCTTATCAACAGTAAAAAATGCAGATCGCATTATTGTGATGGAAAAAGGACAAATTATTGAGCAAGGAAAACACAAGGATCTCCTCTGTAATCCTGAAAGCCTTTATCACTATTTATATCAGTTACAATCAGATTAGTAGAGAATAATAATATGAATACATGGTTAATGGGGATTCGTGATTTTCTTGCACGTTATAAATTAGTTTGGAGTGAAACCTGGAATATCAGACATCAATTAGATACTCCTGTACGTGAAAAAGATGAAAGTGAATTTTTACCGGCTCATTTAGAGCTGATTGAAACTCCGGTATCTAAGCGACCTCGCCTGGTGGCTTATTTTATTATGGCATTTCTGAGTATTGCTATTATTTTATCTATATTAGGTAAGGTTGAGATTGTTGCTACGGCTAATGGTAAATTAACATTAAGTGGTCGGAGCAAGGAAATCAAACCAATTGAAAACTCAATAGTAAAAAAAATAATGGTAAGTGAAGGCGATTTTGTAAAAAAAGGAGATGTATTACTGGAGTTAACTGCGCTGGGGGCTGAGGCTGATACACTGAAGGCTCAGTCTTCATTACTACAGGCAAAATTGGAGCAGTTTCGTTATCAGACTTTGTCTCGCGCCATAGAATCAAATCAACTGGTAGAGATTAAACTGCCTGATGATCAGGATCTTAGAGGAGTTTCTGATGAAGAAATTTTCCGTCTGACATCATTAATTAAAGAGCAATTCTTAACCTGGCAAAATCAAAAGCATCAGAAAGAATTAAATTTAAATAAAAAAATGTCTGAAAAACAAGCAATACTCACAAGAATAAACAGATATAATAGTTTATCTCATATTGAAAAAAGTCGTTTAGATGACTTCAGAAGTTTATTGCAAAAACAAGCTGTTTCAAAACATGCTGTACTTGAGCAAGAAAATAAATATCTTGAGGCATTTAATGAACTTCGTGTTTATAAATCTCAATTGGAGCAAATTGAAAGTGATATTTTGTTAGCAAAAGAAGATTATCAACTTGTTACTCAATCATTAAAAAACGAAGTTTTGGATAAGTTGCGGCAATCAACAGATAATATTAGGTTATTGACACTGGAGTTGGATAAGAATAAACAACGCCAGCAAGCCTCTGTTATTACTGCTCCTGTTACCGGAAAAGTTCAGCAACTTAAGGTTCATACTGAAGGTGGTGTTGTCACAACCGCTGAAACTCTGATGATTATCGTCCCGGAAAACGACATACTAGAAGTGACCGCATTAGTACAAAATAAAGATATTGGTTTTATTAATGTTGGTCAGGAAGTTATTATTAAAGTAGAAGCATTTCCTTATACCAGATACGGGTATTTAATTGGTAAGGTGAAAGATATTAATTTGGATGCCATTGAAAATCAGCAGTTGGGTCTGGTATTTAACGTTATTATTTCAATTGAGAAAAATAAACTTTCAATTGGTAACAAAAATATTCCTTTAAGTTCAGGCATGGCTGTAATAGCAGAAATAAAAACAGGAATGCGCAGTATTATTAGTTATCTCCTTAGTCCTTTGGAGGAATCTGTAACAGAAAGTCTACGGGAAAGATAATATAGTTTTATAATTGGACTGGTTTAGTTTTATAATCAGTCCTTTTATAAATTATAATGTCGGCGTTATGAATTCTTGATATAATGAAAATGATTATCACACTATTCGTAACATCACTTCATATAGACTATTTTACATATTGCACACTTGTCCTGCGATAACAATATTTTTAGATTAAATAACCGAGCAATGATAACAAAAAAATTAAAAAATGAGATAAATCTTATTTGTAATTAAAGCTGCTATTTTAAAATTATACAGATAGCAAAGAAAAGCTTATCAATATTTCTAACTTAATGTTATGTAAGGATATATATGAAATCACTGATCACTACAACCATGTTTAGCTTAGGGATTTTATTCTCCGGATTCTCAACTGCAGCTGAAGGTGATGAAATTACCAAAGTGTCTTATGCTTGTGAAAATAATCAGACAATGGAAGTTATCTATGTCAATACAGAAAAAGATAGCTATGCTATTATCAATCAAATGAACGAAATGATTCCGATGAAAATAATGAAAATGGCCTCAGGCGCAAACTATGAAGCCATGAATAAAAATTACACATACAAACTTTATACAAAAGGCAATAACGCAAATTTAGTTGAAGGGAATGATAAAGCTGTATTAACAGATTGTAATGCAGATTGATATAGATTTCTATCTAAGCAAGGGGGACTGTATCCAGTCCCCACGTGACAACCAAAATAATTTTAATAGCAAATTAAAAAAATATTAATCAAAAACCGAACTCATTAAACATATCTTTACCAACAACATCATTATTGTGGGATTTGTTAATATCTTTTATTTGGTCAATCAACCCCAAACCAGCCCCAACAGGTCCACTCACACTAAAGCCGACACGGCTGGAGCGGCTACGGCTACGACTGTTACTATGAGTTTGACTGCTGCCATTGCAGTTGCTTTGACGAACAGTGGTTACACCATTAGCATGGTGTTCTCTTGCTTCACTTTCCGTGCAATCTCTGCTTGCCTGAGTATCATTATTTCCGGAGGCATAATTATCACTATCCGTATACCACTCACTATATTGTCCAGTCGGAGCAATGATTCCGGCTAAAGTATCGTATGTTGAGTACTGATGCGGAAGGCTATTACAAGCACTTAATATCATTGAACAAGTGGTGACAAACGTTAATTTAATAAAAGTAGCTATATTCATCATGTGTTAATTTCTGAAATAGTAACCATATGTAAAAAAGTGCGGATAATTATTCATTTCTTAAATTTGAAATCAAGACCCAATGCTCTCTTTTTTAAGAAACAGTTAACATCCAAAATAAAAACAAACAGATATACACCACCTCGGGGACAGGTTGGCTTTCAAGAACGCTTCAAATAATGCCTCAACATCCGCCTCCGGATTACCGGTGGACGGAATAGCCGTTACCCCGTTGGTAATGGATGCCGGGGATACCTGTGCCACTTCGGCTTTAGCCGGATCGATAAAGTCAATATCAATCCGTTCAATAATGGCCGAAGCCAGCGCATTACGGACCAGTGTATCGGCTGCCGGGTTACTGAATCTGACCAGCTCATCCGTCAGTACAGCAATGTTGGCAACTTTGGCAACCCCCAGCTGAACAGACTGAAAATCGAATTTGGTCAGCGGTTTTGGTGCGCCCTGCCCCACCCAGTAACCCTGACCGCCGCTGATTTGCCCCGGAATACGGACATTAAACGGATTTGAGCACAGCAATGCGGGGTTTCAGTATCTTTAAACGCTTCACAGTGCAGAACCCGGTCTGGTGATGCTGATTAGTGCATCCTGTAATTTAATATCATTAACGTAGCGGGCAACTGTATGACCGGCGCTGTTGATAATTTCTGCTTTGTCACCGGGCTGTAATGTCAGGCTGTCACCACAGTTGTTGTGGTCTGTGTAATCCAGCTTATATGCATACGGTGTCCACTGAATGCCGTAACCGGATTCAATAACTTCTTTACCTGATGCGGTCGTTACTTTGATTGTGAACATAGCTGCTTCTCCGGTCAGAAAGTCGGCTCATATGAACGGACTTTGTGTTTGGTTTGAGCCGTCTCTCCGGCTGTCACGCCCGTTGCTCCGGCAGATGACGACGTTGCTGCCTGCATTGGTAATCACACCATGGATTCGTTGTTTTTGATTCTCGCTGTACACTCACCGGGAAAGGTTTACGGGTCCCTGTTAATACAGGAAGACTGCGACAACGCGGCGCATAAAAGCCCACTCAGTGAGCATGCTTTGTGATGGGTTACAGTGGCAGAGCCTCATTATTAAAAACAAATTAATTTATTAAAAATCAAAAAGATAAAGCATTGACGCTGTTTTTTATTTTTCATTAAAATGCACATGCTGTGTTGAAAAAAGAAAATCGTTTTGATTTCGCCCGGATTCCCCCGGGCTTTTTTTACCAGGTAGACCCCGCTATTTAGCAAAGTGTTATTTATCTTTTGTTTAGTTCTGAGGACGTAATTTTATCCAAGAGCGTTTACCCGCGTGAAACACTTAAGCCCGTTCCTCCATCGGTTCAGGGCTATTTTTTTATCCTCTCCGCTTCTATCTCCCGTATTGACCACTTATCGTGATTACAGTTAGCAATATATTTCATGGCATCAGCCAGCAGCTCAACTGCACCACCGAACGTCAGATCATCCGGTATCTCAACCTGCTCACAATCAGCGGTCAGTTGTGGTGGAATCGATATCACCGGTGCGGGTATTAATTCCGGTCGCGTATCTGCGCAACTCACTGACAACATCAGCGGGAACAGGAGCAACAGCGCATTCACTGTCTTTGAAAACAGTTTTGATAACAGTTTTAACGTTGACATGCTCTATGTCCTCAACCTGTTTGGCTTTGATATTGTCGAGTGCTGCGCGGTGTCTGATGGCAACGGCTGAAAGCGTGATGGTATTTATCGTCTGCTGTGCTGACAGCTGTCCGGACAACGTTGTGTTATTCACCTTCAGCTGCTGGTTATCCCGGTAGGTGTCATATACCCACCAGGCAGCAGTAATAAACAGCGCAGCAATTACCGCTTCTTTCCAGTTCATGGCGCTTCACACTCATAATGGATCACACCGTCCAGCGGATTACCCGGCAGCGACTTACAGTGAATCTCGAGTGAATACAGATAACAGCCCGCCAGAAGGCAGGCCGTCAGCAGGATAACCGTGGTGATAATCAGCATTACAGGGTTCCGTGACATATCGCTTTCTCCGTCTCACGCCGGTTAATCAGACCCTGCCACTGTTTACCTCCGGCAAACGTCCAGCGCTTCATTTCGTCACAGGCACCCGCGATATCACCGGCATTGAGTTTGCGCAGCATAGTGGAGCGCGAGAACGCACCGGTTCCGGTGTTATATGCAAATGAATAGATGGCCGCCCGGGTATTGTCATCAATCGGCACTTTAATCATCGGGTCAACCGCGCGCCGGACTTTCGTCAGGTCGTCATGCAGCAGCGCCTTACATTCAGCGTCCGTGTACAGCTTGCCGGGCTGAATATCACTACCGGTATGGCCGTAACATACGGTGAGCACCCCGACCACATCACGGTAAGGTTTGTACTCAACACCCTCATACGCTGGGATCAGCACCAGCGCACCGGCAATTGCCCCGGCAGCACAAGCGGCCATGACTTTTTTAAATAATCGGTTATTCATGATGTTCTCCGGCTTTCAGTTGGAATTCTTTCCGTTTGTAATACCAGTTCACCAGGAACGTCCCGATGGTGCAGACGATACCGGCAACGATAGCCCATTGATCCAGAGACAGAGCACCAAAAGCAGCAGTAAAGACACCCCACGCATACGCCGCAGGGCTGGAATATTTATCGGACATACGCATTTTTCCACCCCCTGCGGAGTGTTCCGTGTGTGAATTGATAGGGAAATGCCGCAACCGGTTTATATGTTTTAAACAGGTTAAAGTGAGGTGGCTGCGGCATTGTTCGGATAATCCCACCAGCGGCGGGAAAGCAAGAAGAAGAGCACTGTGACCGAATACGGATTAGGTAATGAGCCTGTCGTATTCCAATGCTCTTATTGTTGCGGACAATAAAAAAGGCCGCACATGGCGACCTTAAGGTTAATTTTGTGAATGTATATATAATTCAACTGCTCGTATCGTTAATGACATTAATCAAGGATTATATATGCTTAAATCTCTTCTGACTTTCGACCAGATGATAACCCCTAAACTTATTACTGTACTTTACTGGCTTGGCCTGATTGGTGTTCTGTTTTCCGGTATTGCAACTATTTTTGTCAGTAATGCTTACGGTGGCGGTTTTTTCAGCGGACTTATCAGCGGACTGGCTACTATCATCTTCGGCGGACTAGGTGTCCGTATTTCCTGCGAACTGATTATTCTGTCTTTCAACATTTACGGAAAACTCAAAGAGATCGCGGAAAACACAAAACCACAGTAATTTTATAGTTGACACCCAAACGACAATGATTATCATTTAACTTAATACCGGTTTGTCAGGTATTGCTCACATTGACATTGCTCCTAGTATTTACTGCCGACACCACTGACCCGGTGTCGGTTTTTTTTAATACAAAAACCAATGCAAAAACTGACGCATATCATTAACTGTTACTGTGCACGCCATACATTACTGATGCTCGAAGGCCAGCATCAGTCAGCATGGGCATCAATCAGGAATATTCTTATCATTCATCAATGTGCTGCAGCAGAAATAATCCTTGCACGTAAGGGCTGGAAAATTTCTGTCATATATAATGATCGATTCGGCTTTCCTGTATATGCCATCAGAAGCAAAAATGGAAGAAAGTTAAAGTGTTGCTATAATGACTATCAAAAAGAAATGACAAAAATCAGATAACAATTAAATAACAATCAGTCTAATCATAATTATAAAATGTGTAAACTGTAGCCATTACTGCGCCACTGAACATACAATATCCATATACTAATAAGTATTTTTTCCTCTGGTTTTCTTACGATATAACAATACAACTGCAGGAATAGCAAATACATTAAAAATCAAAAAATTAGTTAGTGGCAATACTCCACCATGAATAAGCACTGGAATCAAATTAAACATCACAATACTGACTATCAACCACAGCCCCCTGACTGGCTTTAACATCTCTTGTGATTCATTTTTGTCAGCATCAGATATCCGGCCATTAACCTCTTTACTGGGCATATCATCCTCAAAATCCGACAACACCATACTGATAATAATAACTGTTATCCATTAAGATAACCAGCATAAAAACGTATGCAGACAACCGGACACCTTTATATCATTCTGAGTGATAATCAAAACAAGGCATCTCACCATAGTTAATCTTTTTTAATTATATTACGTGTAAACACATACTATTACGCTATAATAAAAAGGTAATGAAATTTCCATAAAATAATGTCGCTTATTCCTTATGCCGGTTATTCCCAAACCGGCTTTTTTTGCATCTGAAATAAGAAACTGATTCAGTTCAACCGAACTGACCTGCGCTACCAGAGTCTCACAGCAAGTATCCAGTTATTCGGAATAACCAAACATACGGCCCTCGGAAACTTCGGAAAACCTAACATGAAAGCCATTCTTACAAGTTGGAAAAATAAAAAAGCCTCACCGAAGTGAGGCTTACACCGTAGTTATACCTTTAATCCACAAAATACTATTAACAACGGTGCATTATATATTATGTTAGGACTGTAATTTTCAGGCCTTGTAAAACCCGCCAATATTGGCGGGTTTGGAACAAAAAAAATAAGAAACTAAGCCTTTATATCTTTATTTTCAATAGCTATCAACTGTGGTTTTTCTTCTTCCGGAATTTCATACTCTATATCCAATGTCAGCAATCCGCAGGATAATTCTGCATTCCGAATTTTGACATTCTTACCAAGGTTAAATTCTAATGAAAACTGGCTTTTTAATATCCCTTGGTGTACCCATTTCTCTGATTCATTAACTACTTCTGCAGGTTGTTTACCCTGAATACTAAGTTTGCCACCTTTCAATGATACCTCAAGATCATCTTCCCTGTATCCGGGAACACTAACCGTCAGTTGATAGTGCGCATCATTTAATTGCTTCAGGTTATATGGATGTTCTGAGGTTATTGGCCTGTTGCCCGTAAGTTGACTGAATAAACGATCCATCTGGTCAAAGCGATTTGACAGCAAACTATCAGATAATGCCGGAAATAATGAAAAAGAACTAATGTTCTGCATAATTCCTCCTTCAGTATTTCAATTTATTCTTTTTAAATACACATCATGGTATAACTTACCCTGATGTGTTATTTATATAGGGATGAGATCTTGACTTTCAATGACTCATTTACATTTCTTTACAATAATCACTTCGTGACCAGCAACCAACCTCAGATTTTACAGCATAAAAATAGTTAAAAAGGCATTTGAATTTATAGGGTAATAGACAATCTACTAAAGCTGCCCCCTGTTACTCAATAATTTACCTCCGATAATCAATAATGTCCTATACTTCATAGTGAAAAGCAAACCGGAGAGAAAAGTATGTATAAGAATATTCTGGTACCGATTGACACTTCTAATAAAGCACTGGTTAACCATGTCATCCCTCACATCGAATCTCTTTCAAAGTTTGATGACCCGCACATACATTTTTTAGTCGTTATACCAAGCTACAAAATGTTTATCGGCCTTTCATACGGCATAGAAAAAGAAATCATTACAGAAGATAATCAACGATTGCAGTTAGCAGAAGCTGACCTTAAAAATGAAGTTTCAAGATTTAATCTTCCGGAAGATCGGGTTCATTATCATGCAATTCTTGACACTCCGATAGATGGGATTTTGACTACCGCAGAAAAAATACACGCTGATTTAATAATCATCAGCTCAAGATCACCAAATATTTCAACCAAATATCTACTTGGGTCTACTGCATCAGCTGTAGTCCGCTATGCAGAAACATCCGTCCTGGTTGTCCGCTAATACATATCGCCCGCCATAGCGGGCTTTTTCATATACAATTATGACACTCAATACTGTCCATATCATACCGAGGTATTTAGCTGTTCAGAATGACCGGACATGTAAACAGCCCAGAATCTCAGAAGAGTTAAACCTGTAAGTTATCGATACACACCAAACTAAGATGTAAAAACACATATTATTCAATTAAATACATGATTTTTATTAGCCGTCATTAGTAGATAGGCGACGAAAATAACTTTTAATATAATTTTTAACAATAAAACCGCATATTTACACATTTAGCCTGAGTGTAAAAATTGCCTGAACTTACAAAAATTATTTGATTGAAAATAATTAGTGCTGGTTTTTTTTATTCAGCTTCGCAAGGCTGTCACATGCCGATTGAAACCCACCAAAACATGCTTCATCATACAATGACCCGGCCTTTGGTTGGCTTTTTTCAACGCCTTCCCCAGAGAGATGCATCTCTGCCAACTTTGCCAGTGCAAATGCATATTTTTGATCGGCCGCTTTCTTATACCACTCCGCTGCAACGCGGTAATTCTGTTCTATTCCCTTCCCATAATAATACATTTTCGCAAGCTGGTATTGAGAAAATACATTTCCCTGCTCACCTGATTTATAAACCCACTCAATAGCCTGCCGGTAATCCTGTTGCACTCCCTCCCCCTGAAAATACATCTCCCCCAGAGAATATTGTGCGTACTCATTCCCCTGTACCGCAGCTTTTGTATACCAGTCAGTCGCCGTTTTATAATCTATGGGAGCACCATTACCGTAGTAGTAATAAGATCTGATTGTAACCTGGGCACCAGCGTCACCACCATTTGCCGCCTCGCATAATGCCGAATCCTGAGTATCGAGCTCACAATTCGCTGAGTATGCAGTATCCGTGTGAATTAAAAAAAGGCACAACAATATTTTTTTCATAATAGTTCCCGTTTTGCAGTTAACGGAAATCATATCAAAAACAAAAATTGCAGACATAAATAACTGCGATTGTGAGGTTTCAGCTCATAAGTAATGGGTATAAGGCACCCAATGACATTCCTTGTAACTTATTTGTACAGAGAATTCTCTCCCGGAGGTCTGGTCTTAAACCTTCTGTGTGCCCACAAGTATTGGTCCGGAGCATGCAGGATTTCTGCCTCAATAATCTGATTTAGTTTCTCAGCATCTGCCAGGTCATCTCCACGCGGAAACTCAGTGATTTCTTTACCAATTATTAATTCATAAGGCCTCTTACCACTTTCATTATTTCTTATCATCGTTGCAGTAAGTATCGGCGACTTCGATAATTTGGCTATAGCTGCCACTCCTTTTAATGCAGAAGCATTAGCTACCGAAAAAAAAGGGGCGAAGATAGTACCTTTAGTTCCAAAGTCCTGATCCGGAGCAAACCAAATAGCCTGCCCGCGTTTTAGTTCCGATACCATAAACTTCAGATTCTTACGGTCGATCATCCCACTTCCGGAGCGGCTTCGGCATCTTGTTTGTATATACTCCATTGCTTTATTGTTGTGCGGTCGATACATAGCATTTACAGGAAAACATAGCCCCATAACTCTGCCCTCAAGTTCCAGCGACATGGAATGGATACCAATAATTAAAACACCATTATTTTTGTCATATACATCATTAAAGTTATCACAACCCATTACTGTAAATATTTTATTAATTCTTTTGTCATTCCAGAACCAGGCAATACCGGTTTCAAATAATGCAACCCCTAAAGATGACAGGTTACTTGCGACACAAGCCATGGATAAGGCATCTGAACCAAACAGAAAAGCAATAGGATACCAATCCAGGTTAAAATGTACCTTGGGTGGAGAAGCCTGATAGAAAATTTATTCAGAGAATACATTTTTTCCTGATAAGTAATAATTACTGCATAATAAAAAGGCCTGATAATATTATCAGGCCTTGGAATTTAGTTTTTTTTATTGCCTGGACAACAGCATCACCGTTTTACAAAAAATACATTTTGCTCCATGCGGATTTGATGCGGAAACATCAAAGTGCGAAGTTCGGTATTGTGTTCCACTGCAACAGGGGCACTGAAAAAACAGTGCTATTATCATTGGTGTGCCTTAGAGACCCACCACATTTGATGCAGACGGACCTTTTGCCCCGTCTTCAATATTGAAGGTAACATTCTGACCTTCAAATAATGTCTTGAAGCTGTCGCTCTGGATCGCAGAGAAGTGAACAAACACATCTTTGCTGCCGTCAGCCGGAGTGATGAAGCCAAAACCTTTCGATTCGTTAAACCATTTTACTGAACCAGTCATTGTATTAGACATAGAATTTCCTTTAATTTTTTTGATTGCCATAAGGCATATGAGGTTTGTTTTTTATTTTTACTTATGGGAATTAATTAGAAGGAATTCGCAATGAAGTGGTATCGGGGATAACGCTAAATGGTGAACGACTTTAAACTGACTAGCATAAATAGGCCTGTACTTCCAAACCAGTGACGCTATTAAGCCACAGATGATCACAAATAGCAAACTTTATTATTTTATCCCTCCGATGTTACGTATCACTACACGTAAATCACGACTGATTTAAACAAATTATCTTATCTGTTTATCAACATAAAAAAAACCGTAAAAACGGGGTTTCAGTTTGCAATCAATACGACACAGAAATAACTCTGATCACAATAGCGTCTTTTTTACGATCGTAAAGTATTAATTTTTAAATCATGTAATTTGTTCATAAATGTCCGCATACCTCCATGATGTGATGTACCGTCCATTTCCAGTTTTACATCTCCCATTATGAGCATTCCTTCCACCAGCCCTTCTGCCTTCTGGAGTTTTTTCCCTATGTGAGTGTCTGAGCACCCGTATTTCTTGGCCAACTGAATAAACGTCTTACCGAAAACATAGTAATCAAAAAGCAGATCATGCATATCACTGTTACGGATATTCAGTTTTGCCATAATGCCGGATATCACCAGAGCATCATCATCACTGCATGATTGCCGACTCTTAACTTTTTCAGGGATCAGCCCTTTAAACCCGGCAGCAATTGGTGACCAATATACTGATTCCTGATTATCAACAACCCAAGCCCCCCACCGTTCTAACACCTGGCGAATATCACGCATACATTACCTCGTTATTTTGCAGGCTATGAGGTTTAATATCTTCCGATAAAACAGAAATGACGCTTCCCGTATAGTTGCCCTGAAGAGTAGTGTTGCTCCAATGTTCCTCTCTCATTGTTCTCACTCCTGTATGCCTTTCATCTCGAACTCGGTCATAAGCACACCGATGTAGATTATGTACGCTTCGCACCAGGTATCCCGGTGAAACGTCCTGACTGTGTACCGGTTTATTTTCAACTCAGTCGCCAGTGACGCCTGATTACCGTAGTGTTCAGGTATCGGTGTAATTTCAGGTCTCACGCTTTAACTCCCTCACTTTCGCACGGTACTCATCGCGTATACGGATATAGTCTTCCCGCTTCCAGTGCGGTATCTCATGCGGACCGCGTAACCAGTCAACTAACTCCTGTCCAAATTTTTCAATCAGCCGTAACTCGTATTTCTGCGTTACAGTGTTATTTTTGTGTGAGAATTTACCGGCCCCCGCATTGCATGATTTACATTGCTTATAGGCATTTCGCTCCTCAAACCGCAGCTCAGGATGTGACCCGACAGACAGAAAATGACCGCAGTCCCACTGCCCACCATGTAAATCAGGCGGATTAGGTTCACCACAGCTGATGCATGGTTCATCGCGGTCTCAGAGTCTGATGAATTGGTTAAACGCTGTTTGTGCTTGCTGCCGGAAATATGAGGTAGGTTTTACTGCTAACTTGCGGATTTTTAATTTATCTTTTGCTTCACGTTCTTTTTGCTGCTGCTCCTTTCTTAATTTGGCTTCAGCCTTTTCCCTTTCCCTGCTTCGTCGCTTTATTGCCAACTCAGCACCATGCTCCGGACAGCACCACCATTCGTTACTAAACTTCGGGTGAAACCAGTCGCGGCATATCAGGCATTTTCGCCTTGGCCACTTCACCATACTCCTCCTTCAGTTCGATAAATATATGATTGCAAAAAACTTCGATTAACGGCGATAAAGTGTTCTACTATTAATGATGAGATGTTAATTCTTCATAAAGGAGTTGGTTATGCATAAAGTTATTCTTGTACCTATAGACCTAAATCATAACTATTTGACCGACAAGGTTATTTCTGAAATCAATGAATTCTCAGTAAATAAAAATACACATTTTTATTTCTTGACTGTCATTTCCCCCGCCGAAAAATATAATGAGTATGGTGTTGGATACCCGATGATCACTGAAGATACAAAATTCGAAGATGAAACATCTAAGACTATTGAAAAAGAACTAAAAGAAGTTGTAAGTAAATTCGGTATCCCCGATAACCAGGTATCCCTGCTCGTTAAGATTGGTAGTGCTGCCGACATCATAATCGACGTATCTCAACAGATTAAAGCTGACCTTATTATTATTGGCTCCCGCAATCCAAGCTTTAAAACACATATCCTTGGTTCAACTGCTTCATCGTTAGCACATTACGCAAAAACATCCGTATTTATAGTAAGATAACGCATGTTACGCTGCGGGAAACTGTCTTTATAAACAGCGCACTTCCCGCAGCATTGCGTCCATCCTGGTTATAATCGACTGTCCGAAACCCGGCTCAATGTATGCTTTGCTGACCACCTTTCCGCAAAATTCGATTCGCTTTCTCTCACTCTGCTCACCACCCGGCATTAACTCACCACGGGAATCACGAACGTAGCGATACAGCCTGGTGACAGCATCCGGCGATATAGCAAATAACGGACTCACATGGCGGTTATGCCTCGTTGTACCAACCTTTCGCAAACATCCGATATACAGCATTTTGTTGGTAAACCACTTAATGAACTCTGTCGAGTTTCCTGTGCGCAGTCCGGCCTCGTGATTGGTGAACGAATCCAGATCGCGACATGCCATGATTATGTCAACACATACTTTGAATTGTTCGTCATTCATCGCCACATCCTGTTAATCATTGCCCGTGGTGTTGGTTTCAGATATCCGGGTGCCAAAACCGAAGAATAACCGGGTCCGATGGCTCGAGCCACGGGAAGCGAAACGCCTGATCGATGAATGCAGTGAACCTCTTAAATCTGTTGTGACATTTGCTCTGGCTACCGGCCTGCGGCGCTCCAATATTATTAACCTGGAATGGTCACAAATAGATATGCCGAGAAAAGTAGCGCGGATTCCCCCGGATCAGACCAAATCAGGGAAAGCATTGGGTGTTGCTCTTAACGACACTGCGTGCCGCGTCCTGCGTGAGCAGATAGGCAATCACACAAAGTATGTTTTTGTGCATACGAAGGCTAAAAACAGATCTGACGGCTCAATGACTCCGGTTGTCAGAAAAATGCGCGTTGACGGTAATACTGCGTTCAGGACTGCACTTAAACGTGCCGGTATAGAAAACTTCCGTTTTCACGACCTTCGCCATACATGGGCGAGCTGGTTAATTCAGGCAGGAGTACCGCTGTCCGTATTGCAGAAAATGGGGGGATGGGAATCAATAGAAATGGTACGCCGGTATGCTCACCTGGCACCGGGTCATCTGAGCCAGCATGCGCAGCAAATCGATGCTGTTTTTGGTGAGGATGTCCCAAATATGTCCCACCCGACCCTGATCGTGGTTGGTGAGCACAAAAGAAAAACCCGCTAACTGGTTGAGAGTTAACGGGTTTAATATGGTGCCGGCTACCGGAGTCGAACTGGTGACCTACTGATTACAAGTCAGTTGCTCTACCAACTGAGCTAAGCCGGCGAATTTGGCGGAAGGATAGAGATTCGAACTCTAGGACGGTCTCCCGTCGGCGGTTTTCAAGACCGCTGCCTTAAGCCACTCGGCCATCCTTCCATGGGGCGCGATTATGCTGAAAAATGAGGAACCTGTCTACCCCTATATGCAAAAAAATCCGATTTTTTTGTCTGCCTGCTCAACATTCGTGCATCATACCGGCCCTGCGGCGGAATACTGCTGTTATTGTGACGGGAATTAGTATGATAGAATTAATTCCCGGTGAATTTACAGTCAAGTACTTACTATAAGGTCGCAACGGAACATATGTACAGACAGTCACATTCCAAGCCTTATGCGATACCCGGCTTTTATGCATCATTTGTTTCGTTATTAGTCTTATCTCTCTTTTTATACGGATATAACTATTACGATGCCTGGCTGGGAAGCAAAAAAGGCGCACTCTACAGTTTCAGCACACGGATAGAACATCAGGTTGAAACGTACCGCTATCAGTCCGCTGAGCTGTTCCGGCTCGCCAATACCACGGACACCGAGAAGCGGCCTGAGCTCGTTCCGCCGCATAAGATCCTGAATGATATTTACTGGATTGACAGCCGTGTGCCGGTTGTGGATGCCATCCTGTTCGGCCAGACCAATGATGAGACCTACGCCATCGCACGGCGTTTTTCAGACTATCTGACCATTCTGTGGGGCGGTGAAAATCAGTTTAATTCTGTATATTACCTCAACGGACTGGATAACAGTCTGCTGCTGGTGACATCCCATTCTGCCCTGCGTCCGGAGCTGCGCTACCGCGAAAGCCCGCTGACATTGGGTGCCGATGAAAAACGGGCGGAAATGCTGGCGGATTCCACAGCGCTGGATGAGCGGGAAACCCTCTCCTCCTTTACCAAGATGCCGTCAGAATCAACCTATTACTATACCTACCGCGCAATGTTTAATAACCCCGGTCAGCTGACCAGCGTGGTGGCGTTTGATTTACCGGTGAATAACCTGGTGCCGGATAATCTGGATCTGTCCAATCTGTCACTGATCCCGGCCGAGACCCACACCCTCAGCAACCGTCCGAATGCGGTGCAGATCAGTATTAACGGCCTGTCACTGAAACTCAGTTACCGTCTGCGTGAAATGCCGTATCAGGTGGTTTATCAGCTCTCACTGCTATCTCTGGCCGAAGAGATGCTGGCGGCCAATATCTGGCTGTTAATTTCTGTCTTCCTGTTCAGTATGCTCTCCGTCGGCGGCCTTGTTTATATCCGCAAACGGTTCATTTCCCCGCTCAATACACTGGTCCGCCAGGCCAGAAACAGTGAGGCGATAACCAATGAAATTGTGGCGCAACTGCCTATCGGGCTGGCGATTTATGATTTTGCCGCCAATAAACGGCTGGTCAGTAATACCATCGCCAGTCAGTTGCTGACCCTCAGCGACCTGAACAAAACCCGCGATATGGCCCGCGAGCACCAGGGCCGGATCCAGACCACCATTGATAACGTGGTTTATGAAGTCAGTATGAATCCGGTCCGTAATATGAATGATACTTATCTGATTCTGTTCCGGGATGTGGATCAGGAAGCGCTGACCGCACGCCGCCTGCAATTGTCTGACCGTGAGTATAAGAAAAGTATCAAAGCCCGTCAGTCTGTGCTGTCAAATATCCGTTCAGAGCTGGTGGTGCCGGTCAAACAGCTCGGTAATGACCTGCATACGCTGGCACCGTATGTGACTGATCCCGCCGGCGGCATGCTGATGGATAAAGTGGTAACGGAATCCGGTTATCTGTGTGAGTGGATCGAAAATATTATTCTGCTGGCTGACCTGGAAAGTGATGACTGGAAACCGACCAATGATGAATTCCTGTTGTCACAGATCGTCGAAGATATCGTTAAACAATTCTCACGTCAGATAAATGACAAAGGCATTCCGCTTTATTTCCATAACAGTATTAATAAACAGCTGAATTACATTGGTGACGGTCCTATTATCAGTAAGATATTTTTATTATTACTGAATTACGCCGTCAGTAATTTAAAATACGGAAAATTGGTTATTCGCCTTAAGAATATATTTAAAAATGAACATAATAATATCAGATTGGAAATAATCGCCAGCGGCTCCGGTCTGCCGCAATCTGATCTCGTTAATCTGCACGATCCGTTTATGTTTCAGGTCGCGGAGACGGAAGGTCGTCCGAACTCGGGGCTGGCATTCTATTTGTGTGATTTATTATGTAAAAAACTCAGCGGAGAGCTGAAAATAGACAGTAAACCGGACATCGGTACACACTACACTGTTGAGTTGCCGCTGCCTGCCACCGAGATGATCGGTGAGCCGTCAGAGGTGCTGGAAGATACGCTGTTTAAGATCAATATCATTAATCCGAGTATTCGGGAAATAATTAACGCAATTATAATTGAAAACGGCGGAATTTTATTTGATAAAAATCGCGCATTATTGCAAGATGAATATGACATCCTGGTGACTGACTTTGATAAGAAAGCGAGAAAGCCAATACTCTTTTTACGAAATGACATTATTGAACACAGAATGATTACGCCTTCCCTGGTGGAGTGTAATTATAATTTCAATGATGAAATTCTGAATGCTATTACGCTGCTTATCGAACAAAGCTTAACTTCGGATGAGTTTGATGATAGATTCTTACCCGGGAATCCGGGTATTAATACAGCAGCGCTTTCCGTCGGGGAAGTTGTTGCGTTATATAAAAATCAGCTGGCACAAAGTACGTATAAAGATTTGTTTGCCACCACAGTCCCTCCTGATATAAGTAAGATGTACACGGAAGCAGAATTAAGTGAATTGCAGCCACTGGCGCTGACAGTACATCGGGTCAAAGGGGTCTTTGCTGTGCTCGACTTTGATTATCTGAAATCACGCTGTGAAGATATAGAACGCTGTATCGCTGACAAAAACAAAATGAAGGTGGATGAAGGTATCCGGGAAATTGATGCCATTGTCACTGAATTGCTGCAGCAAGGTAACCAAGAGTATGAATAACCTGAATGTTATTATCGCTGATGACCATCCTATTGTTCTGTTCGGGATAAAAAAGTCCCTGGAACAGCTGGAAACGGTTAATGTTGTTGGTGAATTTGAAGATTCCACTTCACTCATCAATAACTTAGCACGCCTGGACGCGGATGTTCTGATCACTGACCTCTCCATGCCGGGAGATAAATACGGTGATGGCATCACGCTTATCAAGTATATCAAGCGCCATTATCCTGACCTGGCGATTATTGTGCTGACCATGAACAATAATCCGGCGATCCTCAGTGCCGTACTGGACCTCGATATCGAAGGTATCGTACTGAAGCAGGGTGCACCGGCTGATCTGCCGAAAGCACTGGCCTCTTTGCAGAAAGGAAAGAAATTCACCCCTGACAGCGTTTCCAAACTGCTGGAAAAAGTGAATGCCAACGGGTACGGCGATAAGCGCCTGTCTCCGAAAGAGAGTGAGGTTCTGCGTCTGTTTGCCGAAGGGCATCTGGTCACTGAGATCGCGCGTAAACTGAACCGCAGTATCAAAACTATCAGCAGCCAGAAAAAATCCGCCATGCTGAAACTGGGTGTGGATAACGATATCGCTCTGCTGAATTACCTTTCGTCTGTCACTATCGACAGCAACAGAGACGAGTAATCCGGAAACGTTTTACAGTACTGATACAAAACCGCCATTCAGATGAACGGCGGTTTTTTTATATGCCGGTTATTCAGCCCCGGGCGGCGTGACCTGCGGGATGTAGTGCTGCATCATGGTGCGCAGCGCCTGCATCGAGACCGGTTTGGAGAGACAATCGTTCATGCCGGAAGCCAGACAGCGCTCGCGCTCTTCCGCCAGCGCATTGGCGGTGATCCCGATAACCGGTAGTGTCATCCCCTTCTCTCTCAGTGTGCGGGTCAGGTCATAACCGTTCATATTCGGCATGTTGACGTCTGACAGAATAATATCCACCTCATGGGTTTCGAGGAAGTCGAGTGCATCCAGCCCGTCATCCGCCGTTGCGGTGTGGAAGCCGAACAGATGCAGCTGATCTGACAGCAGATGGCGGTTAATCGGATGGTCATCCACAATCAGGATCCGGACATGTGCTGCCTGCTGACTGTCCGGCAGTGGCGGCGGCGGCAGATCATCGGCTTCCTGACAGCGGTTGTTCAGGCGGTCAGAGACAAAATCAAACAACCCGTCAAGCTGATGGGTATTATGCCGCCAGTGATTGCCGCCCATCGGCACCGGTTTGTCGGTATACCCGGCATCCAGTTCAATCAGCAGACGCGCCTGTTTCATCGCCGGGGTCACCACGTCCGTGATCACCACCGCACAGGCAATATCAGGGCATTCAGATAACGGAACCGCTGCCGGGGCAATATCCTGCCAGTAACGCTGCATATAATCCGCCAGCACGCCGTTGCGGAACTCAAAGACCAGCGGTACGGTCAGCGGCGCAATATCCGCATGATGACCGGACGGATAGGCGGTATAGCACGGGAAGCGGATCCCGAACAAGCTGCCGACCTCTTTCTGCGATTCCACCATCATGTCACCGTCCATCAGTGAAATCAGTTTTTCACAGATAGGCAGCCCGAGCCCGGTACCCTGCGACGGGCTGTCCGTGTTCGGCATAATCTGATAGAACGGGTCGAATAACTGGCGCAGCTCGTCCTCACTGATACCGCCGCCGGTATCCTGAATATCCACATGCAGATATTCACCGCAGACATAGACGTGAATGCACACCATCCCGACATGCGTGTATTTAATCGCATTATTAAACAGGTTGGCGATCACCTGCTGCATCCGTACCGGGTCATTACAGACCAGCTCCGGCACATCTTTTTCAATAAAGCAGTACAGAGAAAGGTGTTTTTTCGCCACCAGCGGCAGGTAGTTTGCCACCACAAAATGAATATGTTCGCGGAAGTTAAACTCTCTCGGCTCAATTTTCAGCTGTTTGGATTCAATTTTGGAGAAGTCGAGAATATCACTGATAATTTTCAGTAATAATGACGAGGAGTTATTCATCGTACCGAGCAGGCGCTGGGCATCCCGCGAATGCGCCATGGACTGTAACAGCTCCAGGTTACCGATGATACCGTACAGCGGCGTGCGCAGCTCATGACTGACCGTGGCAAGGAACATGGATTTCGACTGGTTAGCCTGCTCTGCCGCCTGTGCCGCATCCTGTAACGAGCTTTCCAGCTGCACACGTGCGCTGATATCCACCAGCACACAAATCGCCACTTCCTCGTTCTGGTAACGGGAATGCACAAAACTGACCTGAAGGTGCCCGCCGTTACGGGTCACCATATCTTCCATCCCCTGCCGTTTATCTTTTATCAGCAGGCCGATACGGTTGCGATCCTCAAACGAAAGCATACGCCAGTAATTATGAGCCAGCTCATTACTCAGCAGTGCCGTACCGTCGAGTGTGCGCAGAATGCAAATCCCGACCGGTGCGGAGGCCACAATTTTGTGGTTGAACTGCTCGTGCTCCTCCAGACGCATGGCGCTGTTTTCGGCCGGCATAAATATCCGCCGTTCCAGCAGCCAGGTAAACAACCCGATAATAATGGCAGAGATCAGATTAAGAATCGCCCCGTTGAGGATCTGAAATTTCAGTTTTTCATAGATTGAGCTCAGCGGCGTGGTATATACCACACTCAGCAGCGACGGCGCCAGTCTGCGTTTAAAGACCAGTTGGGTGAATTCGTCGTCATAGCCGAAATAATTATCGTCCACCAGATAACGGTCTTTATTTTTCTGTGTGTTAATTTCTTCCGGATAAGAGAGCACGACATCATCCTGCTCATTAATAATCACCATATTGGCCGGGAAATCGCGCAGGCGGTTAAAGTTTTCCAGCTGCAGATTACGCTCAATACCCATCAGTGCCAGAAAACGCCCGTCATAATACAGCGGCATCATCACAAACAGGCTGGCCATTCCCTGATTACTACCCGGCGCCGCCCAGTAAATGGTGCGCTCTTTCCCCTGACTTTTCAGGCGGAAATAGTTCTGAGAGTAATCATTGACCATTCTGCGCAACGTTTCGCTGCTGGTGGAAAGGTTGCGGATCGGAAATGACACCATACACAGGGTTTTTGAGCCGACCAGAAAGACCTGATTCAGCCCCATCGGTGCGGCGATATTGTTCTGCCAGTACGTCAGGAGATCTTTGAATGCAATAATATACGGGCCGCTGCCGGTGCGGAAGGCCGCGCAGTCGCCTTTGGTATTCAGTGCCCGGTAATCAATAAAAAAGCCGTCGGTGGTCCGGTCTGCGGGCTCTCCCGGCCGTACTTCTTTATTTTCGACAAACCGTTCATTCATATAACGGATATCGCGGGTCATATCGGTGGATTGCCGGAAATAGGCTAATAAGGCATCGTAATCGGAATAATATTGCTGGCGGATATCATTGCGCATCCCGTTATAGATATTCAGTAAATAGAATACCGTCACCAGCGCCCCCAGCCCCCATAACATCACACCGACGATCCGGAACAGGTAACGCGAAATTTTCAGTGATGTCTGGAAAGATGAAAAGTATCTCAAAGGGGCTCCGCCAATAATGAATCTGATATATTCACGAGGTTTCAGACTGTTATGTCTAGGATATACCACTGTGCAATGTTTACAAAACCCCCGGGGTAAATAAAAAGCAGGAACAATATTATTGTTCCTGCTTTATCGGTTTTTCTGATTTTATATTACCGGAAACCGGTGATATTAATCGTTATTCTCTTCTGCATTATCATCAGATGCCGCATCCGTCACTTCACCGTCTTCAGAGAAATCATTTTCATCCTCTTCCGGCTCCGCAACACGCTGCAGACCGACCACTTTCTCTTCTTCTCCGGTACGGATCAGCGTCACACCCTGGGTATTACGGCCCACGATACTGACTTCAGAGACGCGGGTACGGACCAGCGTACCGGCATCGGTGATCATCATAATCTGATCATCCGCACCGACCTGGATTGCCCCCACGACTTTCCCGTTACGCTCACTCACTTTAATGGAGATAACCCCCTGAGTGGCGCGGGATTTGGTCGGATACTCCGCTTCCGCTGTCCGCTTACCGTAGCCGTTTTCGGTGACCGTCAGAATTTCACCTTCACCACGCGGAATAATCAGCGACACGACCGCATCGTCGTCACCCAGACGGATACCGCGCACACCGGTGGCGGTACGCCCCATGGCACGGACAGCATCTTCCGCAAAGCGGACGACTTTACCGTCAGCAGAGAACAGCATCACTTCGTTGCTGCCGTCAGTCAGGTCAACGCCAATCAGCTCATCACCCTCATTGAGGTTAACGGCGATAATACCGGCGTTACGCGGACGGCTGAAGTCCTGCAGGGAGGTTTTCTTCACGGTACCGCTGGCAGTCGCCATAAAGACAAACTTACCTTCCTCATATTCACGGACCGGCAGAATAGCGGTGATACGCTCGTTCTGTTCCTGATCCAGCGGTAATATGTTGATAATCGGACGACCGCGCGCACCACGGCTGGCTTCCGGTAACTGATACACTTTCAGCCAGTACAGCTTCCCTTTGTTGGAGAAGCAGAGAATGGTGTCGTGGGTGTTTGCCACCAGCAGACGTTCGATAAAGTCTTCTTCTTTGATACGGGCGGCAGATTTGCCTTTCCCGCCACGGCGCTGGGCTTCATAGTCGGTCAGCGGCTGATACTTCACATAGCCCTGATGAGACAGTGTCACCACCACGTCTTCCTGACTGATCAGATCTTCGATATTGATATCCGCTGTGTTTTCTGTGATATCAGTACGGCGCTTATCGTTGAACTGCTCTTTCACTGCCACCAGCTCTTCACGGATGACTTCCATCAGACGCTCAGGGCTTTGCAGGATATGCAGCAGACCGGCAATCAGTTCCAGTAACTCGCGGTATTCGTCGAGCAGTTTTTCGTGCTCCAGACCGGTCAGTTTCTGCAGACGCAGATCCAGAATCGCCTGAGCCTGAACTTCGGTCAGATGATACAGACCGTCGCGGATACCGAACTGCTCATCCAGACCTTCCGGACGCGCGGCATCATCACCGGCACCGGCCAGCATAGCGGCAACCGTACCCAGTTCCCATGCCTGTGCCAGTAACCCGGCTTTTGCTTCCGCAGGCGTCGGCGCACGGCGGATAAGCTCGATAATCGGGTCGATATTGGCCAGTGCAATCGCCAGACCTTCGAGGATATGGGCGCGTTCACGGGCTTTGCGTAATTCGTAGATTGTCCGGCGGGTCACCACTTCACGGCGGTGGCGCACAAACGCACTGAGAATTTCTTTCAGATTGAGGATCTTCGGTTGTCCCTGATGCAGGGCAACCATATTGATACCAAACGTGGTCTGCATCTGTGTCAGCAGATAAAGGTTGTTCAGTACCACTTCACCGACCGCATCGCGTTTGACTTCAATCACAATGCGCATACCGTCTTTATCGGATTCATCACGCAGTGCGCTGATACCTTCCAGACGTTTCTCTTTAACCAGCTCGGCGATTTTCTCAATCAGGCGGGCTTTGTTCACCTGATACGGAATTTCATTAACGATAATGGTTTCGCGGCCGGTTTTTTCATCCGTTTCCACTTCAGCGCGGGCACGGATATGAATTTTGCCGCGTCCGGTGCGGTAAGCATCGAGAATACCGCGGCGGCCGTTGATAATCGCCGCAGTCGGGAAGTCCGGCCCCGGGATGTGCTCCATCAGACCTTCGATGCTGATATCTTCATCATCAATATAGGCCAGGCAGCCGTCGATGACTTCACCCAGGTTATGTGGCGGAATATTGGTTGCCATCCCGACAGCAATACCGGATGAACCATTCACCAGCAGGTTCGGGATGCGGGTCGGCATCACATCCGGGATCATTTCGGTACCGTCATAGTTCGGTACAAAATCCACGGTTTCTTTGTCGATGTCGGCTAACAGTTCATGGGCAATTTTCGCCATACGGACTTCCGTATAACGCATTGCTGCTGCGGAGTCACCGTCGATTGAACCAAAGTTACCCTGACCATCCACCAGCATATAGCGCATTGAGAACGGCTGAGCCAGGCGGACAATCGTTTCATACACAGCACTGTCACCATGGGGGTGATATTTACCGATCACATCCCCGACCACACGGGCAGATTTTTTATAGGCTTTGTTCCAGTCATTACCCAGTTCTTTCATCGCGAATAATACGCGGCGGTGAACCGGTTTCAGACCATCCCTGACATCGGGGAGCGCGCGTCCGACAATAACGGACATGGCGTAATCCAGATACGAGCTTTTCAGCTCCTCTTCGATGTTAACGGGCAAGATTTCTTTGGCATTGTCGCTCATGGAGCCAGTATCCCTCATTACTCCGGATTCAAGGTGCGGAACTATACCACAAATCGCCAATGTTTAAAAAAGGAGATATAAAAATCGGGAGAGTATTTTATTTCTGACGCATCCGCGCCCGGCATTGTATACTGACGCCATCGCGTATTCCGGCAGGTTCTGCCGCAGCAAGAGAGAGAAAGAGACCATGAATGACACAGCTTCCCCGCTGACAGCCAATGTCGATCCTGCGGAAATCAAAAAGTTTGAGGATGTTGCCTCACGCTGGTGGGATCTTGAGGGTGAATTTAAACCGCTGCACCGGATCAATCCGCTGCGTCTGGCCTATATTCAGCAGCGGGTTAACGGTGTGTTCGGGAAGAAAGTGCTGGATGTCGGCTGCGGCGGCGGAATTCTGGCAGAAAGTATGGCGCGGGAAGGTGCGGACGTCACCGGGCTGGATATGGGCGCAGAGCCGCTTCAGGTTGCGCGTCTGCATGCACTGGAAAACGGCACTGATATCACCTATGTGCAGGAAACGGTGGAACAGCACGCAGAAAAACATGCACAACAGTATGATGTGGTGACCTGCATGGAGATGCTTGAGCATGTGCCGGATCCGGCGTCTGTGGTGCGTTCCTGTGCCCGTCTGGTCAAACCGGGGGGCGATGTGGTGTTCTCCACCATTAACCGCAACAAAAAAGCCTGGTTTATGGCCGTTATCGCAGCAGAATATATTCTGAAGATGGTACCGCCCGGTACGCACGATGCGAAAAAATTTATCCGTCCGGCAGAACTGATTGACTGGCTGAATAATACCGGTCTGCGCGAGCAGCATATGATCGGCTTACATTACAATCCGTTAAGCGATAAATTCTGGCTGGCACCCAATGTGGATGTAAATTATATGTTGCATACCCGTTTTATTTTATAGTGTCAAGTTAATTACTCCGGCGATTAATAAAACGCCAAACAAATCGCATTTTTCTAAAATTATCGCTTCGCGTAATAAGGTAAGCACAGTTTCATTTTGTCAGTGATCTCAGTGCTTACCACTCTGTCAGCGGGTGACTATCCTCAAGTTATCCACAAAAGATCCTGATTTTATACACTTGATCCTGAGCGCATTTATCATTATCTTGTTACCCATCTTTTACAGACACACTACATCTTGTGTTTAAATCGCTCAGCACCCGCTATTGACTTTCCCGGAACATTTGTTTCAGGGATCGTTTTTTATCGGGCAGATACACGTTATCAGCGCGTTAATCACAACAGGGTGTCATTTTCAAAACAGGGTATATCAACTGATGAACCAGAATCTGCTTGTTACCAAACGTGATGGTCACAAAGAACGTATCGATTTAGACAAAATCCACCGCGTCATTACCTGGGCCGCTGAAGGTCTGAATAATGTCTCTGTCTCCCAGGTCGAGTTACGTTCCCAGATTCAGTTCTACGACGGGATCCGTACCGCAGATATTCATGAAACCATGATTAAGGCCGCCGCCGACCTGATTTCCGCTGAAACACCGGATTATCAGTATCTGTCTGCCCGCCTGGCCATTTTTAACCTGCGCAAAAAAGCCTACGGCCAGTTTGAGCCGCCGGCGTTATACGCCCATGTACAGAAAATGGTGGCTGCCGGTAAATATGACGAAAATCTGTTAACCGATTACACCGAAGCTGAATTTGACCAGATGAATGAGTTCATCGATCACTGGCGTGATATGAATTTCTCTTACGCCGCCGTCAAACAGCTGGAAGGGAAATATCTGGTTCAGAACCGTGTTACCGGCGAAGTGTATGAAAGTGCACAGTTCCTGTATATCCTGGTTGCGGCCTGTCTGTTCTCACATTATCCGAAAGAGACCCGTCTGGATTATATCCGCCGGTTCTATGACGCCACGTCAACCTTCAAAATTTCCCTGCCGACACCGATTATGTCCGGTGTCCGCACCCCGACCCGCCAGTTCAGCTCCTGTGTGCTGATCGAGTGCGGCGACAGCCTTGACTCCATCAACGCGACCTCCGGTGCGATTGTCAAATATGTGTCCCAGCGTGCCGGTATCGGTATCAACGCGGGCCGCATCCGTGCGCTCGGCAGCCCGATCCGCGGCGGCGAGGCATTCCACACCGGTTGTATCCCGTTCTACAAACATTTCCAGACCGCCGTGAAATCCTGTTCTCAGGGCGGCGTGCGCGGTGGCGCGGCAACGCTGTTCTACCCTATCTGGCATCTGGAAGTGGAAAGCCTGCTGGTACTGAAAAACAACCGTGGTGTTGAAGGCAACCGTGTCCGCCACCTCGATTACGGCGTCCAGATCAACAAACTGATGTATGAACGCCTGATCAAAGGCCAGGATATCACCCTGTTCAGCCCGTCCGATGTCCCGGGGTTATATGACGCGTTCTTCGCCGATCAGGATGCGTTCGAGCGTCTTTATGAGCAGTATGAGAAAGATCCGTCGATCCGCAAACAGACGCTGAAAGCGGTGGAGCTGTTCTCCCTGATGATGCAGGAACGTGCCTCTACCGGCCGTATCTATATTCAGAACGTGGACCACTGCAACACTCACAGCCCGTTTGATCCGTTTATCGCGCCGGTGCGCCAGTCCAACCTGTGTCTGGAAATTGCCCTGCCGACCAAACCGCTCAACGATATGAATGACCCGAACGGGGAAATCGCGCTGTGTACGCTGTCCGCATTTAACCTGGGTGCCATTGAAAACCTCGATGAGCTGGAAGAGCTGGCTATCCTGGCAGTACGTGCCCTGGATGCCCTACTCGATTACCAGGATTATCCGATTGAAGCGGCACGCAAAGGCTCAATGGGCCGCCGTACCCTGGGTATCGGGGTGATTAACTTCGCTTACTACCTGGCGAAACACGGTGTGCGCTATTCCGACGGCAGTGCCAATAACCTGACTCACCGCACCTTTGAAGCTATTCAGTATTACCTGCTGAAAGCCTCCAATGAGCTGGCAAAAGAGTACGGTGCATGCCCGTGGTTTAACGAAACCACCTATTCACAGGGTATTCTGCCGATCGACACTTACAAGAAAACCCTGGATCAGCTGACGAACGAGCCGCTGCATTATGACTGGGAAGGCCTGCGCGAAGAGATCAAAAAACACGGTCTGCGTAACTCCACCCTGTCTGCCCTGATGCCGTCAGAGACATCCTCGCAGATCTCCAATGCCACCAACGGTATTGAGCCGCCGCGCGGCTATATCAGCGTGAAAGCCTCGAAAGACGGCATTCTGCGCCAGGTCGTACCGGAGTATGACCGTCTGAAATCCGCCTATGAGCTGTTATGGCAGATGCCGGGCAACGAAGGTTATCTCCAGTTGGTGGGGATTATGCAGAAATTTGTCGATCAGGCGATTTCGTCCAACACCAACTATGATCCGACCCGGTTCCCGAGCGGCAAAGTACCGATGAATCAGTTACTGAAAGATTTGCTGCTGGCCTATAAATACGGTGTGAAAACACTTTATTACCACAATACCCGCGATGGCGCGGAAGATACCCAGGAAGACCTTCCTGAGGAAGTGGTCATCGCCGACGATGATGGTTGTGAAGGCGGCGCGTGTAAAATTTAAGGTGAATAAATAATGTCTTATACAACATTTTCGCAGGTACATAATGATCAGCTGAAAGAACCGATGTTCTTCGGCCAGCCGGTGAACGTCGCCCGTTATGATCAGCAAAAGTACCCGATTTTTGAATCACTGATTGAAAAACAGCTCTCCTTCTTCTGGCGTCCGGAAGAAGTGGACGTATCCCGCGATCGCATTGACTACAATGCCCTGCCGGATCACGAAAAGCATATATTCATCAGCAACCTGAAATACCAGACCCTGCTGGATTCCATCCAGGGCCGCAGCCCGAACGTGGCGCTGCTGCCGCTGATCTCCATTCCGGAGCTGGAAACCTGGGTGGAAACCTGGTCTTTCTCGGAAACCATTCACTCCCGTTCTTACACGCATATTATCCGTAATATCGTGAATGATCCGTCAGTGGTATTCGATGATATCGTGGCAAACGAAGAGATCATCAAACGCGCGGAAGATATTTCCGGCTATTATGATGATCTAATCCGTATGACCAATGAATATCATATGTTCGGTGAAGGGACGCATACCGCAAACGGTAAAACCTTTACTGTTACCCTGCGCGCCCTGAAACGCCAGCTGTATCTGTGCCTGATGAGCGTCAACGCGCTGGAAGCGATCCGTTTCTATGTCAGTTTCGCCTGCTCTTTTGCCTTTGCCGAACGCGAACTGATGGAAGGTAATGCGAAAATCATCAAACTGATCGCCCGTGATGAAGCGCTGCACCTGACCGGCACCCAGCATATGCTCAACCTGCTGCGCAGCGGCCAGGATGACCCGGAAATGGCGGAAATCGCCAAAGAGTGCGAGCAGGATTGCTACGATCTGTTTGTCCGTGCGGCGGAGCAGGAAAAAGAGTGGGCAGATTATCTGTTCTGCAACGGCTCTATGATCGGTCTGAACAAAGATATCCTGTGTCAGTATGTGGAATATATCACCAATATCCGCATGCAGGCGGTGGGTCTGCCGCTGCCGTTCAAAGTCCGCTCGAACCCGATTCCGTGGATCAACGCCTGGCTGGTATCCGATAACGTCCAGGTGGCGCCACAGGAAGTGGAAGTCAGCTCCTATCTGGTCGGTCAGATTGACTCTGAAGTCAACACTGACGAACTGAGTAACTTCGAACTCTGATGCCCCGCTATAAAATCACCCTGCATGGCAACATGCAGGGTATTCAGCTGCATTATGTCAGTGAAGAACACAACAACCTGCTCAATACACTCGAACAATCCGTCCCGGTGGAATACCAGTGCCGTGAAGGCTATTGCGGTGCCTGCCGTGTCCGCCTGAAACGCGGTAAAGTCGGTTACCGGCAAAGGCCGGTTGCATTTATCAATGACGGTGAAATTCTTCCCTGCAGTTGCTACCCGCTGAGTGATATCGACATCGAATTGTAAGCTGTTTAGTGACCGGATCTGCAATCCGGTTTTTTTATGCCATTGGTGTAACGATATCTTTACGATATACGTAATTTAAATTTGACACCTTTCCGGTTTTTCATTACGCTTTGCGCACATATTATTGATTGAAATATCATGAGGTTTTGGTGAAAAATCGTACACTCGGCAGTGTTCTGATTGTTGCGGGAACAACGATCGGTGCCGGTATGCTGGCAATGCCGCTGGCTGCCGCAGGGATCGGATTTCCGGTCATTGCTGTCATTCTGATCGGCCTCTGGGCTATCATGAGCTACACCGCACTGCTGATGGTTGAAGTGTATCAGTACAGCTCACCGGATACCGGCTTAGGCAGCGTCGCCCGTCAATACCTCGGATTACCGGGTCAGCTCCTGACCGGCTTCAGCATGTTGTTGCTGATGTATGCCCTGACCACTGCCTATATCGGCGGAGCCGGGGAAATGATCTCCGCCAGCCTGCAAAGCTGGTGGCAAATATCTGTTACACCGGGTACGGCGACCATTATCTTCACCCTCGTTGGCGGCCTGGTAGTGTGTGTCGGGACGCACTCGGTTGATTTTATCAACCGTATCCTGTTCACCGGTAAAATTATCTTCCTGATCATCATGCTCGCCGTCATGATGCCGCATGTGAATATGACCAACCTTGTCAGCATGCCGATTCAGAACGGACTGGTGCTTTCTGCTATCCCGCTGGTGTTTACCTCTTTTGGTTTCCACGGCAGTGTGCCGAGCCTGGTGAATTACATGAACGGCGACAGCAAAAAGCTGCGCTTTATTTTCCTCACTGGTAGTGCTATTCCGCTGGTGGCGTATCTGCTGTGGCAGGTTGCGACCCTCGGCGCGATCCCGTCCGATACCTTCTTTGGTATTCTGGCGCAGAAATCCGGCCTGGACGGCTTACTGACGGCGCTCAGTGAGACCGTGGCCAATAAATATGTGGATATCGCGGTCAGCCTGTTTATGGATCTGGCACTGGCTACCTCATTCCTGGGTGTGGCGCTGGGGTTATTTGATTACCTGGCCGACCTGTTCCGCCGCAAAAATTCCGCCTTCGGCCGTACGCAAACCGGGATCCTGACCTTTGCCCTGCCGCTGATTTGCGCCCTGTACTACAAAAGCTTCACCGGTGCGCTGGCGTATGCCGCAATGGCGCTCTCCTTCCTGGCGCTGATCCTGCCGTCATTATTAGCATGGAAAGTACGGCAGAACCCGAAAGCCGGTGCTTACCGTGTTGCAGGCGGAAACGGTGTGCTGATCTTTATCTTCCTGTTCGGCCTGCTGGTGATCTCTATCGAGTTCATCAAAAGCGCCGGTTATCTGCCGAACATTTAATACCATTGTTCTGAAAGCAAGCCCGGATTTCCGGGCTTATTTTTTTTGTCCGTGTGCGGCATTCAGCCGTTCAAATCCGGCGGTCAAATCCGCAATCAAATCCTCCGTATCTTCCAGGCCGATTTGCAGACGCAGTGTCAGTCCGCCCGGCTGCCAGTCAGTAACCGTCCGGTAACGGCTACAGTCAAACGGCACTATCAGGCTTTCAAACCCACCCCAGGAATAGCCCATCGCGAAAATATCCAGCCCGTCGAGCATGGCCGCCAGGTCGTCTGTGGTGTATTCCGCATTCAGAACCAGCGAGAACAGGCCGGAAGAGCCGGTGAAATCCCGCTTCCAGATCTCATGCCCCGGACATTCCGGGAAGGCAGGATGCAGCACTTTGCTGACTTCCGGGCGGGACTGCAGCCACTCCGCGACTTTCAGCGCCCGGTGCTGTGCTTCCTTCAGGCGGATATGCAGAGTGCGCAGACCGCGCAGCACAAGGAAACAATCCTCAGCGCCCGGCAGCATCGCCATCTGATCATAGGTTTTGCGCAATTCCGGCCACCACTGTGCATTAGCGGAAACCAGTCCCATCAGCACATCCGAATGACCTCCGGGGTATTTGGTACCGGCTTCAAGGGAGATATCACAGCCGTGTTCATGAGCGCGGAAAAAGAGCGGGGTCGCCCAGGTGTTATCAATAACGGTTGTCACATGATGGCGTTTCGCCACGGCAGTGATCGCCGGAACATCCTGCACCTCGAACGTCTGGGAGCCGGGGGATTCAAGGAAAATCACGGTTGTTTCCGGGCGGATAAGCGATTCAATCCCCGCGCCGATCAGCGGATCATAATAAGTGGTGGTAATGCCCATCTTTGCCAGCAGACCGCCGCATAACTGCCGGGTCGGGTGATAAACAGAATCGGTCATCAGCAGATGATCGCCGCTTTTCAGAGTGGTCAGCAGCGCCAGTGTCACCGCGCCCAGTCCGCTGGGGGATAACACCGTACCCGCCGCACCGGTCAGTTCACTCCAGGCATTCTCCAGTGCCGCGATCGTCGGAGTGCCGTCAGTGCCGTAATGAAATTCAGCACGGCGGTTGATCAGGGCATCATACGTCGGGAAGACCACCGTCGAGCCGCGGTATACCGGGGTATTCACAAATCCGTGCTGTAATGCGGGGTTACGGCCGCTCTGCGTCAGCCGGGTTTCTGTCCGCAAAGGACGGCGTGCATGTTCTGACATAATCACCTCAATAATAGTCTGCCTGGTTATGCTGTTATCCTGCCATAAGGGCGGCGGCTTTCCTTAGTCACTTTTCAGCTAAGATATACCGTTATCCTCACCTGCCGTGGTGTAAAGAAATATTTGGCAATTTTGCTGCACTACTATTATTAATAAGTTACGAAACCTTATATTATCAACAGATTAATTTTCACATGACGGAAAGGATATGGAATCAGAAGAAATCAGGGACCGACGTCCGATCAAAGCCCGGCAGACCCGCTGGGCGACCTCAGCCGCCCGTCTGCTGCAACAGCGCGGTGCAACCCCTAACGGTATCTCTGTCGCCAGTTCAGTCTGTGCATTATTTGCCGCTGCCGCCTTTTACGGTGCTCTGAACAGCGAGCTCACCGTACTGCGTATCATCCTGTTTCTGCTGGCCGCACTGATGGTACAGGGACGGCTTATCTGTAATCTGCTTGACGGTATGGTGGCGGTCGAAGGCGGCCTGCGCAGCCCTGTTGGTGCCGTATTTAACGATTTGCCGGATCGCGTTTCGGACAGCCTGATCCTCATCGGTGCCGGTTACGGACTGGCCGGTTTTATCGCTTATGCCCCGCAGCTCGGCTGGGCGGCGGCGCTGATGGCAGTGATGACCGCCTATGTCCGGGTGCTCGGCGGCAGTTGTGAGCAGCCGCAGAAATTTTCCGGCCCGATGGCCAAACAGCACCGGATGGCGCTGCTGACCGCCGGTGCCGTTGCCGCCTGTTTTCTCCCGCTGTATCAGGCTCAGTGGCTGTTTCTTATCATACTGTGGGTGATTACCCTCGGCGCACTCTGGACCGCCGTGCGCCGTACCCGCATACTGATGGCTGATTTACGTAAGGATAATAAAGGATGACCCGTAAAACGTTTTCGCCGGATCAAAAAATTGTCTCGGCGCTGCTGGTGTCGGTATGCCGGTTTCTGACCGGGATCCGCGCAAAGCAGAACGCCCCGCTGCCGGAAGGTAACCCCTGTATTTACTATGCCAACCACTCCAGTCACCTTGACGGACTGGTGATCTGGTCCTGCCTGACCGGCGCGGCGCGAAAACGCGTTCACCCGGTGGCGGCGCAGGATTACTGGGATAAAACCGGGTTCCGCCGTTATATTGCCAAACGTATTTTTGGTGCGGTGCTGATTGCACGCGGTAAAAAAATCGAGCCTGCAACAGAGGATGAACAACAGGAGGCCACGCCGGCGGAGAATCCGCTGGATGTGATGCAGAGTGTTCTCGATACCGGGGATTCCCTGATTTTGTTCCCGGAAGGCACACGCGGCGACGGTGAAAAGATTCAGGATTTCAAAGCCGGGCTCTGGCATTTATCCCGCAATAATCCGGATGCGGTGCTGGTGCCGGTCTATCTGGAAAACCTCAACCGCGTCCTGCCGAAAGGCTCGCGGCTGGTTGTGCCGATTATCTGCACTGCCACATTCGGCGCTCCGGTTGAACCGGCCGGGGAAGAAGAGAGCAAAGCGGACTTTTTAGTGCGGACCCGCCAGGCGTTAGAGGCAATACATAATGAAAGATAATGAATTATTCTGGATCTTCAGCGGGCTGTTCGGGTTCCTGGCGGTGGCAACGGTTATCGGCCTGATCCTGAAGCAGGTTAAGGGAAACACCTCGGTTATCAGTAACCTGAATGCCCGTATCCGCGCCTGGTGGCTGATGTGTATTATCGCCGCCGTGGCTATCAGCATCGGGCCCATCGGCTCTGTGGTGCTGTTTGCTTTTATGTCCCTGCTTGCACTGCGTGAGTTTATCACTCTGACGCCGACACACCGCGCCGACCACGGTGCCCTGTTCTGGTGCTTCTTTATCATTCTGCCGGTACAGTATGTGCTGGTCGGTGTTCAGTGGTATAACCTGCTGGCGGTCTTTATCCCCGTCTATGCGTTCCTGTTTATCCCGACCCGCATGGTGCTCTCCGGCGACACCCGCCACTTCCTGGAGCGCATGGCAAAAATCCAGTGGAGTGTGATGATTGCGGTTTACTCCCTCAGTTATGCTCCTGCACTGCTGGTACTGCCGATTCCGGATTTCACGGATAATATCAACCTGCTGCTGTTTCTGATGATCGTGGTTCAGATTTCTGACGTGCTGCAATATGTGTTCGGTAAACTGTTCGGCAAACGCCCGATTGTACCGAAACTCAGCCCGAACAAAACCGTTGAAGGCTTTATCGGCGGGATCCTCAGTGCGAGCTGTGTCGGTATGGCACTGTGGTGGGCCACACCGTTCAGCCCGTGGGCGGCATTCCTGCTCTCACTGTTGATTTGCCTGGCCGGTTTCGCGGGCGGGTTGTGTATGTCCGCCATCAAGCGGGACAGCGGGATCAAAGATTTCGGTGCCATGATTGAGGGTCACGGCGGCATGATGGACAGACTGGATTCCCTCTGCTTCGCAGCCCCGGTTTTCTTCCATGTGCTGAAATATTTTTATACCTGATGATTCAGGAAATTCTGCTGATCCGCCACGGTGAACCGGTGCCGGACAGAAAAACACCGCTGGCCCTGCGCAACCTCTGTGCCTGGCTGGCGGAATATGATGCGGGCGGAATTATCCCGCCGGCCGCTCCGCCTTTATCGCTGTCCGCTGAAGAATTGTCCCGTTATTTCCCGGTAGCCAGTCCGCTGTTTCGTACCACGGCATCCCTGGCCATTCTCGGGATCACACCCCGCGCCATTGTTGATGAACTGCATGAAGCAGTACTTCCCCTGTTCTCTCCTGCACTGCTGATGCCGGTAAAACTGCCGCCGATGTGGTGGGTAACCGCATTCCGGCTGCTGTGGCTGGCGGGTGGCGGAAAATCTGTTCCCTCTGTGGCACAGGTACGCGGACGGGCACAATGTGCCGCACAAATCCTCTCAGACTATGCACAGGAACATGGCGCTGTACTGGTCATGGCGCACCGGATTATCAATCACGCCCTGCGCCCTGCACTGGAACAATCCGGCTGGCAGATGACAGAAAAAACACATAACAGCTACTGGGGAATGATGCGGTTCACCCGTGACGCACCACACCGGTAATGTCAGCCGGTGTATTCTGAACCGTATACCTCCGCACGTTTCGCCACATCCGCTCTGTTTTGCTCACTTTCCCGTATAAGACTCTGCCTGCTTTGTTCCGCAGGCTGATCATCTGCTGCTGCCTTGCTTATTTTTAAATAGTTATTGCCATTAAATGAATATTTATGTATTTTTAATTAAAAATCACGCATAAAAATGAGGTTGTCATGTTTAAAAAATTAGTCTTTGCAGGCTGTTTATCATTATTAGCATTCACCGGGGTAAGCCAGGCCAAAGAAACCTATGTGGTCGGTGCAGGCGGTACCTATCGCCCGTTTGAATTTGAAAACAGTGAAAAACAACTCGAAGGGTTTGATATCGATATTATCAAAGCGGTTGCTGCCGCCGAAGATTTTGACGTCAAATTAATCAACACGCCGTGGGAAGGTATTTTCGCCACACTGTCCGCCGGGGATCGCGATATTTTAATTTCCGGTATTACCATCACCGATAAACGCAAACAGATGGTGGATTTCTCCGCCCCGTATTTCCCGGCAGAACAGGCAATTGTGGTGAATGAAAATTCACCAATCAGCGCGTTATCTGAACTGAGTAAATATAATGTCGGTGTGGTGAACTCCAGCACCGGGGATATTGTGGTTTCTGATGTGCTCGGCAAAACCAGCACCGCCATCAAACGCTTTGATAATACTCCGCTGCTGTTACAGGAATTATATGAAGACGGCGTGGATGCGGCGGTCGGTGATGTCGGTGTGGTGAAGTTTTATATTAAAACCCATCCGGACAAGAAATTTAAACTGATTTACGACAATCATTTTGAAAAACAGTATTTCGGCATTGCCGTCGCTAAAGGTAATACGGAATTACAGGAAAAAATTAACCGTGGTCTGGCAAAAATTATTGCCGACGGTACTTACGCCAAAATCTATCAGAAATGGTTCGATAACGACGTACCTTCCCTGCCCGCGCAGTAATTCATTATTTATCTGATTAAAAACCCGCTCCTGCGGCGGGTTTGATCTGTTTTTTCAGGATGGATGTTATGTCAGCTTTCCGCTGGGAAATTATAGAAGAATACGCTCCGTTATTTATGGACGGGGCGCTGATGACAATAAAATGTACCATTATCTGTGTCATCCTGGGGACTCTCTGGGGACTGACGCTCGGCCTCGGCCGGACAGCCCGTGCCGAACGCGGCCCGGCAAAATGGCTGCTGCTGTTCTTTGTGCAGTATCCGGTACGGTTTTATGTCAGTGCATTTCGTGGCACGCCGCTGTTTGTGCAGATCATGGTGGTTCACTTCGCACTGGTGCCGCTGTTTATCAACCCGCGTGACGGCCTGATGGTCACCAGCGGTATTATTACCTCTGATACGGCCAGAATGCTGCGTTCCGAATACGGCGCATTTCTCTCCTGTATTGTTGCTATCACACTCAATGCCGGGGCGTATGTTTCCGAGATTTTCCGCGCCGGGATCCAGTCCGTCGATCGCGGTCAGACAGAAGCCTCCCGCGCACTGGGTATGAGCTGGGGAAAAACCATGCGTAAGGTGATCCTGCCGCAGGCTTTCCGCCGTATTCTGCCGCCGCTGGGTAACAATGCGATCGCGATTGTCAAAGATTCCTCCCTGGCCTCTGCTATCGGCCTTGCCGACCTGGCATATGCCGCGCGGACAGTATCCGGCGCGTATGCAACTTACTGGGAGCCGTACCTGGTCATCTCCGTTATTTACTGGATGCTGACATTCCTGCTGGCGCAGCTGGTTCAATACACCGAAAGAAGGTTGAGCAGAAGTGATTCACGTTAATAATTTACAGAAAAAATTCGGCAATACTCATGTGCTGCGCGGTATCAGCTGTGATATCCGTCCGCAGGAAGTTGTCTGTGTGATAGGGCCGTCCGGCTCCGGAAAAAGTACCTTTCTGCGCTGCCTGAATGCCCTGGAACGCCCGGATTCCGGTGAGATTGTGGTAAACGGCACCGATGTGTGTGATCCGAAAACAGATCTGAACAAAATGCGCGAACATACCGGTATGGTATTCCAGCGCTTCAATTTGTTTCCGCATATGACGGTGCTGGATAACATTACCATGGCGCCACTGATGGTGTCCGGGCTGAAAAAAGCCGATGCGCTGCTTAAAGCGGAACGGTTACTGGAAAAAGTCGGGCTGCCGGACAAAATTGATGCCTGGCCGGAGAGTTTATCCGGCGGTCAGCAGCAGCGCGTGGCCATTGCCCGTGCCCTGGCGATGGATCCGACGGTGCTGCTGTTCGATGAACCGACTTCCGCGCTCGATCCGGAGCTGGTCGGTGAAGTACTGAATGTGATGAAAGCGCTGGCCCATGAGGGTATGACAATGGTGATTGTGACCCATGAGATGAATTTTGCCCGCGAAGTGGCAGACCGCGTCTTTTTTATCGACCAGGGGATCATCCAGGAGTCCGGCACACCGGAGCAGATATTTAATCACCCGCAAAACCCGCGTACCGCCGCGTTTCTCAGCCGCGTGCTGTAGTTTTCGCTGCAGTGAATAGTGACTAAGGACAGAGACAAAACGTCTCTGTCCTTTTCTGTTTATGCGGTTAACTCACTGTGCGTAAAAACAAATTTGTTCACATCATATAACCCGAGACTGGTGAGTTTCAGTGTCGGGATCACCGGCAGAGACAGGAATGCCATCTGAATAAACGGCTCATCCAGCATCACCCCGCAATCGCGGCAGGCTGCTTTCAGCGATTCAATTTCAGCGGCGATTTCATCCGCCGTTTTATCACTCATCAGCCCGGCAATCGGCAGTGTCGCATGGCTCAGCACCCGCCCGTCCGCAACCACACACATCCCGCCGCCACCAGCAATCAGCTGATTCACCGCCAGCGCCATATCCATCGGATCAATACCGGCGACAACAATATTATGGCTGTCGTGGCTGACCGTTGACGCCAGGGCCCCGCGCGTCAGACCGAAATTGTGCAGCAATGCGGTTGCCGGTGGTGTCTGGCGGCCATAGCGCTCAATCACCGCAAGCGAGCAGATATTATCACGGTCATAGCGGTGTCCGTCCCAGCTGACCCGCTGCTCACAGGTGATCAGTTCATTCGGGATCACACTGATAGCACGGTACTCATGACCGGCAACCGGCACAAAAGCAAGAGATTGTGCTGTCACGGCCTGACGGCGGACAGTATTCTGCATTGGCGGACGTGATGCTGCCTGTTTAGCCTTCCGCTCACGCAGCAGCGCCGCTTTATCCACCCAGCGCCCGCCGCACATAACCGCCTGAATATCGACTGTTTTCTCGTCCCGCAGCAGAACCAGATCCGCCTGTTTACCCGGCGCCACCAGCCCGAGGTTTTTCAGCCCGAAATGCCGGGCGGCAGACCAGCTGGCAACACGGTAAGCAATATGTACCGGAATCTGATGCTGATTGATCAGACGATACACCAGCGCATTCATATGCCCCTCGTGAATGATTTCCCACGGATTGCGGTCATCGGTGCATAACAGACACTGCGGGCTGCTCATCGCGGTGATAAGCGGTGCCAGTGCATCCAGATTCCGTGCCGCCGACCCTTCGCGGATCATCAGCGCCATTCCCAGTGCCAGTTTTTCCAGCCCTTCCTCATAACGGTGCGATTCGTGACAGTTTTCAATCCCCCCGGCAATATAGCCGTTGAGATCTTTCCCGGTGACCATCGGGCAGTGACCATCCAGCGTCATATCGCGGAATGCATCCAGTTTATCCAGCGTTTCTGCCTCACCGGCAATCACCGCCGGGAAATTCATCATCTCCGCCAGTCCCAGCACATGGGAATGATCCTTGTATTTCAGCATCTCTGTCAGCGGGAAATCCGCGCCGTTCACATCACTGCCCGGTAATGCCGGTACACAGGAACTCACCTGAACAAACTGATTCTGCTGTGCCTGTTCCGCGCAGCGCAGAAACCATTCAATTCCCTCTTCGCCCATGACGTTCACGATTTCATGCGGATCACACACAATGGTCGTGACTCCCAGCGGCAGCGTGGCACTCTCAAAGGTGACCGGGGTCATCATGCCGGATTCAATATGCAGATGTGCGTCAATAAATCCGGGTACGACCACCGCATTTTTACCGTCGATGACCTGATGCGCCGGTGCATCCTTATATACCGTACCGACACCGGCAATGGCATTTCCGCTTATCACTACCGGGCCCGGAAATTCACCACCGTTAATCAGATCCAGAATCCGGACATTATCAATACGATAATCCGCCGGTGCCTCACTGCGGGCCACGGCGAGGAGTGTTGTCATTTCTTCGCGGCTGCGCGTGCAGGTGCGCTTATTTTTCTCACTGTTCATCACTGTCCCCTGTTTTTCTCTCACATTGATAATGCGAATTCGCGGTGTTCTCTCTGTCCTGTGAGGTGTACCGGAATAAAGGTGATCCCCGCCGCAATTGTTACAAATTATTGCGACACAACCGGATGATTACGGTTTCTCACGGAATGTCATTACGATGCTGGCATTGATTATGCATTTATCAGACCAGTTATCTTTTCCCCGGGAGACAGGAGCATAAAATGGATAGTCAAACACCGGAAACCATCCGGGAAACAGGTGTACTGGGACGTTTATTCCGTTTACAGGCACACGGTACCACGGCACGAACCGAAGTTATCGCCGGTATAACCACCTTTCTTACCATGGTGTATATCATTTTTGTTAACCCGCAAATCCTCGGCGCTGCCGGGATGGATACACAGGCTGTCTTCGTCACCACCTGTCTGATTGCGGCATTTGGCTGTATTCTGATGGGCTGTCTGGCAAATCTGCCGGTCGCACTGGCACCGGCAATGGGGCTGAACGCCTTTTTTGCTTTCGGTGTGGTCAGCGCCATGGGTTACTCCTGGCAAATAGGGATGGGGGCTATCTTCTGGGGTGCACTCGGCATGCTGCTGCTGACGGTCTTCCGCATCCGCTACTGGATGATAGCCAATATCCCGCTGAGTCTGCGGGTGGGGATCACCAGTGGTATCGGGCTGTTTATCGCTATGATGGGGCTGAAAAATATCGGCCTGGTTGTGGCGAATCCGGCCACGCTGGTTTCCATGGGAGATCTGACCGCCCACTCCGTCTGGCTCGGCGCACTGGGCTTTTTTATTATCACGATTCTGGCCTCCCGCGGTATTCACGCAGCGGTGCTGATCTCCATTGTGGTTACTACACTGATTGGCTGGTGGCTGGGGGATGTCACCTATAACGGTATTTTCTCCATGCCGCCGGATGTTACCAGCGTGCTGGGTAAAGTGGATGTGGCCGGTGCCTTTAATATCGGGCTGTCAGGGATTATTTTCTCGTTTATGCTGGTTAACCTGTTTGACTCATCGGGTACCCTTATCGGGGTAACCGATAAAGCCGGACTGGCAGATAAAGACGGTAAATTCCCGAATATGCAGAAAGCCTTGTATGTGGACAGTGTCAGCTCCGTGATCGGCGGGTTTATCGGCACATCATCTGTCACCGCGTATATTGAAAGTACCTCAGGGGTTTCTGTCGGCGGCCGGACCGGGCTTACCGCCGTGGTGGTCGGGATCCTGTTCCTGCTGGTGATTTTTCTCTCCCCGCTGGCCGGAATGGTGCCAGCCTATGCGGTTGCCGGTGCGCTGATTTATGTCGGGGTGCTGATGACGTCGAGCCTGGCACGGGTAAACTGGAATGACCTGACTGACGCGGTACCTGCCTTTATCACCGCGATTATGATGCCGTTCAGTTTCTCCATCACAGACGGTATTGCGCTTGGTTTTATCTCTTACTCTGTGATGAAGCTGGGGACCGGGCGCTGGAAAGAGCTGAATCCGTGTGTGATTCTGGTTGCCCTGCTGTTTGTGCTGAAGTTTGTGTTTGTCGACCACTGATGTTTCTGCCGGATGGCGGGTTTCCCGTCATCCGGGCATTATTTTGTTTTCTCTTTCAGGCGATGATGCAGCGCCTTAAACGGAATAGCCAGGCCGAGCGTCAGGAAAATAAGAAACACAAACCCTATATTGACATAATCTTCTTTACTGTTTTCAGTCACCGGTTCCGGCTCAGCCGCCGCCGGTTCCCCTTCCTCATTAATCCCGAAATCCCCGTGATGATAATCCGCCAGAATCTCCTGTGCTCTGGTTAACTCATCCTGATTAACCAGCAACTTCACACCGCCGACAGCCTGAGCATACATCTGGTTATTCCAGACAATATTTTCATCCAGCAGCATCACCTCAATCCCTTCGGATTCCAGCAATCCGGCTTCAATCCTGGCATCCAGCGGCGACAGATACTGAGCCAGTAATGCATAGCGACTGCGTGTCGGGTGTATATTCCACATAATACCTCCTTCGGTTGGCTGCCCTGACTGAATAGCCCGTATTCCGGCCGGCGTCAGTGCGTAATAGCAGAAAGGATCGGCGATAATTTCCGGGAAAACAACCTGAATTTAGCCTTTTTGCAGCAGGAATAAGTTTAATGACCAGTTTCGCTATAACACTTTAAACTGTTCTAATCCAGCCGGGTGATATAAAAAAACATCAATAACTTCCCTTTATGATACTGACAACATAAATTTTTTATGGAAGATTTTAATAAAAAATTATTTGATTAATAAAATATGAAGAACACTATTTTTACAGCCATTGTATTCCCGTCAAATATCCTTTAGCATTTAGTGCTGAAAAAACTTAATCCTATTCCGAATATTGATCTTTGACCTGATGCTGAAAAAATATAAATACCCGCTGTTATTTGTCGCTGCCATACTGTTGAGTTATCTCACCAATACATTCTTGTATCAGCGTGATTCAACCGGCCCGCATTTAGCCACCCTGTTTTTGGTTTTATGCACCATTATTCTTCTGAACTGTAAACACTGGCTGCCTGCCGTTGCAGGATTTATTATTACACTGATTTTTTCACTGGAAGTCGGTTATTTCACCGAATTCCACGAACGAATTTCTGCCGGTGTTCTCGATTCAGCACTGGAAACAAATAATTCTGAAGCAACACTGATGCTGGGGCACTATTTATATTCCATCATATTGCCTGCCCTGTGCATAAGCGTATTAATTTTTATCTGCTTCCGGAGAAAAAGACTCCGCCTTCCCCGCTGGTTTACATTATCACCGGTGTTCATTTTCGGCTTTCTGATGATTTCCCTGCTCCGTGAAGTCATCCCGGAATACCGTAATTTATCCATTAATTTCAGCGAAGACCCTTATGAACTGGGGACGTATCTCCGCGAGAAATTTCCTGTTGTCGCCGGAAATATTATGTATGTTTCCTCCGTTGCTCTCAGCCATGACAAGTATACGGAAAATTATCCTGACCGGAAACCAAACCGGGTGCTGGCGTCTGCCGGAAAACCACAGAATAAACTCATCATCTTTATCATCGGAGAATCATCATCTCCGTCCAGATATCATATCTACGGGTATTCCAAAGAAACAACACCGGAAATGGAACGCATTTTTCAGGGTGACAAGGCCTGCGTGACAGACAAAGTGCATTCATCCTCCCCGATAACACGGGATTCCATTTCATTGTCACTTTCATTTTACACACCGGAAAGCGAAGAAAATTTATTCCGTCAGAAATCGGTTATTGAAATAGCACAGGATCAGGGATACAAAACTTACTGGCTGGGCGCTCAGTCTCTGGTCGGCGTTAACGGTTCAAAATATGGCTATCTTGCCCGGCGGAATAATACTGTTATTGTGGAAGAAAACAATGACATGAAACTGCCTGAGTTATTAAAGCAGGCGCTGGCCGAGCCAGATGAATACAAATTTATTATTCTGCATTTATGGGGCAACCACATGCCTTATACAAATTATACAGAAACAGAAAAGCAGCAGCTGAATGACGCCGGTGACTATGATCTGACCATTCGTCACACCGATAATGTGATTGGCCGTCTTTATGATGAAGTTGAATCAGTAACCGATGACTATATTTTCATCTACACCTCCGATCACGGAGAAATTGTCGGTAAAGGCCACGGTTTTTCCAAAGGCGCGGATCAATTCCTGATTCCGTTTTTATATAAATCAGGGAATCCGTCTTATGGCTGTGAATTTATTGAAAAATACCGCAATCAGGATAGCTGGATCAGCGGATTAATGAACAAATATATTTTATCTGAACTGCTTGGTTATTCATTAGACCAGTCGATTGCGGAACCGGATAAACAGCATGATCGGATCCTTTCAACTGACGGTTATGCGATTCCGTTTTCATCTTATTTCAACAAGAATAAGTAAGCAGCCGCATACTGTTCAGTTATAAAATGCCGGGCAAACCGGACGCAGTATACCGGTCTGTCACTTCCGGTATGCTGTCCCCGCCATTAAAGATTGACAGGACAGAACGGAAATGGTTTATTTCGTTGCAGGCGTCATTTTTACATCAGTATCAGACATATAAAAATCCTGTGACTGAATAACCAGCAATATGCTAAGAGTCGATTATATGAGCAGCAACGCTTTAGTCTCGGTCATCATTCCGGCATACAATGCTGAAAAATTCATCGGCCGCGCTCTGGACAGTGTGATAAAACAGACCTGGCCGTCGGTCGAAATAGTCATTATTGATGATGGTTCGTCAGATAATACCGCCGCCGTCTGCCGGGAGTATATGAGCAGCCACGATCACATCCGGTATATCCGGAAACAGAACGGCGGCGTTTCATCCGCACGTAATGAAGGTATTAAAGCGGCCTCCGGATGCTATATCTGCTTTCTGGACAGCGATGACACTTATGAACCGGACTTTATCCGGACACTGGTGAGTAAAGTCACACAGGATGACCGGGATTTCGCCTACTGTTTATTCAGAAAAATACATTCCGACGGCCATATTACACAGTCAGTATGCTATGACAACACAGATACCGTTATTACCGACTTTCTGAACTTTGATTATTTTGATATCTGCTGTTTAATGCTGAAAAAAGAGTTTCTGGATAAGAATAATTTATTTTTTGATTCATCCATGGTTGTGGGTGAAGATGTTTTATTTATCCTTGAATGTCTGAACAAAGGCACCTTTTCCTATATTAAAGAGTATTTATACAATTATATTTATCACAGTGAATCACTGATGAATAAAAAATGGAAGAAGGCGGATTACATCAGTGACCTGGATGCCTGGAAAAAAATTCTTTCTTACATCGCTGAGACGTATAATAAACCGGATAAATCATCCGTTTTCAGTAAAGTCCGCGCTAAAGTATTAAGCCTGCAGATTCAGTTTATGTGGAACATGCTGGCTACCGGTCTTTACCCGGATTTAAAGTCTTATATCAAAGACTTCTGCTACCATAAATCTGATTTTACATTAATCAGAAAACCGGGAAAAAACAAATTCCGTCTGAATATTGTATTATCCGGTAATATTTTCGTGTGGCGTATAGCACGTAAATTTCTGACAAAGAAAAAAAACATCATCCCTGCCGGTTAGGTATATATAACAGGGAGTGTCAGATTATAATGTTATCTGAACATTCCCTGTTATCCTGCATGAACCTGTTATGACAGCCCCTGTCAGATTAATCCGTAAAAATCTTTTTAGGTTGAGCATTCCATTACCGTCGAGCCGCGCGCTGATAAGGCGATTGCCAAAAAATAACCTGCGATTCCGCCATCTGAATAATACCAGTCCGGAAAACTCCCCGCAGATAATATGCACTGCGGGGATCGTTTTATATTGCCAGTAATTTATCCAGCCCTGCCATTTTCACTGAGCCATGTGAAATAAAACAGAGCTGATACCAGAGAGAACCACTTTCTGACTGCAGTTTTTCCGTATAAAACGCATTGGCTGATAATGCACGGATAAGCAATCCTGTCCGGTAAAGCATGACTGCCATAATAATGGCGGATAATCCCGCAAACAGGGTGGTCAGGCTGACGATATCCGTATCTGTCCGGATATACTGAACCAGTAACAGCACAATAAAACCCAGTTGAGTGATACCTTTCAGTAACAGCAGGCGGAAGAAAAAATCCTTCATATTTTGTTCAAGTGCAAAACACGGATTTTTTAAAATCGCCCGCTCTTCTTTCACCGGTATGCTGTAAACATACACTATCCAGTGGCTGATATCATGGCTGCGGGAAACCAGCCCCTTCTCTTTTAATGTATGTAACCGGAGAGAAACCACCAGTTGCCAGACAATTCCGTGAAATAACAAATAAAGCAGAAATGCATTCATGCCCCAAAAACCGGTAAGCACCGCGAGTAATATAAAAAAGGCAACTCTTCCTGAATAGATCCAAAAAGGGACAACCTGGTAATTCATCGTCGTTCCCTGTGTTTTTTTGTCCATAAATACCATTCCGCAATAAAAAACACCCCTGAAATATATCACCAGTATAACCGGAAAATCCCCAAAATATACTATTCTGACCCGTAACCACCGGTTTGGGTTTTCTTATTAATGTTACTGCAAAAAATGTCCTTTTCTGATGTTTCGTAAACCAGCGTGACATTATTTTCACCCATAAAAAAACTAATGCGAAACAATGGCTGGCAGACTATATTTAGCACCAACCTCATGAATTTAACGGAAAATTTCTCGTTACTCATTCTGAGAAATGTGTCACACTATTCGCTTACAGCACCATTTTTGAATGAATAAAAATAATGGTTATTTTTTAGCTTAACGGATTTGTTTATGGACGAAAAAACGCCTGCCACGCCGCCACGCGGCGAACTCAAACGCAGTTTAACCAACCGGCATATTCAGCTGATTTCCATCAGCGGAGCAATCGGCACCGGGTTATTTATGGGCTCCGGTAAAACGATTTCACTGGCTGGCCCTTCGGTATTATTTGTCTATATGATCATCGGGTTTGTCTTATTCTTTGTCATGCGGGCAATGGGCGAGATCCTGCTGTCAAACCTGAATTATAAATCGTTCAGTGATTTTGCCGGTGACCTGATTGGCCCGTGGGCCGGTTTTTTTGTCGGCTGGACATACTGGTTCTGCTGGGTAATAACCGGTATTGCCGATGTGGTGGCCATTACCGGCTATATCATGCACTGGGCACCTGATTTTCCGCGCTGGGTCAGCTCGCTGCTCTGTATTTTGCTGTTACTGTCCCTGAACCTGGCAACGGTTAAATTATTCGGCGAGATGGAATTCTGGTTTTCCATGATAAAAATTGTCGCAATTGTCGCGCTGATTATTATCGGCGGCATTCTTATCGGCACACATTTTGTTTCACCGGAAGGGCATGAGGCGGCGTTATCCAATATCTGGTCCGACGGAGGCATGTTCCCGAAAGGGATAATCGGATTCTTTGCCGGGTTCCAGATAGCCATTTTTGCCTTTGTCGGTATCGAACTGGTGGGTACTGCCGCAGCGGAAACCCGTGACCCGGTGAAATCCCTGCCACGTGCCATTAATGCTATTCCGTTCCGGATTATTGCATTTTATGTGCTGGCGCTGATTATTATTATGTCTGTCACGCCGTGGCGCTTCATTCCGGCAGATAAAAGCCCGTTCGTGGAACTGTTTGTTATGATCGGCGTTCCGGCAGCAGCGAGTCTGGTGAACTTTGTGGTGCTGACAGCCGCCGCATCCTCCGCAAACAGCGGTGTGTTTTCCACCAGCCGGATGCTGTTCGGGTTAGCCAAACAAGGCAGCGCACCAAAACAATTCTGCCGTCTGTCAAAACAGGCAGTACCGGCCACCGGACTGATTTTCACCTGCATCTGTTTGTCTGTCGGGGTGATTCTGCTCTACTTTATCCCTGATGTGATGCATGTGTTTACTCTGGTAACAACAGTATCCGCTATCCTGTTTATGTTTATCTGGAGCATGATCCTGTACAGCTACATTATGTTCCGCCGCCGTCGTCCGGAGCTGCATGCCGCATCAGTCTATAAAGTACCGTTCGGCAGCTGGATCCCGTGGGTGTGTCTGTCCTTCTTTGTCTTTGTAATTGTATTGCTGACACTGGAGAGCGATACCCGTCAGGCACTGCTTGCCACGCCGTTATGGTTTATCCTGCTGGCAGTCGGTTACCGGAATGTCAGAAAGCACCGCCTTGCGGAAACACAAAAGTAGCGGACAAAAAAATCCCGGCAACGCCGGGATTTTTGTTTTTATACTCTGTTACTCAGTCCGTCCGAGGTAACGGTCTTCCGCCTCAGCGAAACGTCCCTGAACTGATTTGTCCGGCTCACGGCCTGCCAGGCTGACCACCACAATAGCAATACCGGCCAGAATAAAGCCCGGGATAATTTCATATAAATTAAACCACTTATATTCTATCCAGATAAGAACCGTCACCGCGCCGGTAAACATCCCCGCCAGTGCGCCGTTACGGGTCATCCGCTTCCAGATAACAGAGAACAGGATAACCGGCCCGAATGCTGCGCCGAACCCGGCCCATGCGTTACTGACCAGCCCCAGCACTTTGTTATTTTTATCCATCGCAATGTAAATAGCGATCGCCGCAATCACCAGCACCATAATGCGCCCGACCAGCACCATCTCTTTCTGTGAGGCATTCTTACGGAAAAACGGTTTGTAGATATCTTCCGTCAGGGCACTGGCACTGACCAGCAGCTGACAGCTCAGGGTACTCATGACCGCTGCCAGGATGGCAGAGAGCAGAATACCGGCAATCCACGGATTAAATAAGATAGAAGTCAGGCTCATGAAAATCCGCTCGCGGTTTTCAGTCACCGAGCCCGCCAGTTCCGGGTTCTGCTGGAAGAAGGCAATACCGAAGAAACCGACACAAATGGTTCCCGCAAGGCAAAGGATCATCCAGGTCATACTGATACGGCGTGCACTGCGGATGGTGTGATGAGAATCCGCCGCCATAAAGCGCGCCAGGATATGCGGCTGCCCGAAATAGCCCAATCCCCAGCCCAGCAGGGAGATAATCGCGACAATATCCAGCCCGCGGAACATATCCACATACGCCGGGCTTTTTGCTTCGATAATTGCCAGTGCAGTATCAAACCCGCCGACAGACACAATCACCATAACCGGTGTCAGGATCAGGGCGAAAATCATCAGTGTCGCCTGCACGGTATCTGTCCAGCTTACCGCCAGGAACCCGCCGAGGAAGGTATAGGCAATAGTTGCCCCTGCCCCGAGCCACATGGCTTTTTCATAACTGATACCGAAGGTGCTTTCAAACAGCAGACCACCGGCCACGATGCCGGAAGCACAGTAAATGGTGAAGAAAATCAGGATCACGGCTGCAGAGACAATCCGCAGAACACGGCTTTTATCCTCAAAACGCTGCGTAAAGTAATCCGGCAGCGTCAGCGCATGGTTGACTTCCGTCTGAAGGCGCAGACGACCGGCAACAATCCGCCAGTTAAGCCAGGCACCGATACACAGACCGATGGCAATCCAGGATTCGGAAATACCGGAGAAGAAAACCACACCCGGTAATCCCATCAGCAGCCAGCCGCTCATGTCGGATGCACCGGCGGATAATGCAGTCACAAAACTGCCCATCCGGCGGCCGCCGAGAATATAGTCGTCGAAGTTATTGGTGGAGCGGTAGGCCATATAGCCGATGAACAGCATCCCGGCGATATAGACAATAAATGTCACAATCAGCGGTGTGGTCAGCGTCATTGTCATAATTAAGTTCCTGTACTGAATTTATAGTCCGTCACGTATCAGCATTGCGTGTACCAATCGCTGTACAGGATGCGCGTCACACCGGTGTTACTGTGTTGCACATCGCCTCAGCCATCCCTGGTCTGCACAGACAATGCCCCGTCAATTATCATTATTTGTTAAATCTGTGATGAGTTGTGTTCAGCCCGATAGTAACGACAACAACAATAAAACAACAATTAATTAACGATACTAAAGTGAAGATTTGTGATTTTTATCACGGGATATGTCATCAGAAAGTGATGCGGTTAATCACCTGATTTAATCATTATACGCCTTAAAACTAGCAATATACTATTGTTATATAATGATTTTATTTTAACCAATACGGTTTATTTCTTAATCGTTTTCTCAGATCAGTATAAAACAGCGACATTATTCACACTTTGCACATCTCTTTATTTAACAATGTTGCACAAAGTTGCAACCTCATAGATATTAATGTGCAACGCATGACCTGTTGCCGTTTATGAGGAGTGAACATGGTGAGTACCACAATGGGCGTCAGACTGGATGATGAAACCCGTGAGCGGATCAAAGCCGCAGCGCAAAAAATTGACCGCACGCCGCACTGGCTGATCAGACAGGCTATTTTTGATTACCTGGCTCAGCTCGATTCTCTGCCGGACGGCACACTGCCTGCTGCAGGAACACCTTCCGCACAGGAAGATGACACCGCACCGGCTGAGCCGCCGGTCAGCTGCCAGCCGTTTCTGGAGTTTGCCGGTGATATCCTGCCGCAATCCGTGACCCGCGCAGCTATCACATCCGCATACCGCATTCCGGAGCCGGAAGCGGTCGCTATGCTGCTGCCGCAGGCGCAACTCTCCCCGGATGCCGCACAGGCCACCCATAAACTGGCTTACGGTCTGGCAGAAAAGCTGCGTAATCAGAAAAACAGCAGCGGACGCGCCGGGCTGGTACAGGGACTGCTTCAGGAATTCTCCCTCTCCTCCCAGGAGGGGATCGCGCTGATGTGCCTGGCGGAAGCACTGCTGCGTATTCCGGATAAAGCCACCCGTGATGTGCTGATCCGCGATAAAATCAGCCACGGTGACTGGAATTCTCATCTCGGCCAGAGCAAATCCATGTTTGTCAATGCCGCCACCTGGGGGCTGCTGTTCACCGGAAAACTGGTTGCCACGCATAATGAAGCGGGACTGAGCCGCTCACTGAACCGCATCCTCGGCAAAAGCGGTGAACCGCTGGTACGCAAAGGCGTGGATATGGCAATGCGCCTGATGGGCGAACAGTTTGTTACCGGTGAAACCATCGCCCGTGCGCTGGCAAACGCCCGCAAAAATGAAGCCAAAGGCTTCCGCTATTCATACGATATGCTGGGCGAGGCCGCACTGACAGCCGCAGATGCACAGGCCTATCTGGTCTCTTATCAGCAGGCTATCCACGCCATCGGCAAAGCCTCCGCCGGACGCGGTATTTATGAAGGGCCGGGTATCTCCATCAAACTCTCCGCCCTGCACCCGCGCTACAGCCGCGCGCAGTATGACCGTGTAATGTCCGAACTTTATCCGATCCTGCGCGATCTGGTGGTGATGGCGCGTCAGTATGATATCGGTATCAATATTGATGCGGAAGAAGCTGACCGTCTGGAAATCTCCCTCGATTTACTGGAAAAACTCTGTTTTGATCCGCAGCTGGCGGGCTGGAACGGCATCGGTTTTGTTATCCAGGCTTATCAGAAGCGCTGCCCGGTCGTGGTGGATTATCTGATTGACCTGGCATCGCGCAGTCAGCGCCGTCTGATGATCCGTCTGGTGAAAGGCGCTTACTGGGACAGCGAAGTCAAACGCGCCCAGGTGGACGGGCTGGAGGGTTATCCGGTCTATACCCGTAAGGTTTATACGGATATCTCTTACCTCGCCTGTGCCCGTAAACTGCTGTCAGTACCGAATCTGATTTATCCGCAGTTCGCCACCCACAACGCCCACACCTTATCCGCGATTTATCAGCTGGCGGGCAATAACTATTATCCCGGCCAGTATGAGTTCCAGTGCCTGCACGGCATGGGTGAACCGCTGTATGAGCAGGTGGTCGGCAAAGTGGCGGACGGCAAGCTGAACCGGCCGTGCCGTGTGTATGCACCGGTCGGCACTCATGAAACACTGCTGGCTTACCTGGTCCGCCGCCTGCTGGAAAACGGCGCGAATACCTCCTTTGTCAACCGGATCGCCGACGGCACAATTCCGCTGGAGATGCTGGTGGAAGACCCTGTTGCCGCGGTTCAGGCAATGGCAGCCAAAGAAGGTGCTGTCGGCCTGCCACATCCGAAAATCCCGCTGCCGCGTAATCTGTACGGCAATACACGGGTCAATGCCGCCGGTCTGGATCTGAGTAACGAGCATCGTCTGGCGTCACTGTCGAGTGCCCTGCTCAGCCACGCCGGGGACAATCTGCTCAGTGAACCACTGACCGGCGGAACATTTACACCGTCCGCACCGGCAGAGCCGCAGCCGGTCAGAAACCCGGCGAATCATCATGATATTGTCGGTCACGTTCGTCCGGCCACTGAAGATGAAGTGGATCATGCCCTTGCCACCGCCTCCGGTGCAGCGGAGATCTGGTTCGCCACACCGGCACAGGAACGGGCGGACATCCTTATCCGCGCCGCACAGCTGATGGAGGAGCAGTTGCAGCCGCTGCTCGGGATCCTGGTGCGGGAAGCCGGTAAGACCTTTGCCAACGCGATTGCCGAGGTCCGTGAAGCCGTTGATTTTCTCAACTATTACGCCTCTCAGGTGAAAACTCACTTTGCCGGTGATACGCATCGTCCGCTGGGGCCGGTGGTCTGTATCAGCCCGTGGAACTTCCCGCTGGCAATTTTCACCGGTCAGGTAGCCGCTGCCCTCGCCGCCGGAAACCCGGTGCTGGCGAAACCGGCGGAACAGACTCCGCTGGTGGCAGCTGTTGCCGTTTCACTGCTCCATGACGCCGGTGTCCCGCGTGAGGTGCTGCAACTGCTGCCGGGTGACGGTGAAACAGTCGGTAACCAGCTGGTGTGTGACCCGCGTGTTCAGGGCGTGATGTTTACCGGCTCCACCGCGGTCGCGAAGATTTTACAGCGCAATCTGGCCGCCCGTCTCAGTACCGAAGGCCGCGTGATCCCGCTGATCGCCGAAACCGGCGGCCTGAATGCGATGGTCGTGGATTCCTCCGCCCTGACAGAACAGGTGGTCACCGATGTGGTCAGTTCCGCCTTTGACAGTGCGGGTCAACGCTGTTCAGCGCTGCGTCTGCTCTGCATCCAGGAGGATGTGGCCGATCGCACCATTGAAATGCTGAAAGGCGCGATGGCGGAATGTCGTCTCGGCAACCCGGACATACTGGCAACCGATATCGGCCCGGTGATTGATGAAGAGGCACATAACGGTATCCGCCAGCATATTCAGCAGATGCGTGGTAAAGGCAGACCGGTGTATCAGTCCGCCTTCGGGATGGAAACCGGCTCACCGGCGATTCTTAACGGCACCTTTATCCCGCCGACGCTGATTGAGCTGGATGATGTCTCTGAACTGACACGGGAAATTTTCGGCCCTGTCCTGCATGTGGTCCGCTACCCGCGTGACACGCTGCCGGAACTGGCGGAGAAAATTAATGCCGCCGGTTACGGGCTGACATTCGGTATCCATACCCGTATCGATGAAACTATCGCACAGCTTACGCAACAGATTGAAGCCGGGAATATTTATGTCAACCGCAACATTGTCGGTGCGGTGGTCGGTGTTCAGCCGTTCGGCGGCGAAGGGCTTTCCGGCACCGGTCCGAAGGCAGGCGGCCCGCTTTATCTCCACCGTCTGCTGGCGGAACAGCCTGATGATTCGGTGGTCAGCCTTCTGGCAGAACAGGATGATCTCAATCCGCCGGATGTCACTCTGCGGACACAGTTACTGGCGCCGTTTGATACTTTCCTCACCTGGCTGGAAGCGCAGCGCCGCCACGATGTGCTGACAGCGGTTATCCGTTACGGCGAGTTATCACAGGCCGGTACCTGCCGTCTGCTGCCGGGGCCGACCGGGGAGCGCAACAGTTATTATCTGCTGCCGCGCGGAACCATTCTCGGCCTGAATGATTCAGAACAGGATGCTTTGCTGCAACTGGGTGCCACACTGGCAGCGGGCTGCCGTCAGCTCTGGCCTGCGGCGGAACATACCCGTTCACTGTATAACACTCTGCCGGACAGCGTCCGCGCGCAAATCACACTGACAGAAGAGTGGTCAGCGGATGGTGTGGTCTTTAACGGTGTGATTTTCCATGGTGACAGTGACCTCCTGCAGGCAGTAAACCGGGATGTGGCTGCACGCGGCGGTGAAATTGTGCCGGTTGCCGGGCTCAGTCACGGTGATACACAGATCCCGCTGATGCTGTTACTGCATGAGCGTGCGGTCAGTGTGAATACCGCAGCGGCAGGCGGAAACGCCAGTCTGATGACTATCGGCTGATAATCACGGAGTCTTAAAACGGAAAAAGGGAACGAGAGTTCCCTTTGTTTTATCATTTACTGATAAAAAATGGTCTGACTGATAAATCAGTGTTTGCCCTGCCAGTCAAGATACTGTTCGTACTTGCGCAGTGCGATGTTGTAATTGCTCAGGGCGGAGTCAGATAAATCTTCACTCAGCTGAGCCTGGATAATTTCAGTGGAGAATTCTGTGGTGGCCGGGAAGGCTTTGGAGGACAGCAGTTCATCGAGACGGCGCAGACGGACAACATATTCGCGCACGGTACTGTGGCTCATTTCCGTTTCTTCAAACAGATACTGTTTGAATGCCATGATATCGAAATAATCGGTTGCACTGTTGCAGTAGATCTCGCTGCAGAAACGGCAGAGTGCCACAAATTTGTCCTGTAATCCCATCCAGGTGGTGTCATCGATCATATCTGTCATTTCAGAAATAGCTTCTTTATTGATCAGCTGACCGTTGAAAACCAGGGAGATGCGATCGAGGGTTTTGTGACAATGACTGCAGTGAGTCTGACTGTGTTTGAAGTCTTTAATGTAACGGCTTACGGGCCGTTTCTTTTGTTTTGAAACAGACATATTCTGGCGCCTTGTGTAGTCTAGTCTAATAAAAATAAATCAAAGATAAAGTCAAAGTTACTTCATGGATTTTAAGCGCGCCCGCAGCCTTTTGATTGCCTGGCTGTGTAACTGGCTGACGCGGGATTCCCCCACTTCCAGCACTGCGCCTATCTCCTTGAGGTTCAGCTCTTCCTGATAGTAAAGAGTCAGAACCAGTTTTTCACGTTCAGGCAGTTGTTTTATCGCCTCAACCACCTGGTGACGCAAACTCTCGTCTACCAACAAACCGAGCGGGTTGCCCCCGTCATCATCATCACGGACGGGTTCGCAGCTCTCACCGTGGATTTCGTGCCACTCATCGTATGAAAACAGCTGGCTGTTATTGGTATCGGTTAAGACCTGACGGTATTCTGCGATATCCATCTGTAACGAATCAGCGATTTCCTGCTCTGCGGCTGCACGCCCCAGAGACTGTTCGAGCGCACGCACGGCTTTGGTTATTTCCCGCGCCTGACGGCGCACACTGCGGGGGGCCCAATCTCTTCCCCGCAATTCATCCAGCATTGCCCCGCGGATCCGTTGTACCGCATAGGTTGCAAAGGTGGCACCCTGCATGGCGTCAAAACGCTCCACTGCATGCAGCAAGCCGATACCCCCGGCCTGAATTAAGTCGTCAATATCAACGCTTGCCGGTAATCTAACCTGCAACTTCAGGGCTTCGTGCCGGATAAGGGGATAATAACGCTCCCACAGGCTATTTTTGTTGATAACACCTTCGGCGGTATACAAATCACTCACAACCTGAAACACCCTTCGAGATTCATGAAAGGCTTTTATTATCGTGCCCTGAAAAGAATTCAATCCGGTGAGTAGTGAGGTAAATCACGCCTTATTTGCCTTATCCTAAATCACCTCATTAACAAATAGCAATACTCTCTTTCATTTTTATCATAAATTTTGCAAAATTCCGGTTATTTTATATGACAAAAAGAAAAATAGGCGTTCATTAATAGAATAAAAAAACAAATAGTTAGAATATTATTTGTTCTGTTATGGGTAACACCTATAAAAAAAGGTCAGAATATTCTGACCTTTTAAATACGCTAAAGCAACTACGTAAATTAACGTAACAGGCTCAGAACACCCTGAGGAACCTGGTTTGCCTGTGCCAGAACAGCGGTACCCGCCTGCTGCAGGATCTGACCACGGCTCATGTTAGACACTTCTGTTGCGAAGTCAGCGTCCTGGATACGGCTGCGTGCTGCGCTCAGGTTGTTAACAGAGTTGTTCAGGTTGTTGATGGTAGACTGCATACGGTTCTGGAATGCACCCAGTTTTGAACGGTAGGTGTCAACTTTGGTTAATGCATCGTCCAGAGTTTTCAGTGATTTGTCTGTATCTGTCGGAGCAGGCATTCCTTTCAGACCTTCGGCTGTACCTACACGACCTTTGATTTCAGCACCCACTTCCAAGTTTGCGATTTTAGCATCAGTACCATCAGCGACAAAACCTTTAACTTCGAAGTATTTACCACCCTTCTCAGCAACCATAGAACCTGATTCGGTTTCATACAGCTTGTGACCATCTAATTCAGTCGATGTGAACGCAGCACTGGTTTTCTTAGCTTCTGTCAGAATATCCGCACCCGGAATTTCAGTGGCAGTTGCACCTGTACCTTTCAGCACAACATCTTTAGCCGGAACCGGAACTTTGAATTCTTTAATGTTCAGTGATTCCAGATTGATTTTGTCCATTTTCAGGTTGATCACTTCGCCGTCGTTTGCACCAACCTGGAAGCTCATTTCGTTGTCACTTGCCAGTACTTTGATGCCGTTAAACTGAGTCTGGTCAGAAATACGGGTAATTTCATCCATACGGTCTTTAACTTCAGCCTGGATAGACGCGATATCACTTTCAGAGTTAGTGCCGTTTTTCGCCTGAACAGTCAGTTCACGGATACGCTGTAAGTTATCGTTGATTTCGTTAACAGCACCTTCAGCGGTCTGTGCGATAGAAATACCGTCGTTAGCGTTACGGGAAGCCTGAGTCAGACCTTTAACGTTAGCGGTGAAGCGGTTAGCGATAGCCTGGCCTGCTGCATCGTCTTTTGCGCTGTTGATGCGGGAGCCAGAAGACAGACGCTCGATTGCAGAGCCCAGTACGCCCTGTGAACGGTTTAAGTTGTTCTGAGTAACCAGAGACAGAACGTTAGTATTGATAACCTGTGCCATGATATATGTCCTTGTTATTGAAAATAATAAACAGCGTTTATCTGTTTGGCTTTCTGATTTTCGCCAGCAATAACACTATCGGCACCCTGAGAGACCACTTTAGGTTTTTTGGTAAATATTTTTAGAAAATTGTCGCAGAAATGGTTTCCTCAGACATAAAAAAAGCCGGAACAGTGGTTCCGGCCAAACCATAACACAGAGGAATTGCCTGATTTATAATGAAATAATGATTAACGCAGTAAGCTCAGTACTGACTGTGGTACCTGGTTTGCCTGCGCCAGCACTGATGTTCCCGCCTGCTGCAGAATCTGGCCACGACTCATATTAGAAACTTCAACGGCAAAATCGGCATCCTGAATACGACTGCGTGCGGCACTCAGGTTGTTAACAGAGTTGTTCAGGTTATTGATGGTGGACTGCATACGGTTCTGGAATGCACCCAGCTGGCTGCGCTGAGTATCCACTTTGGCCAGGGCATCATCCAGCGTCTTCAGGATTTCATCTGCCGGAGGTTTCGTACCTGCTGCCAGTACCTTGATTTCACGGCTGGTATCAACACTGACGTTAGCATGATAATCTGTACCGGTAGCATCTTTTTCCACACCGGTTACTTTTGCTTCATAAGTAACATCTTTCGTTCCCCCTTTACCGTCATCTATTTTACCGGTGACCAGGTAGGTATCTTTTATTGCAACGCCGTTTTCATCTTTGGCTTCTTTCAGCTCTGTCGGTGCGGCAGACCAGGTCACACCTGAGAATTCAAATGATGCTGCTTTATTTGGCGTTGAGGCACCATCGTCAAATTCATCTGCAGTTTTCGTTGCACCTTCCTGACGATACACGGCACTCAGTGTGGAGAAATCCATACCTTTCAGACCCAGCGCCTCACGGTCAACTTTCTTCAGATCAATATCGATTGTTTCACCATCATTGGTACCAACCTGGAAACTCATTTTTTTATCGCCGGATAAAACTTTGATGCCGTTGAACTGCGTTTGTTCTGAAATACGGTCAATCTCTGCCAGGCGCTGGTCAACTTCTTCTTTTATAGAGTTGATATCGCTTGCCGAGTTAGTGCTGTTTTTGGCCTGCACACCCAGCTCACGAATACGCTGGATGTTATCGTTGATTTCATTGATAGCACCTTCCGTTACCTGCGCCAGTGAAATACCGTCACTTGCATTACGGGATGCCTGGGTCAGACCTTTCACATTGGCGGTAAAGCGGTTGGCAATCGCCTGACCTGCAGCATCATCCTTTGCACTGTTAATACGGGCGCCGGAAGAAAGACGTTCAATGGCAGTTCCTAACACGCCCTGAGAACGATTTAAATTATTCTGGGTAACCAGTGACAGAACATTGGTATTAATAACTTGTGCCATAACGATATTTCCTTTTTTTGTATGAAATAATGTGAGTTATTTTTGCCGTCGCTGCGGAGTAATACTGTTAACGGGCGATAATTCACTTTATTTACAGACAAAAAGTCGCCATTTTATCAATATCAGGCACATTTATCCGGATAACGCATTTTGTGAGTTTTGTAATCAAATTGCTGCCCCCGACGCTCATTTTTGTTTCTTTATCTTAATGGTGACAATAACCCTGCTTTCCCTGCGCAACTCTGCCCATCATTTTTTGCCGTTAACGCTAAAATTCTTCCGCTGCCAACCGATAACTATGTAAAACCAATCAAATTCAGGAGAAGTACATGGCAGGCATAGCATCGTTAGGCGTCGGCGCAAATATGGACCTTAATCAGCAAATGGACATGCTGGAAAAAGCAGAAATGCGCCGTCTGGAGCCGTTAACTGCCCAAAAAACAGCGTGTGAAGCACAGATTAGTGCTTTCGGAAAGTTACAGTCTTCACTGGAAAAATTAAAATCCGCCTCTGAAGCACTGAAAAAATACGGTGATATCAGTACCACCAAAGTCAGTGAAGAAAATAAATACTTTGGTGTGTCCACCACAGGTAAAGCACAGCCGGGTCAGTATGATGTCAGCATCGAGCGACTGGCTAAAAACCAGACCTTATCCGGAAAAGGTGTTGCTGACGGTAAGACATCAATGGGTAACAGCAACGCTGAACGAACTGTTTCCATTAAAATCGGTGACGGCAGTGATGCGAAAAAGAATTTTGATATAAAACTGAGCAGCGATAAAACATCGCCGATTGAAGTCGCTGATGCCATAAATAAAGCGGATAAAGGCGTCTCTGCTAGTGTGGTAAAAGATAAACAGGGTGAATACCACCTGGTGTTAATCAGTAAAACCCAGGGGACCAATTCTGCTATCAGTATTTCTGTTACCGGCGATGATGATCTGGATAAAGCCATCGGCGGAAAATCAGAAAAACAAACCGACGGTACCGTTAAATTTATCAGTAACGGCGGCATGAAGCAGACGACCGCACCGGAAAACGCACTGTTCACTGTAAATGGTATCGAACAGGAATCACAGACTAACGAAGTCAAAGATGCTTTTTTTGGTCTGACACTGACACTGAAAAAAACCACTGAAAAAGACAGTGCCGGAAAACCAATTACTGAACCGCTGGTTGTTTCTTCTGATATTGAACCGGCCAAAAAGAAAATTAAAGAGTGGGTGGATGCTTATAACGAGTATCAGAAACTCTGTAAAGATCTGACCAAATATACCAAGACAGAAAAAGGTGAGGCGGCGGATAAAAGTAATGGTCCGCTGATTGGTGATTCCACGGTACGCGGTATCCAGAATACTATCCGCGGGCAAATCAGAACACCGAATGGTGACGGTACACTCAACACCATGAGCAAACTCGGTATCAAGCAAAAGTTAGACGGTACCCTGGAGATTGATGACAAAGTTCTGGATAAAGCATTAAAAGAAAATGGTTCCAGTGTTAAAGAGTTCTTTGCGGGGGACGGAAAAGAGACCGGTTTTGCCACTGAAAACTTTAATTATCTGAAAAAGACATTAGACAGCCGTGAAGGTACGATTCATAACGCCACCGACGGTCTGGAGAAAAAGAAAAAAGGTATCGATAAACGTATCGAACAAACCAATAAACAGATCGAAAACACCATGGATCTGTATCGCCGTCAGTTCCAGAATCTGGACAAAATGATGAACTCCCTGAGTGGCACCACACAAGCACTCGGCAGAATGTTAGGTTAAAAATAATGTATCAGCGCAAGGCAAATCAGGCTTATCAGCAAGTTAATCTTGAAAGTGAAATTACCAATGCCTCGCCTTATCAGTTGATCCGGATTTTGTTTAACGGGGCGCTCAGCGCCCTTCGCCGCAGCGAAATCTTTATGGAGCAAAATGATATTGCCGCCAAAGGTAAGGAACTGTCGAAAGCGATTAATATTATTGATAATGGCCTGAAACAGGCTCTGGATTATGATGCCGGCGGTGAGTTGGCACATAATCTGGCCTCTCTGTATGACTATATGATTATGCGGTTACTCAACGCAAATATCGAAAATAACGTGACCTACGTAAAAGAGGTCTATCAACTGCTCTCCGATCTCGCGGCAACATGGCAACAAATCGGGGCAAATGTGGATGAAAGATAATCAGGTGAGTATTCAAACGACCATCAATTTACACGATATATATCAACATGTACTGACACTGAGTGAAGAACTCGTTACCCTGGCCAGAAACAGTGAATGGGATGATTTGATTGCCCGTGAAACTGATTATGTTTGTGCAGTTGAACACCTGACACAGTTATCTCATGAACTGGAAAAAGAACAGCCGGTTACCGGCGAACTGGTGGAAATACTGCAGGCTATCATTGAAAATGAACGGGTAACAAAAATTTATTTGCAGGATCACCTCAACTTTCTGAGTAAAGAAATAAAACAGCTTGACCAACAACGGGTGATTAATAAAAGTTACGGGCAATTCACTGACCCGGATTATTCGATTCATGTTAAACCAGTAGAATAAGTTTTTCTGATCAGCGCGGTGTCTTAAAATAATGAAAAAATGGCCTGATCTGTTCCGGCCGGACAGTCGTTCCCTGCCCGGCCGGAACGTTTTGCTATTCAGCGGTATTTTTTACACCGGGTTTCACACAATTTCCCAGATATAACCCCGCCATGACAGCTGCAAATCCGCCGATCACACTGACCAGCAAATAAGTTATTCCGGTACCCAGTAACGCCGGGGATGACATTATTTCAAATGTTCCGTACACAAAGCTGCTGAATGTGGACAATCCGCCCATAATACCGGTTGCCACCAGCGCATTGACATACTGATTAATCCGGTTGCGCTGTAATAATGCCGCCGTTATTCCCAGCAGGAATGAGGCAATAATATTAGCCGCCAGAATATCAAGCGGAAATCCGTCATGCAGAGACGGCACACCAAGCATCAGTAATTCACGGCAGATTGCGCCGAATGCCCCGCCAATAAAAATAAGAATCACCATATTCATATTGTTATCCTCATGCCGCCAGCCAGACACCCAGTGCGGCAGCAGCCAGACCCGCCACAACAGAGATAAGCAAATAACCGAAAGCCAGCATTCGTTGTTTTGAATTCACCAGTTTTGCCGCATCCAGCTGCATACTGCTGAAAGTGGTGTAACCGCCGAGAATACCGGTCAGAACAGCCGCATGCAGGAATGAACCGAAGCGGTCATGCCAGTCAATCACGAATAACGTGCTTAAGAAGCCGATAATAAAAGCACCCGAGATATTAATAATAAAGGTGCCCAGCGGAAAATGGCCGTGATAACGTTCGCCTGTCAGTTTACCGACCCACCAGCGCAGTAATGAACCGCTGCCGCCGCCGATTCCGACCCAGAAAATATCAATTGCTGTCATATAACCTCACCTGTAAATAGCATCGTCAGGAGAAATACGTACCGCGGATAGTGTAGATCCTCTCTCTTTACTTCACAATTACCATGTTGAAACCGGCTGAATTTGTACAAAGATACCGGATCTGAAGTCCGGTTACAGGTTATACCCTGCAATATTCTGTGGCTATACGGAGAACGGCTACCAATAGCTGACGGTCAGCAGGATAATCATTATTCCTCCCGTCAGCGCGGCAGCCGACAGACAAAAACGATGCCCTGGTGCAGTTATTACCGGGTGCCGCCGGATATTACGGTAAACACGGATCAAATCCCCTGACAATATCAGCAGCAGAATGACCACCAGGAATTTACTGACCAGGTATAACGAATCCCAGAATTCAGCAGAAACCGGCGGTTCCCGCAGGTTATTATTTATCCGTTGCACCAGTGCAATTCCGATAACTGTATACAACCATACCCGGAAATAAAAACCGGCCAGTATTATCACGCTTGTCATTACTGTTTTATATCTCTTCATTTGTACTCTTTATACAGATAAAAAAGCGCCGATACGGAACTAATAGTATTTTTGTGCTGTCAAAAACAGAGTAAAAACACACTACTTTAACACACTCATTAAGGACAACTGATGAAATCAGCCTATGTTATTGCTCCGCTCTTCTTATTAATGGCAGGATGCAGTCAGAATGCACGGACAGACCAGGCAGCAGAGAATACCAGGACATTATATATTGACTCTGAACTCGCCGATTGCGTGGGTGTTGCGCCGATGAAATGCATGAAAATAAAAGAATCCCCTGATGCAGAGTGGGAATTTTTCTATCAGAGCATCGACGGGTTTACTTATGAGCCGGGATACCAGTACCGGGTGTCCGTTAAAACAACGAATGTTCCTAATCCGCCTGCGGATGCACCGAATATCCGCTATCAGTTAATCTCTGTACTGAGTAAGGATCCTGTACCGGCGAAAGGTGGAAAAATTAGTATGGCAAACCCGGCATCCGTTTATTGTGAACAATCCGGCGGTAAAACAGAAATCGTTAAAGCGGCATCAGGCTGGACCGGTTACTGTAATTTACCGGGTGGTGAGCGGGTTGAGGAATGGACGTATTACCGCAAAAACCATAAATAAACAGATCAAAAAGAGCGGGAAAACCCGCTCTCTTTATTTATCCGGTACAACAAAAATTATCTTTGTTATTTCACTAATTTACAGGTACGGCCTTTATCTTCGGCAACTTTGCCTTTCACCGCATCATCCTCTGAGATGCTGGCCAGATTCAGTTCATTTTTTCCGTTTGACCAAAGCTGGAAATTTTCGCCGACATAACGGGCACCGCTGGCAGCAACCGCTTCTTTCAGAACAATAATTTCATCGCTGTATACCATTACTGCTGTTTTGCCATCCGGGAAAGAAACTTTAATTTTTTGCCCGTCACAATTATAGGTATCCGTTTTGGCAGCAAATGCAGGGCTTGCCAGTAATGCAGAAACTAACGCAACAGCAGACACAGACAGAATTTTACGCATCGAATGCTCCTGAAAACGAGCAATGCAACCGTTAATATTATTGCGCTTTGATTATGCACCCGCCATCAATAACCAATATAGGATATCTCTGTAATCCCGTTTCCCGGTTAATTTTTCCGCTGTTGCCCGGTGATATTTAAATCGCTATTCCGCGGAACGGTGCTATTATCAGTATAATTACGCAGACATTATTTAATCTTTATTACAGGCGGAGTTATACCAATGATAATATTCTCATCTCTGCGGCAGTTTATGCGTATTTATCAGTCACCGGCAGTATTGATATTGCATTTCATTATCATTATATCCGTTATTCTTCAGATTGTGATCAGCAACTGGATGTCTGTTTCCGTCACCGGCGTTATTCCCGCAAGCGGCTATCGCTTATTTTTTACCTGGATGCATATTATTACCGGTCTTTCATTCTGGGTTTCCGGTACCCTGTTTATTGCTCTCTGCTTTCATCAGCGGGGAATAAAGCACTATTATCCGTGGGCTTTCGGCTGTTTTTCGCAGATAGCGGCAGACTGCCGCGCCCTGCTGCACGGGAAATTACCGGAATCCGCTCCCGGAGGTCTGGCAACCAGCGTTCAGGGGCTGGGTCTCGGTGCACTGGTACTGGTCGTGCTATCCGGTACAGCCTGGCTTATATTATGGGCGGCGGGGTCAGCTTATGCCGGTGAAATACGTAACCTGCACAAAACGCTGACGGGACTGATTGAAGCGTATATTATTGGTCATGGTGCAATGGGGTTATTGCATTTTATAGTCTGGCTGCGGAAAAAATCAGTTTATGATAATAATCAAACCCGTTGATGTTCTATCCGGAGATAATGTATCCTCGGCACCGCTGTAAAATAATAAGCTCCTCCGGGGCTTATTATTTTTACGGCAACAGCAGCTAGTCATTTTTCTTCAGATTCGCCACTAACTTTTCCAGCATCTCTGCTTTGTATAATACCGGTGCAATATTGCCGCTCTCAAGTAACGCATTAGACACGTCAGATAACTTAAAGCGTACTTCTTTCCCGACGATACCCACACGGCTCGCAATCAGCGGTTTATTTTTCGCTTCCGTACCGGTCATGAACACACTCATCGCCGCAATATTCGGGATCGGTAATTTACCTTTTTCCAGCACCAGCGTCATTTGCAGTTTCAGATCACCGGGAGCAGACTTTTTGGCCGACTGCAAACGTTTAATCGTTTCCGGCGTGATCATCACACCGGCATAGAGCTCGTCATTTGAAAAAATATAAATCCCGGCATTTACCGCCTTCATATCATCAGCGATAAACCCGACCCCGACAGGAACGATAAAACTGGCATAGGAATTAAATTTCTCTTTATAACATTCCTTGTATTCCGCACCGGAGAAGACAGCCGGCATCTGCTCTTTAATTCTGATAAGACTTTTTGATTCTTTCCGTGAATCTTCGAAATCATTACAGGCCGGTACTTCCACATTGATATTACCGGCGACCAGTTTGTGTTCATGAGAGACCAGGTCATCCGTATTTACCGTGGTTTCAACATCCACTTTACACCCTGCCAGAAATAAAACAGCGATCAGTACAGGAAGAATTTTTTTCATTTTTTCACCAATATGTATTTATGATTCATTTATTTAAACACACATGCAGTGAGATTAAAGCGATTCGGGAAGTTTTTGTGACAATGCAGATAAAAACGGGGTAATTGAAAAACATATAACCGGAATTTTTTTAATAAATAACCCCGTATTGGCAGAATACTTAAATATGAAAGCCCGCAGCTTCGGGCATTCATATAATAATATTTACACCGGCATTGACATAATTTCCTGATAAGCAGCCACCAGTTTATTACGTACCTGAATACCCATTTGCAGGCTCAGGCTCGCTTTCTGCATGTCCACCATAACATCATTAAGGGAAATATCGGCTTTGCCGAGTGTGAAATCTTCCACCTTTTTTGCTGAATTAACGCGGGTGGTATTGATCTCATTCACTGCTGAGATCAGGTGATCACCAAACCCCGGTGCATCAACGACCGGTTTCGTCTGGCTTGCTGCCTGTGCTGCTGTTACATTCAGCTGGGAGACGACTCCCTCAATTGCCTGAATTGTCATGTTTTTTCTTCCGTTAACAGGGATAAATGTGCACTGCGGAAGCCATTTTCTGCTGAAAAAGACACCGGTCACATCCTATTGCCTGCATACCCTAACACACCCTTTTTAACTTGAAGCCCGTAAATAACACCAAAATCACAGGCTGATTCTGTCATTAGATTTGTTATTTGCAGGGAATAATAGCAGCGTAAAAAAGTGACGTTACAAAGAGGGAAATTACGTTGTTTCGCCAAAACTATTTTCACCCGTCAAATCTGCAAGGCAGGGAATGTTTATGAGTGCCGCACCACAAGACACCGGAGATACCAAAAAGGGATTCGCCCTGATTATTGACCGTATTAAGGCTGATCCGAAGGTTCCGCTGATGGTCGCCGGCGCGGCTGCAATCGCCGTTATTGTTGCGCTGTTCCTCTGGATGCGCAGCCCGGATTACCGCGTTCTGCTCAGTAACCTGAGTGCCAAAGACGGCGGCGATATTGTCAGCCAGCTGACACAGATGAATATGCCTTACCAGCTTGCGGATAACGGCAGTGCCATTCTGGTACCTGCTGATAAAGTGCATGAGCTGCGTCTGAAACTGGCTCAGGCCGGTCTGCCGAAAGGCGGTAATACCGGTTTTGAACTGCTGGATAAAGAGCAGTTCGGTATCAGTCAGTTCAGTGAGCAGGTGAACTATCAGCGCGCCCTCGAAGGGGAACTGTCACGCACTATCGAATCACTCAGCCCGGTACAGACCGCGCGGGTGCATCTGGCGATCCCGAAACCGACCCTGTTTGTCCGCGAGCAGAAATCACCGACAGCCTCCGTCACCGTCGGATTGCTGCCGGGCCGCGCACTGGATGAAGGTCAGATCAGTGCGATTGTGCATATGGTCTCCGGCAGTGTGTCAGGATTAACCTCCTCCAACGTTATTATTGTTGACCAGACCGGACGTCTGCTGACAAACAATGATAACAGCCAGCAGTCTGTCAGCACGTCGCAGATGCGTCTGACCCAGGAAACTGAAGCACGTCTCAAACAACGTATTGAAGACCTGCTTGCCCCGCTGGTCGGCCGTGCCAACGTACAGGCGCAGGTAACCGCTCAGGTGGATTATTCCAAAGTCGAACAGACCGCCGAAGAATACAAACCAAACCAGCAGCCGGATTCCGCCGCTGTCCGCTCGCGTCAGAGCAGCCAGAGTCAGCAGAACAGCAACGGCGGCCCGGGCGGCGTGCCGGGGGCATTATCCAATCAGCCGGTCAGTGCCCCTTCCGCCCCTGTTGAAACAGCAAAAGCGGATACAAAAGATAACAAAAATGCATCTCCTGCCGATAATAAAAGTAACAGCAACATTAATTCGCAGAGTGATGAGACCACAAACTACGAAGTGGATCGCAAAATCAGTCATACCCAGCGCCAGATTGGCGTGGTTGACCGTCTCTCTGTCGCGGTAATTATTAACTGGCTGCCGCAGAAGAAAGAAGACGGCACCGAAGAAATGCAGCCGCTGCCGCCGGAAATGATTAAAGAGATTGAATCGCTGACCCGCGAAGCGATGGGGTATTCCGTCAGCCGCGGTGACAGCCTGAGCATAACCAACTCCCGCTTTACCGATGAAGGTCAGCTAACTGAAGAGCCGTCGCTCTTCACAAGCCCGGTCATCATTGCGCAGGCACTGGAGTACGGCAAGATCCTGCTGCTGTTACTGGTGGGCTGGCTGCTGTGGCGCAAAGGTATCAGACCGCAGTGGCAGCGTTACCGCAAAGCACAGCAGGCGGAAGCAGAAGCCCGTATGTTTAAGGCGACTCAGATGAAGACCCCGCTCGTGGCTGATGATGTTATCAGTGACGATATGGACGAGAAAACCCGCCGCCGCCTGACCCGTCAGCGTGTCAGCGCCGAAATTCAGAGTCAGCGTATCCGTGAGATGGCGGATAAAGATCCTCAGGTTGTGGCAATGGTTATCAGTCAGTGGTTAGGAAAAGCACAATGAATTTAAGCGGAACAGAAAAGAGCGCCGTCATGCTGATGACGCTCGGTGAGGACCAGGCCGCCGAGGTCTTTAAACACCTGAACAATAAAGAAGTCCAGCAGCTGAGTATGGCGGTCTCCAACATGCGTCAGGTCTCCAATGCCGAGCTGGCGGAAGTCCTGACGGAGTTTGAGGAAGCGGCGATTCAGTATGCGGCGCTGAACATCAATACCAATGATTATCTGCGTTCCGTGCTGGTTAAGGCGCTGGGTGAAGACCGCGCCGCCAGCCTGCTGGAAGATATCCTCGAGAAGCACGAAAGTGCATCAGGGATCGAAAGCCTCAACTATATGGAGCCGCAGACTGTGGCCGATATTATCCGCGACGAACATCCGCAGATTATCGCCACCATCCTGGTGCATTTAAAACGCAACCTGGCTGCCGATGTGCTCGAGCTGTTCGACGAACGCCAGCGCAACGACATCATGCTGCGTATCGCCACCTTTGGTGGTGTGCAGCCGGCGGCACTGGCGGAACTGACCGAAGTCCTCAACAACCTGCTGGACGGCCAGAACCTCAAGCGCAGCAAAATGGGTGGCGTGAGAACCGCAGCCGAGATCATCAACCTGATGAAAAGTCAGCAGGAAGAAGGTGTTATCGGGGCAATGCGCGATTACGACGGCGAACTGGCACAGCGGATTATCGACGAAATGTTCCTGTTCGAGAACCTTATCGAAGTGGACAACCGCAGTATCCAGCGCATCCTTCAGGATGTCTCCAACGACTCGCTGGTTATTGCACTGAAAGGCTGCAACGAAGAGCTGCGCGAACACTTCCTGCGCAATATGTCCACCCGTGCGGCTGAGATTGTCCGTGATGATCTGGAGTCCCGTTCACCGGTGCGTATGTCGCAGGTTGAGAATGAACAGAAATCTATTCTGCTGATTGTCCGCCGTCTGATGGAAACCGGCGAAATTGTGATTGGTGGTGGTGACGATGTCTATGTCTGATAAGGAAAACACCGGCCTGCCGTGGAAGCGCTGGCAGCCGCGGGAGCTGAATCAGTGGGATCTGAATTCCTCTGTGCTCCCTGCCCTGTCCGATGAGCCGGAACCGGAAAAACCCAAAGTACCCTGCCTGGAGCCGAAAGAGGTGCTCGAGCAGATCAATCTGCTGGATAATCTGAAAGAAGAAGCGCAGCGCAGCGGTTTTCAGTCCGGCCATGAGCAGGGACAGAAAGCCGGTTATGATGCCGGATTTACTCAGGGTCTGCAGGACGGCGCTGAACAGGGCCGTCAGCAGGTACTGGCAGAACAGCAACCGGTCACGGAAGCGTGGCAGAAACTGTTATCCGAGTTCAGTTATTCTCTCGACAGTTTTGACAGCGTGGTAACCACCAAACTGCTGCAGATTGCCCTGACCGCCGCCCGCCAGGTGCTCGGTCAGCCTGCCGTCTGTGACGGTACCGCACTGCTCGAAGAGATCAGCCGTCTGCTTCAGCAGAAACCGCTGTTTGCCGGTCAGCCGGAGCTGCGGGTCAACCCGGCACATGTTGAGATGATCGAGCAGCATATCGGTACCCAGCTCAGTCTGAACGGCTGGCGTCTGGTACCGGATCCGCAGTTGCATGCGGGCGGATGCCGTGTGGTGGCGGATGACGGCGAAATCGATATGAGTGTCGCCACCCGCTGGCAGGAGCTGTGCCGGTTATACGCGCCGGAGACCTTGTTATGACCGCGCGGATTGGCCGCTGGATAGGCGCACTGGAAGGTTTTGAATCCCGGATGTCCGGTGTGGCGATGACCCGCCATTACGGACGTCTGACCAAAATTACCGGGCTTGTGATGGAAGCCGAGGGTATCAAAATGCCGCTCGGCGCCACCTGTTTCATCGAGCGCGTGATCAACGGAAACACCGAAGAAGTTATCTGTGAAGTGGTCGGTTTTAACGGACCGCGTATGCTGCTGATGCCGCTGGCAGAGCTGGAAGGTATCGCGCCGGGTGCCCGTGTCTATGCGCAATCCACCGGAAGCGGCGGGCAGACCAGCCGCCAGCTGCCACTGGGTGATGAACTGCTCGGCCGTATCCTTGATGCCTCCGGTAACCCGCTGGACGGCAAAGGGCCGCTGGAAGCCAAAATCCGCGCCCCGCTGATTACGCCGCCAATCAACCCGCTGGAACGATCACCGATTAACAGTGTGCTGGATGTCGGTGTCCGCGCTATCAACGCCCTGCTGACCGTCGGACGTGGTCAGCGTATGGGGCTGTTTGCCGGTTCCGGCGTCGGGAAAAGTGTGCTGCTCGGCATGATGGCGCGTTTCACACAGGCGGACATTATTGTGGTCGGGCTGATTGGTGAGCGCGGCCGCGAAGTAAAAGATTTTATTGAAAACATCCTCGGCGCGGAAGGACTTCAGCGTGCGGTGGTTGTCGCGGCACCGGCGGACGTTTCCCCGCTGCTGCGGATGCAGGGTGCCTCTTATGCCACGCGGATCGCGGAATATTACCGTGACCTGGGTCGCAATGTGCTGTTAATTATGGATTCACTGACCCGTTACAGTATGGCACAGCGTGAAATTGCGCTCGCCATCGGAGAACCGCCGGCGACAAAAGGCTATCCTCCGTCGGTGTTCGCAAAATTACCGGCACTGGTCGAACGGGCAGGCAACGGTAAAAACGGCGGTTCTGTCACCGCGTTTTACACTGTACTGACCGAAGGGGATGACCAGCAGGATCCGATCGCTGACTCCGCACGGGCCATTCTTGACGGCCATATCGTGCTTTCGCGTTCCCTGGCGGAATCCGGACACTACCCTGCTATCGATATCGAAGCCTCCATCAGCCGTGCCATGACCGAGCTGATTGAGAAAAGCCATTACCGGAAAATTCAGCGTTTCAAACAGCTGACCTCCGCTTACCAGCGCAACCGCGATCTGATTAATGTCGGTGCCTACGCGGCAGGCAGTGACCCGATGCTGGATGAGGCCATTCAGCTGTTCCCGTATATGGCGAAGTTTCTGCAGCAGGATATCGATGAGCGCTGTGACTACCCGGCCGCCTGTGAGCAGCTCAGTCAGGTGATACCGGACGCATAACGAGGTCGTCAATGTCAAACACGCATGCACTCACCACGTTGTTAAATTTAGCTGAAGAGGCCGCCGAAGAGGCGGCTAAAGTGCTGGCGCAGGTTCGTCAGACCCACACACAGATGAGTCAGCAACTGACCATGCTGGAGAATTATCAGGCTGATTACCGGCAGAAGCTGAATCAGACACTGCATACCGGGATGGCTGCCGATAAATGGCAGAACTATCAGCAGTTTCTGGTCACTCTCGAACTGACCATTGAACAGCAGCAGGGTCAGCTGAACCTGTGGGAGCAGCGCGTCAGTGATGCCAACCGCCACTGGCAGGAAAAACAACAGCGCGTCAATGCCTTCGATACTCTGATCCGCCGTGCGGATCATGCAAAAAATCAACGACAAAACCGGCTGGAGCAAAAGCAGATGGATGAATTTGCCCAGCGTGCGACTTTATGGAGAACCCGTTAATGGATGTCAATGCCGGTACCAAAGTGGTCAGTTCTGCTGACAACGCATTGAATAAACAGGAATCACCGCGTGCGGAAGATGCACAGGCAACCGCCCTGCCGTTTCAGGCCGTAATGGATGCACAGCAGCCGCGCCCGGAAAAACCGGCACAGGCTGTACATGCGGTAAAACAGACCCGTAATGACACTGCCGCGCATAAACAGGCCGCAGAAGGTAAAGCGGTCTCCGCACAGGAAAAACAGACCGGTGCCGACACCATGGCACAACTGAATTTCTCCCGCCGCCTTGCCGGGGATGCTGCCGCACCTGAGCTGGATGCAAAATTGCTGACCAGCGGGGATGATGCACCTGCATTACCGCAAACAGAAGGTGAAACGGACAATGCCCTGCTAGCGGCACTGAAAGAGCGCCTGAGCGGACGGGACAGCCGCGCGGCGGAGAAACCGGCCGCGGACACAAAGCTGCAGATTGATGACAGCGGAAAAAACGTCACCAAAACCACAGAGCTGCCGGAAGATTTACTGGCTGAAACCGGCGATAAGCCGCTGATCACGGATGAAAATAACGACGCACGCACCCTGTTTACGGATGACAAATCCAAACCGCGTGTGGATCAGCCGCGTTTTTCACTGACCGATGCACAGAAACCGGACCCGAAAGCACTGCCGGAGGATTTTTTACCGCTGAATAAGAAATCCGCTGACACTTCCGTGCCGTTATCGCTGACGTCCGCCACTGATACCACCGGTGCGGATAACAGCAAAAGCGCGTTCAGTATCAAAACAGAAAGCAGTGCCTTTCAGACTGTCACCGCACCGGGCAGCCATACTGCCGTCCAGAGCCCGGTACTGATGCCGGCGGCGGCTCAGAGTACCGCTGCGCAGACCAATGCCCCGGTGGCTCAGCCGTCCATGCAGCTGACCGCGCAGCTCGGCAGTGAACTGTGGCAGCAGCAGGTCAGCCAGAATATGATCTATTTCTCCCGTCAGGGATTACAGCAGGCACAGCTGCGTCTGCATCCGGAAGAGCTGGGCTCCCTGAATATCCATCTTAAAATTGAGGATAATCAGGCGGTGATGCACTTTGTCTCCCCGCACAGCCACGTCCGTGCCGCGATGGAATCTATGATGCCGGTGCTGCGCAACGCCCTTCAGGAGAGCGGGATCCACCTGGCGCAAAGCTCCGTCGGACAGGAGTATCACGGTAATCAGCAGGGTTCCGGTGATGATCGTCACAGCGGCGGCAGTGCTGATGGTATTACGTCTGCCGGAAGCATCAGCGGCGTGAATGTCAGCACAGATACCCTTGTCCGCCCGTCAGCACTTCATGACGCCCGCGCCCGCGGCGGGATCGATACCTTCGCCTGATTCCTGTACATAACGGCGGTACCGGGGACTAAAGCCCCGAGTTACCGCCTTTTTGTTTCGTTTTTCCCCCCTTTAGTCCTTCAGAAGCACGCCATAATGGGTGGGCTTACAGAGTATGAAACCCCTGCCGGGTTTTGCTATCAAGAAATAGGAATTCAGTTAACATGTCGTCTTCACGCAATGCCTCAAAAGGTTCCAATACCGGGTTACTGGTTATTTTCGCCCTGATTGCCCTCGCAGGAGCAGGTTTCGGGGGTTACAGCTGGTGGTCTTCTCACCAGGAGAGTACCACCGCCGGTACCGCAGACGAGAAACGGGCCAATATGCCTGAGCCTATCTTTATGGGCATTGAACCGTTTACCGTGAATCTTCCCGGTATGAATAACGGCCGTGATCGTGTGCTGTATATTGATATGACACTGCGTCTGGCCAACGAGCGTTCCCGCAAACAGCTCCATGAGTATCTGCCGGAAGTCCGCAGCCGCCTGTTACTTCTGCTCTCACAGCAGTCCCCGCAGATACTCGGAACCCATGACGGCAAACTTCAGCTGATGAAGGCAGTTAAAACCACCTTAGCCCCGACCGTGGTACAGGGACAGCCGGATCAGGAAATTTCGGATGTGTTATTCACCACCTTTATTCTCCGGTAAAACTGATGAGCGATAATATTTTATCTCAGGCAGAGATAGACGCGCTGCTCAATGGTGACTCGCCGTCAGAGCCGCAGCCTGCCGACACAGCACTCAATAAAGGTAAGGACAAAGTCCGTCCTTATGACCCGAATACCCAGCGCCGCGTTATCCGCGAGCGTATGCAGTCCCTGGAAATTATTAACGAGCGTTTTGCCCGTCAGTTCCGGATGGGATTGTTCAACATGCTGCGCCGCAGTCCTGATATCACTGTCGGTGGTATCAAAATTGAACCTTATCATGAATTTGCCCGTAACCTGCCGGTGCCGACCAACCTGAACCTTGTGCATATGCCGCCGCTGCGCGGAACCGCACTGTTCACCTTTGAACCGGCGCTGGTCTATATCGCTGTCGATAACCTGTTCGGCGGTGACGGCCGTTTTCCGGTCCGTTCCGAAGGCCGGGAATTCACCAACACCGAACAGCGCATTATCCACCGTATGCTGAAACTGGCACTGAACGCTTACCGCGATGCGTGGAAGCCGATTGCTGAAGTGGATGTGGAATATGTGCGCTCAGAAATGCAGGTGAAATTCACCAATATCACCACCTCCCCCAACGATATCGTGGTCACCACCTCCTTCCTGGTGGAGATCGGTAATACCGTGGGTGAGCTGAGCATCTGTATTCCGATTGCCATGATTGAACCTATCCGCGAGCGGCTGATTAACCCGCCTATGGAGCACGGTCACCAGGAAAATGAAGCCTGGGTATCCAGCCTGGTGACACAGGTGAAGCATTCCGAGCTGGAACTGGTCGCGAATTTTGCTGAAATCCCGCTGCGGATTTCAAAATTACTGCAACTGCAGAAAGGGGATGTGATCCCGGTGGAGAAACCGGATCGCCTGATTGTCAGTGTGGACGGCGTACCGGTACTGACCAGTCAGTACGGCACCCGGGACGGCCAGTATGCATTGCGTGTGGAACATTTGATTAATCCTGTATTAAACACTCTGGACGAGGAAAAAACCAATGAGTGAGGCGAACAACACTCCTGATATGAACCCGGAACACGATGGCGAGTCTCTGTGGGCAGAGGCAATGGAACAACAAAAAAAAGCAGAAACCGGGAACAACCAGGCGTTTGATAATCTCGACAGCCAGAATCCGCTGAATCAGCTGTCTGATATCAATCTGATTATGGATATCCCTGTCCGTCTCTCTGTGGAACTGGGCCGGACAAAAATGACCATCAAGAAGCTGCTGAGTTTATCCCAGGGCTCGGTGGTGGCACTGGACGGGCTGGCCGGTGAACCGCTGGATATCCTGATCAATGGCTATCTGATTGCCCAGGGTGAAGTGGTGGTGGTCTCTGACAATTACGGTATCCGCATCACGGATATTATCACCCCGTCTGAACGTATGCGCCGCCTGAGCCGCTGATATGACACCGACCGCATCCGGCACCCCTGTTTTACCGGCCGCAGAGAAAACGGCAGATAATGCCGTTTTTTCTTCCGTCGCCCTGCCGCCGCCCGCAGTGGGTTCTCAGGCGATTAACAGCACGGACAGCCTGATTCAGGTGTCCGGCGCACTCAGCGGCATTATTCTGCTGATCCTGGGACTGACCTGGTTTGTCCGCAAATTCGGCTTTACCGCAAAACTGGCCGGCAAAAACCCGCTGCTGAGTATCAGAAGCACCTGTTCTCTGGGAAACAAAGAACGGCTGGTGGTGGCGGAGATTCAGGGTGAATGGCTGGTTCTGGGTGTGACCGCACAGTCGGTTAATCTGCTGCACCGCTGTCCGGCTGACCCGGCGGCGGTAACTGATGCCCCTTCCGCCTTTCAGGCACTGCTGAAAACCAAACGTACCGCAAATAAAGATGCGGTACCGGCTGACGAACCACGCTGAGATTTTTCATGATGTCATTGCTCAAACGCGCCATTCCCGCACTCGCTCTGTTTCTGCTGGTTCCGCAGGCGCAGGCTTCACTGCCGGGCGTCGTCAGTCATGTGCTGCCGGACGGCGGCCAGAGCTGGTCTCTGCCGGTTCAGACCCTGCTGTTTCTGACACTGCTGGGCTTTATCCCTGCTCTGCTGCTGATGACCACCAGTTTTACCCGCATCATTATTGTGCTGGGTTTATTACGCAACGCACTCGGGACACCGTCCGCACCGCCGAACCAGGTTCTGCTGGGACTGGCCCTGTTTCTGACGTTTTTCGTGATGTCACCGGTGTTCGATAAAGTCTACGAAGATGCTTACCGTCCGTTCAGTGAAGACAAAATCAGCCTGGAAACGGCACTGGATCGCGGTACTGCACCACTGCGCACATTTATGCTCGGCCAGACACGCGAAAACGACCTGGCACTGTTTGCCCGTATCGCCAAAGTGGGTGAAATTCAGGAAGCCAAAGATGTGCCGATGCGCATTCTGATCCCGGCCTTTATCACCAGTGAGCTGAAAACCGCCTTCCAGATTGGTTTCACGCTGTTTATTCCGTTCCTGATTATTGACCTCGTGGTTGCCAGTGTACTGATGGCACTCGGGATGATGATGGTACCGCCCGCCACGGTTTCGCTGCCCTTTAAGCTGATGCTTTTTGTGCTGGTGGATGGCTGGCAGTTACTGCTCGGTTCGTTATCACAAAGCTTTTTTTAGTCAGGAGATAATATGAGTCAGGAGAGAGTATGACACCGGAATCCGTAATGGCGATGGGCACCGAAGCCATGAAAATCGCCCTGATGCTGGCCGCACCGCTGCTGCTGGCCGCCCTGGCAGCCGGTCTGCTGATAAGTCTGTTACAGGCTGCCACTCAGGTGAATGAGATGACCCTGTCATTCATTCCGAAAATTCTGTCTGTTATCAGTGTGATTGTGATTGCCGGTCCGTGGATGCTCAATCTGCTCACTGACTATATGCGTGCACTGTTAACCAATCTGCCGTTTATCATCGGCTGATCTATGTTAAGTATCACCAGTGAAACACTGACGCTGTGGCTGAGCCAGGGATTCTACCCGTTTATCCGGGTGCTGGCATTGCTGGGTACGGCACCGTTTTTCAATGAAAAACAATCAATCAGTAAGGTGCGGGTGATGCTGGCCTTTTTCACTGTTCTGATTGTCTCCCCGCAACTGCCGGTGGTAAATATCCCGCTGTTTTCCGCCCCCGGTCTGTGGGTGATTTTACAGCAGGTGGTGATAGGTGTGGCGATGGGACTGACCATGCAGATGGCGTTTGCCGCTGTCCGTCACGCCGGGGAAGTGATCGGTCTTCAGATGGGCTTATCCTTCGCCACCTTCTTTGACCCGAGCGGCGGGCCGAACATGCCGATTCTGGCACGTATCCTGAACCTTATCACTCTGCTGCTGTTTCTCGCATTTGACGGACACCTGTGGCTTATCCATATTGTGATAAGCTCATTTGACCTCATTCCTGTGCAGGTCACCCCGCTTAACCGCGAAGGGTTCCGCATGCTGGTACAGTCGGCTAACCATATTTTTCTCAACGGGTTAATGCTGGCGCTGCCGTTTATCACCCTGTTCCTGATTCTTAACCTCGCATTGGGTATTCTGAACCGGATGACACCGCAGCTTTCTGTGTTTGTGGTGGGTTTTCCGCTGACGCTGACCGTCGGTATCAGCATGCTGGGCCTGATCATCTCCGTCCTGCCGGGCTTTACCGAGCGGGTCATTCATCAGGCGTTTGAGCAGCTCTCACTGATTTTTAATCTGTTTGCCTCTCCGTAACCTGACCTGACTCATATCCGGTGTCAGGGCAGCATAAGTATCCGCTTATCTCCCTTAAATAAAAAACCGGTAATGGCGTACAAATGAATATTGCTGTGTATAATCCGGAAAACGACTTGAGAAATAACACGGTTACCAATTTCCTGCTGAATAACCTCCGTCCACCGGCATTACAGTGCCGTTAATATAGTCAGATTTCAGCAGAAAACGAATGCTTTCTATAATATCATTAATGGTTCCGACTTTATCCGCCGGTGAGACTAAATTAATAAAATCCTGATTGAGTTCTGTATTCAGCGGGGACTCAATATACCCCGGTGCTACCGCATTAACGCGGATATTTTTCTTTGCATACTCCAGCGCCAGTGCTCTGACCAGTCCGTGCACGCCTTCCTTTGCCAGGACACTCAGTGCAGCCGGTATTTTCTGCGACGGTTGCAGGGCAATACAGGAGGTTACCACGATAATTTTACCACCGTGATTTTTCAACATGTTTTTAATCGCCAATTGACTCAGATTAAATAAACTATAAATATTACTGTTTATTAAATGCATGAAATCATCCGGTGTCGTTTTTTCATAAGTTTTGCTGAGAAAAGCACCGGAATTATGAATAATAATATCGATATTTCCGAAGCGAATAATACCCTGCTGCATCAGTTGTCCGGCAAAATCAGTACAGTGACTTTCACCGGTCACGGGTAAAAATGCGGTTTTATTATCCAGTTCCTGCAAAAAACTCTGCATGTGTTCATCGCTGCTGAATATGCCGATCACATTGTAGTGTTCATCAAGCAGTGTTCTGACTAACGCTTTCCCCAGACAACTTTCTGCATCGGTAATGACGGCAGTCCGCTGTTGTGGTTTCATAAATAGCCTTCGATTATGATTTATTACTTGCAATTGATGTAAATTATTATATTTCTTCATTGCGTGAAATAAACTACTCTGATATCACTTCATTACCAACCTGAGGTTAATAATGCCGCGTCATTTTGATGATTTGATGCTGGGTACACTGGAACTATTCTGCCGTGCCGCCGAACTGCAAAGCTTTTCACAGGCAGCACAGGTACTGAATATTTCTCCGGCTGCGGTCAGCAAAACCATTGCGAGGCTGGAACAGAAGCTGGGCAGTCCGCTGTTTGTCAGAACCACCCGCCATGTGCGGCTGACAGAAGCGGGAGAACAATACCTCAGCTATTGCAGGACAGCGCTGGACGCGATGTATGATGCAGAGAATGCCCTGCTGGACATGAAAACCATTCCGGCCGGGAAAATCCGTGTTTGCCTGCCCAATGATTACGCCTATCTGAAAGTGTTTCCGCTGATGCCGAAATTCCGCCGCCGTTATCCGCAAATCGAGGTCGACTTTCATCTCCGCTTCCGCATTCCGCGCCAGGAAAGCACGGATTGCGATATCGTCATGACCAGCTGGCTGAATTACCTGCCCGACTGGATAGCCACCCCGGTTGATTTCGCTATGTTCCGGATTTATGCCTCACCGGATTATCTGAAAAAAGCACCGCCACTGAATACCCCGGAAGATCTCCGCCATCACAACTGCCTGCAGATGCATTTGCAGGAACAGACCAGACCACTGCGCTGGCCACTGGTGATAAACAATAAGATTGAACATATCGAAACCCGTGGTGACGCTGCATTTTATGAGGATGTGATGGCCGCATACTATATGGCGGTATCCGGTAACGGCGTCGCAATAATGCATGACTTTATTGCCCGCAAAGCCGTGGCAAACGGGCAACTGGTTCCGGTACTGGAGCCCTGGACTACCGTATCCCATATTTATCATATTGCCTGTCCGGCAGAATCGCGCAAATCTCCGCGTATCCGCGCATTCATTGATTTTCTGACAGAAGAACTGCGGCCGGCCGGCGCTTTTCCGGAACATTCGGTGATAGTCCCTGTCCGCTGACTTGTATCCGGCACAAAAAAAGGCCGTCGCAGTGACGGCCAAAGGAATTCAGTACTAAAACCGGATAATTTAACGACTGAACAGTGACATACTGTTGAGATCTTTAAAAATATCCTGTGAGGCCTGGAACAGCGCCATTTCTTTTTGATAATCCGATACCGTGCTGGTCCAGTCCGTGTGAAGCAGGCTGCTCAGACGGCTTTCATTCTGGATCCGGCGGGTCTGTGACAGGAAGTCCAGGCTGTCGATTTCCTGTAACTGCAAGCCTTGTTTCGCTTCAATATTGGAGATTTTATCCATCCCGGCTTTAATACCGCGGTTTGCTTCATCCATCCCGGCTCTGGCTCTGTCCAGATCAGCCTGTGAGGCATTCTGCTGAGGAATTTTCAGTGCTTCCAGACCTTTGTTGATCGCAGTAAACATATCAGCGACTTTTTCACCTTTCGCGTTTGTCGTGGTGACAAACACTTCCGAACCGGCAAAATAGCTGATCATTTCACGATCACTGCCCACGTTCTGGGTAATGGATTTATCGCCGCCTTTGTAAAGCACATCGCCGGTCGTTGCATCCACTTCAAACGGTGGCGTATCTGATTCATAACCACCAAAAATATAACGGCCGTTACCGTCAGTCGTGTTACCCAGAGACACCAGCTGATCTTTCAGCCCCTGCAGCTGTTCTGCCAGTGATGCACGGTCGTTATCGCTGAGCGCACCCTGGTTGGAGGCCTGGATAACCGTTGAATCCATCTGTGTGGATACTTCATTCATCTGGGTGAGAATGCTCATCTGCAATGTCATCCCGGTTTTGGCATAGCCGCGAGTGGATGCATATTGCTGATTGCGGTTCTCAGACTGAGTGACACGCACCGCCTGCGCGGATGCCTGCGGGTCATCTGACGGTTTGCTGACACGCTGACCGGACGCCAGTTTACTGCCTGCTTCCATCCAGCGGGCGGTGGCATTGTTCATATCCGACACACGCTGACTGAACATTAAATTGGTGCTGAAACGCATGATAATTTCCTTCTTAACTCAAAATCAGAATGCACGCATCAGAACGTTGAATAACTCATCAACGGTCGACAGCACTTTGGCGTTGGCATTAAAGAACTGCTGCATTTTCTGCATCTGGACACTTTCTTCGTTGGTATTAACGCCGGAAATCCCCTGCTGCTGCTCATAGAAGCTGACCGTCAGTTTGTTCTGCACTTCGGAATCAATCTGTGCCTGGCTGGCTTTGCTGCCCACATCATTGACCAGTGATGCATAGAAATCGGACAGGGTTGATGTGCCGCCGACCAGTTTCTGATCCTGCAGTTTTACCAGCTCTTTGATATTTTCATTGTTGCTGGCACCACCGGTGCTGTCCGCTGCGGCGAAATCTGCCGCATTTGTCACCAGCGTGTTCAGACCACCGATCACATTATCCACCGGCTTGAGCAGGAATTTATCTCCGGCCTGTGCGGTATTGTTACTGATTTTGATGTCCATGCCTTCGAAACTTAAGGTGCCGGTCGCACCGTCAAAATTCGCGGTCACTGCGATACCTTCCGGCAGACGGGTCACATTCCAGTTGGTGCCGTCATAACTGACATCGTAGTTATTACCGGTGACTTTGGAGACATCGTTGTATTTGATATCAAAATCGGCTTTGCCTTTGTTGTGGGTATTGCTGACCACACTGCCGCTGCCGACCGCAAAGAAATCTTTGTCAGTCTTGCCGTTGGCATCATAGCCTTTGCGGTGAACTTCATTGAATTTTTCCGCAAAGACCAGCGCCATCTGGTTCAGCTTTTGTCTTGCCGGGTCAATAATTTCACGGCGGGAACGCAGAACACCGCTCAGCTCACCACCACGGATCTGGTCATCTTTGATTTCACGGACATTACCGGCAGAATCAACAAAACCGATGCTCAGACGGCTGTCATCCGCACCGGAAGCCACCGCTTCCAGACGGTTAGCACGTCCGCCGGTCACCAGCGGCAGGCCGTTGGCAAACGAGACGTTGAAGTTGCCGTTCTGCTCGATCACTTTGATGCCGATAACAGAATTAAGCTCATTCACCAGGCGGTCACGCACATCCAGCAAATCATTCGGCTCTGCACCGTTAACCGCACGGGAGTTGCTGATCTGCTCATTCAGTTTGGCAATTTTTTCCGCATAGGTATTGATATCTTTAACTTTATTATCAATCTGATGGTTAACATCGTTATCCATCTCACGCAGACGGCGGTCAGCTTCCTTCAGTTGGCTGACCATGGTTTTGGCTTTGCCGAGGAAGACATCCACCAGCGTTTTGTCACTGGCGTCACTCGCCGCTTCGTCCAGCGAGGTGAAGAAACTGCCCAGCATCCCGGCGAGATCATCCGTGCTGTTGGATAACAGGTCATCCACCCCGGAGGCATTTTTCATGAATGCTTCGTAGTCGCCGCTGCGGGAACGCGCGTTGTTATACTGCATATTGACGAATTCATCGAACTCACGGCGGACATGGCTGAAATAGGTGCCGTTGCCGAAATAGCCGTTGGTTGTCATTGTGCCCGGGTTTTCACCGAATACCGCGCTCTGGCGGTGATAATAACCCACCCCGGCGTTGGCCAGGTTGTTGGAAATAACACTCAGCCCGCCCTGGGCCGCGTTAATTCCGCTTAATGCGTTATTCATTACATTATTCAGCATGTGCTTTTCCTTTCTCTGGCGACTGCTTTCCCGGCGACTTACTGAAAATGCAGCGCAGATAGCATCCGTTTAAAATTATGTCTTACCTTGTTATCGGAAAGACGGCGTAAAAATTTAGTGTTAACTGCATTTTTTTACGCCGTGAATTTGTCAGAAAATGTCACTCAAATCGAGGGTGTACGCCTGTACAGCACGGGAAGCCACCGGTGCGGCGGCGGGTGTGCCACGGATTTGATTAATGAGGACAATCAGCTTGTCGGAATAGCCCGGGTCGGTGGCATATCCGGCCTTGTGCAGACGCTGTGCCGCCTGCTCCGGACTGGCCGCCTGTTTCACGCCGTGATAACGCGGATTTTCAGTCAGCAGACGGGTGTAATCGGCAATCGCCTCTTCATAAGAACCGTAAACACGGAAGTTATCACGCATTTTAATGGTCTTACCGTTGATAACCTCGGTGGTCATGATATTGGTGACCGGACCTTCCCAACCCTTACCGGCTTTGATACCAAACAGGTTGTGACTGGTTTTGCCGTCTGCGGTCAGAATTTCCCGCTTTCCCCAGCCGCTTTCCAGTGCCGCCTGTGCCAGGATCAGCAGATGATGCACACCACTTTTCTGTGATGCTGCTTTCGCCGGCTCTGTCAGTTTTGCAATGAAATTCTGACTGTTAAGCCCCAGTTCACGCACTTTTTTCAGCGGTGAACTCAGTGCATCCCCCGCAGAACTGAATTTCCGCATCAGCTGAGCCATTGCCTGCTGCGGCATGGACTGAATCACCGTGGCATCATCCAGCGCCATCATTGATGAACGCAGCGGCAAATCCGGTTCATTATCCGCAGAAAGCTGCTTAAACATCATATCGCCGAAGCCCAGCCCCTTTTCTGACAGGTTCTGGGCTATCTGCTGGTCATACATGCTGGTCAGCATCCGGGTCTGGTCGCTGGAGAACAATCCGTCCTGCGGCAGTGCGGCGCGCATGCTTTTGAGCATCATCTGAACAAAGGTCGCTTCCAGTTGCTGCGTCACCTGACGCAGCCCCTCCTGCGGTTTTTCATTCAGCTGCTGTTTCAGGCTGCCCAGCGACTGCACATCGTAGGCCGCACTCTGCATCAACTGTATGTCGCTCATCAGATGATCTCCAGCTTCGCCCGCAGACAACCGGCACTTTCCATCGCCTGCAGAATCGACATCAGGTCGGTCGGTGTGGCCCCTAATGTATTGAGCGCCTGAATAACCTGATTGAGATTCGCCCCGGCATTCACTTTTTTCAGTGTGCCGTCCTGCTCACGGATCCCGACATTGGTGTTGCGGGTCACGACGGTCTGACCACCGGCAAACGGCGTGTCCGGCTGACTGACCTGTGTCTGGCGCTCGACCGTCACCGCGAGGCTGCCGTGGGCAACCGCGCAACTGTCGAGCGTGACGGTCCGGTTAATCACGACAGAGCCGGTGCGGGAGTTCAGGATAACTTTGGCTTCATTCTGCGGCGGACGGATATTCAGATCCTGCACCCGTGCCAGGAAACGCACCTGGTCACTGCTGCTCTGCGGTACCCGTAACTGTACCGTGCGGGAATCCAGCGGTGTTGCGGTACCGAAACCGTTCATGCGGTTCACCGCGTCGCTGATATCCTGCGCCAGTGCAAAACTGTCTTCATTCAGCTGGAGATTAATCACGCCGCTCTGACCGAATCCGCCCGGCAGTTCACGCTCAATCGTCGCTCCGCCGCTGATACGGCCGCCGGCCAGCTGGTTCACTTTGACACTGCTGCCGCCGGCACTGACACCGGCACCGCCGACCAGGATATTACCCTGTGCCAGCGCATACACCTGACCATCCACGCCTTTAAGCGGCGTCATCAGCAGTGTGCCGCCGCGCAGGCTTTTGGCGTTACCCATTGAGGAAACGACCACGTCGATCGCCTGGCCGGAGCGGGCAAACGGCGGCATTTTGGCGGTGACCATCACCGCCGCCACGTTTTTCAGCTGCATATTGGTGCCCGGCGGTACAGTGATCCCCATCTGCGACAGCATGTTATTCAGGCTCTGCGTGGTAAACGGTGTCTGCATGGTCTGGTCACCGGTACCGTCGAGGCCGACAATCAGCCCGTAACCAATCAGCGCATTCTCACGCACGCCCTGTACGGTGGTCAGATCCTTAATCCGTTCACTGTGTGCGGGGAGACCCGCCAAACCTAAAACCGCAATCAGCAGGCCGGTCAGTACTTTTTTCATTCTCACTTTACCTCTGCTCAGTACGGTGACACATTCAGGAAGAAACGCTGTAACCAGCCCATATTCTGCGATTCATTGATATAGCCGTCGCCGACATACTCAATACGGGCATCCGCCACCTGAGTGGAGCTGACACTGTTATCCGCCCCGATGGTGCGCGGGTTGACCACACCGGAGAAACGGATAGATTCCGTACCCTGGTTAATGGCGATCCGTTTTTCACCCACCACATGCAGGTTACCGTTCGCCAGCAGCTGATCCACAGTGACCGTGATAGTGCCCTTAAAGGTGTTCTGGGCATTAGCGCCGCCTTTGCCGGTAAAATCGCTGTTACCTTTTACGTCCAGCTCCGTGTTGCTGCCGCCGAGCCAGCCCTGCATAAAGCCGGGCAGAATGGACGCAAGAAAGCCGGTTTTTCCGGCACGGTTGGCATTAGCGGAGGAATTTTTGCTGGCGCTGACGTTTTCCTGCAGATTGATGGTGAGGATATCGCCGACATTACGCGGACGTCTGTCCTCAAACAGCGGCTGGTAGCCATAGTAGGCAGGCTGCGCACTCTGAAAAATAGCACCGTTCGCGGCCGGGGCAGTCGGTGCGACCGGCAGCGCGGTGGTATGGGTATCCACCAGCGGTTTGGGTTTGATGTAAGCACAGCCGCTGAGTGATACGGCAAGCACTGCCGCTGTCACCAGTCCGCGCCCGCAAACAGAAGTGGCAGGAGAACTTGCGCAATCCTGCTGCCGTGGAACAATGCCGCTTTCAGTCATCTTAATACTCTTGCTGTTCTGTGCGTGTCTCAGTAAAAAAGCCCCGGCAGCGATAACCTCACCGCCGGGACGGGGATTACAGTTGTGTCAGACGCTGTAACATCTGGTCAGAGGCGGAAACGGCCTTACTGTTGATTTCATACGCGCGCTGCGTCTGGATCATATTGACCAGTTCTTCCGCCACGTTAACGTTAGAGGTTTCCACCATGCCCTGATACAGACGGCCTGCACCGTTGGTTTCAGGGGCACTTTCTGTCGGTGCGCCGGAGCTGGCGGTTTCCATATACAGGTTTTCGCCGATGCTCTCCAGACCTGCATCATTGATGAAGGTGGTCAGGGTGATTTGCCCGATTTGCTGCGGCTGGCTTTCGCCGTACATGGTGACAGAAACCGTACCGTCACGGCCGATTTCCATCTTCTGCGCCCCTTCCGGGATCATAATGGCCGGGACAATCTGATAACCGGATGAGGTCACCAGCTGACCGTTCTGATCAGGATGCAGTGAACCGTCGCGGGTATAGGCATCAGAACCGTCCGGCATCTGGACATGGATAAAACCCTGTCCGCTGATGGCGATATCAGTCGATGTGCCGGTTTTGTTCAGCGCACCCTGGGCATGAATACGGGTGGTTGCGACCGGACGTACACCTGTACCCAGCTGGAGACCGGTCGGCAGAGAGGTCTGCTCGGAACTCATGGCACCCGGCTGGCGGATGTTCTGGTAAAGCAGATCTTCAAACACCGCACGCTGGCGTTTAAAACCGTTGGTGCTGACGTTGGCCAGGTTGTTGGAAATAACATCCAGGTTCGTCTGCTGGGCTTCAAGCCCGGTTTTGGCAATCCATAATGAACGGATCATGATAATTCCTTACTGAATATTAACTCACCGCAAGCAGCTGATTGGCCCGCTGGGCATTCTCATCCGCGCTGTGAACCACTTTCATCTGCATCTCGAAATGACGCGCATTGGCAATCATTTCCACCATCGCCTGTGCCGGGTTGACGTTACTGCCTTCCAGCACACCGGACGATACTTTGCCGCGCTCACTCAGCGGCAGTTCATTGCCATTGGCATTACGCGCCGCAGCAGTGAGATGAAACAGCCCGTCCTCACCGCGCAGAACATCCTGCGGTTTCGCTTCCACCACTTTCAGACGGCCTATCTGTCCGAGCATGGTCGGCGGATCAGTCGGGATCAGCGCGGTGATAGTACCGTCACCGCCGATGGTCAGTTCCGCGTGCGGCGGCACATCAATCGCACCGCCGTCACCCTGCAGAAGGTGTTCACCCAGCATCAGCTGACCATCCGCCGAAACCTGAATGCTGCCGTTACGGGTATAAGCTTCTTCCCCGCCCGGCAATGCCACCGCCAGGAAATGGCCTTCATTAAGCGCCACATCCATCTGACGGCCGGTGTAGTTCAGCGGCCCCTGAGTCATATCCGCTCCGGGGGTCGAGGAGACCACCAGTGTCCGGGTCTGCTCTGTATCGCCGTTTACCGGTACTGCCCGCATGGCGGACAGCTGTGCCTTAAACCCGGATGTCGAGACGTTGGCAATGTTGTTCGAGACAATGGCCTGATTTTCCAGCGCATGCTTGGCGCCGCCCATTGCTGTATAAATGACGTGATCCATGGCCACCTTCTGTCTTTATGCTTAACGTAAGTTAACCAGCGTCTGCAGCATCTGATCCTGCGTTTTGATGGTCTGCGAGTTGGACTGATAGTTACGCTGCATCACAATCATGTTGATCAGTTCCTGGCTCATATCCACGTTGGAGGCTTCCACCGCGCCGCCGGTCAGGTTACCGAACTGTCCGGTACCCGGAACGCCGTCCATCGGGTTACCGGAGGCATTGGTGGCTTTCCAGACGTTACCGCCCTGGGATGCCAGGCCGTTATTGTTGGCAAACGCAGACAGTGCGATTTTGCCGACAGTCCGCTTCTGCTGGTTGGAATAGCTGGCGGTGATGGTGCCGTCATTCTCAATTTTGAAGCTGGTGTATTCACCGGACTGATAGCCGTCGATATCAATTTTGCTGACGGATGATTCGGTGACTTTCTGCTGACGGGTTTTATTGAAGCTCAGGTCAATTGTGCCGCCATCCGCACCGTTTAAGCCTTTATAAGTGAACTGAAAATCAGCGGTACCTTTCAGCTTGCCGTTGCCGTCAAATTCCATATCACCCAGGTCCTCAACAGCCGCTGTTTTATCGCTGCTGTCTTTGGCTTTGACACTCCATTTGTTGTCAGCGGTTTTGATAAAGTAAACCGCGACTTCATGGGTGTTACCCTGGCTGTCATAGGTGGTCATGGTGGTGCTGAAGTTGTAGGTATCCGGGTTGTCCGGATCAAACGCAGCGGTAATTGCCTTATCATCCGAGTTCAGGTTCATGGTTAATTCACCTTTGGCGGACGCTCTGGCATCCATCATATCGGTCGGGATATTCAGCGCCTGCGGAATGCCGCCCGTCTGGATAGTGGCGTTACCGGCAGCATCCTGACCCGCCGGGAAACCGGTGACCATCATGCCCTGGTTGTTGACCAGGTTACCGCTCTTGTCACGGTGAAATTCACCGTCACGGCTGTAAACCACATCACCGTTACCATCCAGCAGACGGAAGAAACCGTTACCGGAAATCGCCACATCAGTAGCGCGGTCAGTACGGGTGATAGCACCGTCTTTGAAGTTCTGGGAAACCGCCGCAACGTTAACCCCGAGACCGACACCGGAACCGGCAAACATATCAGCAAAAGAAGCATGTGCCCCTTTAAAGCCGTTGGTTGCGGAGTTGGCAATGTTGTTACCGATCGAATCAAGACCGGATGAAGCGGCGTTCAGGCCGCTGACTGCTTGTGAAAAAGACATGTCACCTCCATGACAATTGGGTTTGCTTATTAATTTGACGGATACACTTTAAAGATTTCAGACAGCAGCACGCTGTTGCCTATGCCCACATCCAGCAGCGGTGCATCCGCTCCCGGTGTCACGCCATTCACTTTCGCGTATTTCAGTCTGACGACGCCGCTTTTCGGGATCTCTTCACCCTTCATGGTGGCTTTTACCTCAAAGGTGTATTTCCCTTTGGTATCGGCAACCAGATCACCGTTGTCATTGCGGCCGTCCCAGGTCTTGTCGTAGATATCCGGTTTGGTTTCACCGTCAATCGTGATGGTTCTGACAATTCCTTTATTTCTGTCGCGGATGGTTATCTCAATTTTGTCCGCCGGTTTGGCGAGGAAGAAACCGAACGGCGAGGATTCAAATCCGCTGCCGCTGCTGTCATCACCACCGTTATCATCCGCAAACGGCGCAATTGATGTGTCATCACCCGGCGGCGGGTTATCGGCTTTCACACGGGTGGTGCCGTCACCGGTTGGTACCAGGACCAGGTCGCTGCCCGGGATCAGGACATTTTTCCCGACCAGTTGTGTTGCCTGTAATGACTGTCCGGAGTTAATTTGTTTTGAAATACCGCTGACACTGTCATTCAGGCTGTTCATGCTTTCCAGGGTGGCGATTTGCGCCAGCTGACTGGTCAGATCCGTGTTATCCATCGGTTTGGTCGGATCCTGGTTCTGCATCTGCGTGACGATCATTTTCAGAAAGGTGTCCCGCATATCGTCACTCTGACTTTTTTGCGGCTTTTTCTGCGCATCAATGTCGTTATTGACCGGATCATTGGTTGCTGCATTAATCCCCATGACTCACTCCGTTACTGTCCGAGGGTTAAGGTTTTCTGCAACAGCACTTTGGCTGTGTTCATCACTTCCAGGTTTGCCTGATAACTGCGGGAGGCGGAAATGGTGTTAATCATTTCACCCACAGTGTCCACATTCGGCATCCGCACATAGCCCTTTTCATCCGCCAGCGGATGACCGGGTTTGTACTCCAGACGCGGCGGAGCCGGGTCTTCAATCAACTGGCTGACTTTCACGCCGCCGATGTCATAGCGCCCCTGCGGCGCGGTCTGAAACATTACCTGTTTCGCGCGGTACGGTTCGCCATCCGGCCCTGCCACACTTTCGGCGTTCGCCATGTTACTGGCGCTGACGTTCAGACGCTGGGACTGCGCGGTCAGTGCGGAGGCGGAAATATCAAAAATACTCAGTAGTGCCATCAGAATTACCCTTGCTGTAAGACGGCCAGCATGCTTTTCACGCGGCTGTTAATAAAGGTCAGGTCAGCCTGATATTTCAGGGTGTTATCAGCAAACTGACTGCGTTCAACATCCATATCCACGGTATTGCCGTCCATCGATGTCTGATACGGCACCCGGTATTTCAGATCAACCGCTGACGGTGTTGCGGCACCGTGTCCGCTGATATGACCTTTCGCGGTCACTGCCATCGCCAGACCGCCGTTCTTCACCGTGCCGTTATTCATCGCCTGTTTCAGCTGGCGGCTGAAATCGATATCCCGTGCCTGATACCCGGGGGTATCCGCATTGGCAATATTGGATGCCAGGATTGTCTGACGCGTTTCCCGCAGCGAAAGAGCCTGCTGCTGAAATGCAAACGTGGCATTTAACTTATCAAGCATGTCTGCCCTCTGTTGATGTGTTACGCCTGTTTTAGTGACAGGTATATTATCCGTCCCGTGAAAATCTAATGGCAGGATAAACGCGAAATAACCAACCTATTTACCGGATTCAACAGTGAGGAAATTGCGTAAACTGCGACCATCAGAAATAATCCCGTTTGTGAAGGAGAAGAGAATGACACCCCGTTACCGCACCCTGTTTATCAGCGGATTACTGGTGTTTTCCGCCTCCGCACAGGCCGGGTTACCGGAAGAGATCAATCATTACTTCCGGCAGCTGCACCCGAAACCCATGCAGGTATCTGTCGAAATAAAAACCCCGATCGACCGCTGGCCCGCCTGTAAAGATCCCGTACTGCAACTGCCTGCGGGCGGACGTAACACCGGCAATATTTCACTGCCGGTGTTATGCGGGAAAAAACGCACTTTTATGCAGCTGACAGTCAATGTCACCGGTCAGTATTACGTGGCAACCCGTCAGATTCAGCGCGGTGAGACTGTTCAGCTTGTGGATATCGGCACAAAACGCGGTTTACTTCACAAATTGCCTGCGGGCGCGGTTACCGATAAAATAGCCCTCCGCGGTGCCATTGCCCTGCGCAATATTGATGCCGGGCAGACCTATGTCGCCTCCATGACCCGCAAACCCTGGGCAATAAAAGCCGGACAAAGCGTTTTTGTCATGGCGGATGGTGATAATTTCTCGGTAAAATATGAAGGCCGTGCCATTAATAATGCCGCCGCCGGAACTACTATCCGGGTCCGGCTGGTGAATGGTCAGGTGGTCAGCGGTGAAGCCCTTGAAAACGGCAGCGTGAAAGTATCACTGTAGTTATATGCTGCGTGATGAATTTAGTTATAAAGTTTCAGATAAGATTGCCGATAAACAATGAGCACAAGGGAGGCGCCCCTCCATCTCATACAGATCGGGAAAAGGAAAACAGATATGGCAATTGAGCAAACATCCGCGATTTCAGCACTGACAAAAGTGACTAACCGCGACCCGAAAGAGCTGACCGCGCCGGTGCGCGATAAAAAAGTTCAGGCCGAAGAGACTGTCCGCGAAAGCGCATTTTCGCCGAGTGAACTTCAGAAGCAGCTGCTTGCGCCGGGTAAAAACGACATTAATACTGCACGGGTGGCAGAAATTAAACAGGCGCTGAAAGACGGCACATTACGGATGGATGCCGGTAAAATCGCTGACGGTCTGCTGCGTGATGCGCATGAGTGCATGTTATCCATGGACAGCGCCGATAAAAATGACTGATCAACTTCTGCCGCTGCTGGATCAACAACTCTCTCATTTACAGTCACTGCATCAGGTGATGAAAAATGAAGAGTTGTTACTCGGCTACCCGCGTGTTCCGCAGTCTCCGTTTCAGGAAGCCACGGAACAGAAACGGTTTCTGGTTGCCGCTATCGGCCATAATGAAACCCGCCGCCAGGCACTTGAGCAGGAAGCCGGGCTCTGTGCACCTTATGACAATAATGAAACCATGCACACTGTCTGGAATGCGATTAAAGATCTGACCCTGACACTGAAAGAGATGAATTACCGCAATCATCAGATGCTGAAACTGCATATGCAGTTTAATCAGGAGCGGCTGGATTTTATGAAAAAACATAATAACCAGACGACTTACGGCGCTGACGGCCAGGAATCCCGCACACCGGCACTCGGTAAAAAAATCTCCGTCTGATAATTAACTGCCTTTCCCCGGCAGTTAATTATTTTAATATTCTCTGTCCCTTATCTTTATTACCGTTCTCACTTCTGTTTTCTGATTAATATTGTATCCCCCTTTACGCTCATATTATTGACTGCCGCCCGGCGGCATCCTGAATAACATCAGATATACAGCCATTCCTATATGAAAATATAAATTCATAATTCAAATCTATTATTACCCCATGGAAAATAAAATCATTTCTGCTTTAAAAATCAAATAAATAAATAAAACACCACAAAGTCAGCACATCATGCTAATCGTTCTGATTGACTATCCTCATTCCAAAACTGACACTCGACCTCAGTGACATATTCCGACAATTCCATTGTTTGCAAAGCATAACATCAGTTAACAATAAATTTACGGAGTACTGAAAGGTACATTTCTGTGTCATTAACTAAATTTCATATTTATAAGGCTATTGTCGATGGATAAAATAACCCGAATTCTCGAAAAGCTGAATCAGCAACGCAGTGGTGAAACAGTGACACTGGCAGATTTTATGCCGATGTCCCTTGCCGAAGTCCGCAGCCTGGCGGGCAGCCGTTTGTCCCGTGAAGAAGCGCAACTACTTCACCGCGCGGCAATCAAAGAACAGCAGAACAACATTCTGTATACTGCCCGTGCGCTGACCCGCGCCAACCCGCTGCTGAAAAAAGAGATGGGCGCTGCCCGCACTTACGGCGCGACGCCGTACGGCTATAACGACATTATCATGCCGCGTGCCGATGAGTTTGCCGCACCCGGCGCGGTCTCTTCCATGTTCTCCCCGGCCGGCTATCTGACTGAGTTGTACCGCGAAGCCCGTGGCCTGCATCAGAAAGACAGTGTCAATAATCTGGACAAACGCCGTCCTGACCTGGCTAAGCTGGTGTTATCTCAGGAAAATCTGGATAAAGAGATTTCCACCCTGTCACTGGCTAATGAGCAACTGGAAACGGCGCTGATGGCGCAAGCCGGTCAGACAGACAAAAACAAATATTATGAAACCCTGGCGACCTCCCGCCGCAGTGGTGTAACCCCGTATAACGCGCCGTTTGAGGGGATCCGTAACGCCCTGGCACAACAGAATTTTGTTCTGCCGGACCATGTGCTGAGTAAAGGTGCGGAATCCGCCGCACAGATGGCGTTATACGCCGGTATCTCACCGGAACTGTATGCTATTCTGACAGAAAAGACAGACGGATTAAGTGAAGCAGCAACCGAAGCGCTGCTGAAGAAAAACTTCCCGGGCGTCAATACTGACAGCCTGATGAACCTTGATGCGCTGGCAAATTATTACGGGCTGCCGAGGGATGAGATTCAGGCGTTACCGAGAATGGATTTTAGTAACAAACCCGATTTATCCGGTATTCCGTACGGCTCATCACTGAAAGATACACGCAATCTGTACGGAAAAAATAAAATACAGAAAATAAAAGCAAAGGACGCGGGCAATGATATTGTTTATACATTAACCCACACCGAGCTGAAAAATGAAAATTCAGACAAAGCAAATTTCGAATATATTGACCTTATTCCGCTGGATGACAACCAATTTTGTATTAATTTTAGTCTACGTTATTTACACAACGATGCTCACGAAATACGTATCGGAATCCAGACATCAACATCGAGTTATCCGAACGATCTTTATTCCGATAGTACAGTGAAAATTGAGAAAGGAAAACACTACAGCATCCCGGTAACAATTCCTGCCGCCAAAGTAACACCAGAAATCACCATTTCGGTTTCCACCACTGTTATTGGCACTCGCTGGTATGGAAACAGCACCTTTGCTATAATTAAAACATACGCTTCTCCTTTATCACTACTCCTTCTCAACAAAATCCTGCGCCTGGCCAAAGCCGCCGGTATAACCCCGCCGGAAACCCAGCGTGCATTAACCCGTCTGAAACTGAAAGACACCGATTCAGACGCAACCGTACTGCACCGCTTCTGTGAATTTCTGCTCTACCGTAAACGTTACAATATCAGCAGCGATGATGCTTTAATTCTGAGCGGTGCCACTATCAGCACTGTCAGTTATGACGGGCAGCTCAGCCAGTTTGACCGGATGTTTAATAATCCGCCGCTTAATGGTGAGGTTTATTCGCTGGGGGGGGGAAAGGTTAATACGGCAAGAAACAGTGAAGATAAACGTTTACCTTACCTGCTCAGAGCATTAGAGACAGATCGAAGTGAAATAAATGATATACGCTGGCTGGTTAATGCCAGTAACACGGAGATAGAAAATACTCTCCGGCGAATCAGTGAAATGTATTTAGTCAAATTACTTGCTGATCTTTGCGGTATCACCGTTTCCCGGTTGTCTTTTTTACATGGAATGTACGATCATAAGATGCTTATTAAGAATCTTGACGACCCTGAGCGTCGGGGTATTATTAATTTCCTGTGGCAGACTACTGGTTGGCTGAGCAAGCAGGATATCTCCGCTGACACACTCTCTCTGCTGACATATTTATCAGCACCAAATCAGCCAACAGACGAAATGAACACGCTGCTCGATGCTCTGCGCAACGCCGGTATTGACAATAAAAATACAGATACACTTCGCGCCACTATGGCTCCGGTGATCGCCGGTACTATGCAATTAGAAAATCCTGAACAAGGGGAAGCCGTGCTGCACTGGCTGGATAATAACCATCCGGATAAAGTGCCGCTGACCCGTGATTTCTGGGTTATGCTGATCAATAATAAAACTCCGGATTTACAGGCAAAATGGTGCCAGGCTCTGGCACAACGGGTGTTAGTTATCCGGACACTGTCACTCAGTGGTGCTGAACTCCGGATACTGTCAACAGGCGCCCCCGTCAGTACCGTAAAAGAGCTGCGTGAAATCAGTGAGTTCCATCGTCTGGCCAACCGCTGTGGTAACAACGTCGGTAACGTACTGGAAAAGCTGAATAAAAGGGCTCTTAGCGTTTCGGATCTGGAATCCTGTGCCAACATTCCTTATACGATTATTCTTGGTGCACTGGGTATTGATCTTAACACCTACATCACTACCTGGAAGCAACTGGCGAAATTACCGGCCTGTATTGATATGGCTGATACCCTCCATATTCTGCCGGAAGAATTTACCAGCCTCTTCACCATCACCGAAAAAACGACCCCGACCTACAGCGAACTGACTACCGTCGCCGGAAAATTACAGGCCGGACTGAACGAACAGCAGACAAAACAACTGCAGGATCAGTCTGAGCCGCGCCTCAGTGAAGCCCTCAGCGGAGAGTACCGCTCTCTGGTTATGGGTAAACCGCTGGCAAACCGTGATGATATCTGGCGTACACTGCTGATTGACGGCAAAGTCAGTGCTGAAATCACCACCACACCGCTGGCGGATGCGATTGCCGGTATTCAGCTTTATATCAACCGCACTGTTGCCGGTGATGAGCCGGGGGCAGACAGTGCTGTGCTTGAGCGTCAGTTCTTTAAAGACTGGGATACCTATAATAAGCGCTACAGCACCTGGGCGGGTGTGTCTCAGCTGGTGTATTACCCGGAAAACTATATTGACCCGACTATCCGCATTGGTCAGACCGAGATGATGAACACCATGCTGGAGCAGCTTTCTCAGAGCGAGCTTAACAACGACACCCTGGAAGATGGCTTCCGCCAGTATCTCACCGCCTTTGAACAGGTCGCTAACCTGAAAGTGGTCAGCGGTTATCATGATGCGGTTGATATTGATGAAGGTAATACCTGGTTTATCGGTACCAGCCAGACTGAGCCGAAAAAATATTACTGGCGTAAGACGGATCACAGCAAATGTCAGAACGGTCATTTTGCTGCCAATGCCTGGAGTGACTGGAAAGAAATAACCTGTGCTATTAATCCGTATCAGGATATGGTGCGTCCGGTGATTTTCCGTTCACGTCTTTATCTGTTATGGGTTGAAAAACAAGTACGGAAAGATGACGACGGTAAAAAGGAGATTTCGTCTTTTACCCTGAAACTGACGCATATTAAATATGACGGCAGTTGGGCATCACCGTTCAGTTATGATGTGACCAAATCGTTCGAAAATACATTATCCGGCGATCATGGCATAGGATTACTCTGTACAGAAAACAGCGAAGACGAAACGCTGACTGTTGCCTGTTACACAAAACAGGAAAAATATAATTTTACCAACGAAACTATAGATAATGTTCCGCCGACAAAAAATAATACATATTTTGGTCTGCAAGTTACCACGGATATGACTGTCTCACCTGCAAATAATATCAATGAATTACTGCATGTCGCCACAAATCAGCTTGATCGTCCTGGTGTCCTGAATGTGATCAGCAGAATAGCCGGTAAATATGTCTCAACAATAATACCACAGGAGCAGACCGATAATAAACAGGTTACTATTGAACTCACTGAGAAATATAATAAACTCATTTCCGGAGGAAATGAGAAATACGTTGAATTAGCCGCTGATATAACACTAAGTTTCATACCAGCAGAAATCCCTGCACCTCTGCGATCCCACTTTTATTATCAGTTTAACCTGGGGAAAACGTATACTGACCGTGCTAAAAAAATTAGTTACGAGTCAAAAGACCCCCTTTTCCCCGAAGGGGTCTGCACCCTTCACAAAACCGACACCATCTATTCTAACGGTTCACGCTACACTCTCTATCTTCTGAGTGTCCCTGCCGGAGGGGATATTTCATCTGTCCGTAATAATCTGAATCTTTTTAAACAGACAGAATCAAACGGTTCAGATTACTTAGGTGTATTATCATGGGTAAGCAGTGATGAAAATTACCATTATTTTTTTATGGTTACGGAGACACTATCTGACCTGTATGCACCTATAAAATATACAATAAGAAATAACATTAACAAAAAAATATATGCCTTGATTACAACCGGGGGATGGGAAACTTACCTGAACAGCGGGAAATATATCAATGACTTAAATATGTCATTTTTACATGATACTACTATGGTTGAAACTCTTAACGAACCCACTGTCAATATCGAAACATCAGCTACCACCAATGCCATTGTAATTACCTATTTAGTTCCGATTACGGGTATAAAGGTGACCAAATATGTTGAAAAAAGTAAACTGGATTTAACGCTCAGGATTAACTACAAAAATCGAATTTGTTCAGGAGTACGGAATTACTCTCTGCATTATGAAGAGCCTATAGCCGACACCCGTACCATATCGCTGCACACCACCGAAGACGGTGCGCAATACATGGAGTGGGGTGCTTACCGTACCCGCCTGAATACCCTGTTTGCCCGCCAGTTAATTGAGCGTGCCAACCGCGGAATTGAGGCTATACTGTCACCGGAAACCCAAAATCTGCGTGAATCCAAGCTGGGCAAAGGGAGCTATGTCACACTGACACTCAAACCTTATGATTCAGAGATTCATGGCAGTGACCGGAAATTTATGATTTATTGTTACTCTTATATGACCATCGGCATAACTGCGATTTACCGTGGCGAACTCAGTGTTGACGCCAATACAGAGATAACACTTTTTATTCCGGTAGCCGATAAAAATACGGAATTTAATGATAGAATCATCCTTTCTCCGCTATACCAAAAACCACTACCTGAAAAAATTCGAGACATTTTTTTGCACCGTGTCGGGGAGAATAACGAAAATCCGCACGGCTGGACACTGGATAAAAGCTACAACAACGGCACCTTCCCCGGCCTTGAATCGGTATCCGGCCTGTCACAACCCGATGAACCGATGGACTTCAGCGGCGCCAATGCCCTCTATTTCTGGGAGCTGTTCTATTACACCCCGATGATGGTGGCCATGCGTCTGTTACAGGAGCAGAACTTTACCGAAGCCAACCGCTGGTTAAGCTATATCTGGCGCCCTGCCGCCAGCGGTGCCGGTGACTGGCGCGTGCGTCCGCTGAAAGAGGATACCTCCTGGAACGCCGATCCGCTGGATTCGGTTGACCCGGATGCTGTCGCCCAGAATGACCCGATGCACTATAAAGTCAGCACGCTGATGAAACTACTCGATCTGCTGATTGCCCGTGGTGACAGCGCTTACCGCATGTTGGAGCGTGATACCCTCAATGAAGCGAAAATGTGGTATATGCAGGCACTGGGGCTGCTGGGCGATAAACCACTGACAGCCATCAGTAGTGCCTGGAGTAACCCGGCACTGAGTAATGCGGCAGATAAAACTCAGGCAAAACAGTTCCATGACGAAATCAGCCGTATCCGCAGCGGCGGCCTCCTGCCGGAGGTCCGTACTGCCAATACCCTGACCGGGCTGTTCCTGCCGCAGCAGAACGAAAAACTGCTCGGCTACTGGCAGACCCTGGAAATGCGCCTGTTTAATCTGCGTAATAATCTCTCCATTGATGGCCAGCCGTTATCGCTGCCGGTCTTTGCCGCGCCGGCTGACCCGGCCGCACTGCTCAGTGCCGCAGCCGCAGCCTCCGGTGGCAGCAAAGCCTTACCGTCTGCCGCCATCCCGGCGATGCGCTTCCCGCAGGCGCTGGACAGTGCGCGTTCACTGACCGGGCAGCTGATGCAGTTCGGTTCCTCGCTCCAGGGACTGATTGAGCGCCGGGATGCGGAAGCGATGAGTGAACTGCTGCAAAACCAGGCCGGTGAGCTGATGCTCTCTTCCCTGCGTATGCAGGAACAGTCACTCACCGAG
>NZ_AZRH01000013.1:0-134991 GCF_000512315.2 Morganella sp. EGD-HP17
TTCGGTGAGAGCCTGTTCCTGCATACGCAGGGAAGAGAGCATCAGCTCACCGGCCTGGTTTTGCAGCAGTTCACTCATCGCCTCCGCATCCCGGCGCTCAATCAGCCCCAGGAGGGTGGAACCGAACTGCATCAGCTGCCCGGTCAGTGAACGTGCACTGTCCAGTGCCTGCGGGAAGCGCATTGCCGGGATGTCAGCAGACGGTAAAGGTTTGCTGCCACCGGAGGCTGCGGCTGCGGCACTGAGCAGTGCGGCCGGGTCTGCCGGTGCGGCAAAAATTGGCAGTGATAACGGCTGACCATCAATGGAGAGATTATTACGCAAGTTAAACAGGCGCATTTCCAGCATCTGCCAGTAGCCGAGCAGTTTTTCGTTTTGCTGTGGCCGGAACAATCCGGTCAGGGTATTAGCAGTGCGGACGTCAGGCAGCAGACCGCCGCTGCGGATACGGCTGATTTCGTCATGAAACTGTTTTGCCTGAGTTTTATCTGCTGCATTGCTTAGTGACGGATTTTCCCAACCATTGCTGAAAATGCTGACAGGTTTATCCCCGAGCAGCCCCAGCGCCTGCATATACCACATTTCGCGTTCCTGCATGCGGTAAGCTTTGTCACCACGGGCAATCAGCAGATCCAGCAGTTTCATCAGGGTGCTGACTTTGTAATGCATCGGATCATTCTGGGCGACCGCATCGGGATCAACCGAATCCAGCGGGTCGGCGTTCCAGGACGTGTCTTCTTTCAGCGGACGCACGCGCCAGTCACCGGCACCGCTTGCAGCAGGCTGCCAGATATAGCTTAACCAGCGGTTAGCTTCGGTAAAGTTTTGCTCCTGCAACAGACGCGTTGCTACCATCATCGGAGTGTAATAAAACAATTCCCAGAAATAAAGGGCATTGGCACCGCTGAAATCCATCGGTTCACCGGATTGTAATAAACCGGTGACGCCGTTTTCTGCCAGGCCGGCGAAGGTGCCGTTGTTAACGCTTTTATCCAATGTCCAGCCTTCAGGATTATTATCGGTACGGAACAGCAGGATTTGTTTTGTTGCTTCTTTCTGGTATGTAGCATTGAGATATAAAGTATCCTGCTGCGCACCAGCAGACTGACTCACCGCATTTTTTCCGGGTTTAATCAGCGGAATAAATAATTTTACTTCTGTATTATCGGTAACACTGAGTGAGCCACTGTAAACAGGAAATTTGCCGGAGCCTGTGGCATCATTGCTGTAATAAATCGTAAATGCCCGGTTAGTGCCGTGGGTATTCTTGTCATACGGTTTCAGTGTCAGTGTGACATAGGTGCCCTGTCCCGGTTTCGGTTCAGGCAGATACTGGGTTTCAGGGGATAATATTGCGTCAATTCCGTTATTGGCACGCTCAATTAACTGGCGGGTGAACAGTGTGTTTAACCGGGTACGGTAACCATCCCATTCCATATATTGAGCGCCGTCCGGCGTGGTGTACAGGGAGATGACTTTTTGAACTGGATCAGTTTTTTTTATAACCAGTTTATAAGTGGTAGTAGCTGCAAGAACATCTGTATTCTTGAACCTGACTTTTATAGTACAATCCAGGTTATTAATATCTGCACCAGCGGGAATGGTTATAGACAGTTTCCCAAACGGGAATGCCAGTGTTTCTCTTGAGACTGTCGGGTATAATGGTGGCCGGAGTCCGACGTCACTACCTGTTATTGTTTCAAATTTCGTACTATTTAGTTCAATCTCAATGGAGATATCATCTGAACTGATTGTTTTGACTTGTGCTATCATTTTGCCCAAGCTAAGCGTGCCCAGTTTTTTTCCACCAGTGCTGATAGTATATTTATCTTCCTCCAACGTTAACCTATCGTCGGTAACATCTCCATATGTATAATACAACGCTGATGTTTCTTTGTGCTTTATAAAGAAACTCTCAAGTTTACGCCCTACCAGCTCAAGATGAGTAATTAGCGGATAATTTTTACCAATGGAAAGAGAAATGTGTTTTTTCGGTGGCTTGTTATTATAAGTATATACAGCACAAGCATTAACCTTATCGGATATAGCATTATTGGCAGGCTCCATTTTTTTTGATTCCGGAGCATAAACCGTACCGGAATGAGAGTTAAGATGAGTAATATATTTCTCGCGATAAAAATCAGGAATATAATTAAATAATTTATAGGGGGTGATGTTAATATAAGCAGTAGGGTTCAATATCAGTGCAGATATACTATTTTCAGTTTTGACAGTATAGTCGCCATGGGAGATGACCAGATCAATTTCTTTATTCCCCTCTTGTTTTTCCAGGGTAAATTCGAAAGAGGATATACGATTCAGGAGGGTGTTTACCCTGACGGTAGTTTCTGTATCTAATTGATGGGTAACCGTGGCTAATATCCCTGCTATATTCGGTTCTTTTTTACAGCTCATGTCCGGCTGAATATGTAGCCCGAAGCTATTGGGCTGTGTTTCCTTTTCTATTTGATACCAGGCAATGAGCAGTGAATTATCTTCCTGGCTGGCGGCACAGTACAGACCCGTTTTTTTCCACCCGGATATGTTTTTTTCAGTAATATCATAACTGAACGGCGAAGCCCAGCTGCCGTCATATTTAATATGAGTCAGTTTCAGGGTAAAAGATGCCGTATCTTTACCGGCGTTATCTTTCTGTACTTGTTTTTCAATCCATAACAAATAAAGACGTGAATGGAAAATCACCGGACGCACCATATCCCCATAAGGATTCACCGCACAGGTAATTTCTTTCCAGTCACTCCAGGCATTGGCGGCAAAACGGCCATTCTGACATTTACTGTGATCGGCTTTGCGCCAGTAATATTTTTTCGGCTCAGTCTGGCTGGTACCGATAAACCAGGTGTTACCCTGATTAATATTAACCGTATCATGATAACCGCTGACCACTTTCAGGTCAGCGACCTGCTCAAAGGCGGTCAGGTACTGGCGGAAGCCGTTTTCCAGGGTATCTTTGTTGAGCTCACTTTGTGAAAGCTGCTCCAGCATGGTGTTCATCATCCCGGTCTGACCGGTACGGAGGGTCGGATCAACGAAGTTTTCAGGGTAATAGACTAACTGAGACACACCCGCCCAGGTACTGTAGCGTTTATTACAGGCATCCCAGTCTTTAAAGAACTGACGCTCAAGAGCGTCACTGTCAGCACCCGGCTCATCACCGGCAATAGTGCGGTTAATATAGAGCTGAATACCGGCGATGGCATCTGCCAGCAGGGTGGTGGTGATTTCAGCGCTGACTTTTCCGTCCACCAGCAGATTACGCCAGATATCATCACGGTCTGCCACCGGGTTGTTCATAACCAGAGAGCGGTACTCCCCGCTGAGGGCTTCATTGCGGCGCGGCTCAGACTGATTTTGCAGTTGTTTGGTCTGTTGTTCGCTCAGACCGGCCTGTAACAATCCGGCCAGTGCGGAGAGGTCTGTATAAGAAGGTTTCGCATTTTCAGACACTGTCAGCAGAGTGGTGATATCTTTCGGGGTGATATGCAGGGTATCTGCCAAATCCAGCCGTGGCGGCAATGTGGCCAGCTGTGCCCATGTGGTCAGTTCCGGTTTTTGTCCGGCCAGTGTCAGTGCCTGAGTAATCACCTCTTCTGACAGATTCAGTGCTTGTGCCAGAATTTTAACTGTCAGTGTCCCGCTTTGCAGTGCATCCAGTACCGTACCGGCCTGTTCACCGCAGCGGTTAATCAGGTTATGGAAATCACTGATGTTATACAGTTCAGTAATGGTTCCGGCCGGTGCACCCTGTGACAATGTCTGAAGTTCGGCATTACTGAGTGTAAAGGTGCGAATGACCAATACACGCTGTGCCAGTGCCTGACACCATGCCGCCAATTTTTCCTTGTCGCCGGCCGTCTGCCCTTTTTTGATAATAAGCTTCCAGGCCTCACTGGTGGTGAGTATCCCTGCGGGATGATTGTTATCCAGCCAGCGCAGCAGAGCTTCCCCTGATTCCGTGATGTCCAGTTGCATAGCCGCAGTAATCACTGGTGCCATGGTGGTATACAGCGTTTTTGTATTGGTTTTGTCAATACCACCATTGCGCAGGAGATCCAGCAGGACCTGCATCTCTTTGGTCGGCGCCGCCGGAGATATTTTATCCAGCAGCAGCATCAGTTGTTCAACCGTGATATTTTGTGTATTCAGCCATTGGGTGATCCGGGACAGAAAAGAGAGCATTTTCTGGCGTGTTTTGCCATCTAAAGCGTAAACGTTCATTGAATTGTAAGGGGAAATCTGCAGCAGGGCATCCAGTTGTGCTACTGTCAGGTTGTGCACATCCGCCAGCAGACGAACAAATAACAGACCACGAAGTTTTTCTGTCTTGTTTTCGATAGTTTTGGATTTGTTTTCACGATTTGTGATAACAAGCAGTTGCCACAAGCCGGTATTATCTACCCGGAAAGCGCGTTTCAGGACTTCACGACGCGGGTCTCCGGCATCCGGTTCCATCGGAATATCATCACCACCTAAAGTGTAAGTTACACCATTCAGCGGCGGATTATTAAACAGGCGGTCAAAATGGCTGAGCTGCCCGTCATAGCTGATTCTGCTGATACTGGCGTTACACAGCATTAATGCTGTTTCAGTATCAATACCGTAACGTTTACGGTAAAGCAGCGTTTCGGTGAAACGGCGTAATTCGTATTCGCTTGAATCATTTCTTACGTGGATTAATGCATGTTGTGTTTCGTGCGGGGTCATACCGCTGACTTTTGCCAGACGCAGTGTTTTGTTGAGTCTGAGGAGCCATATACCCGGTTCCGCATTGGGATGGATGGTGAAGGTGGCTGAGGTGTAATGATTTTCGTCGCTGGCAGGTTCTGGTTTTTTTCTGGTGATGCCGATTTTAGTTTTTTTTTCTAAAATTTTAGCATCCAGTGTGACGGGGATACTGTAGTGCTCCCCGGCCAGAGGAACAAAACCATTTTTATCTGCCAGATTATTAAACGATTTATTATAGCCTATACTAAAATGCGTCGCGTCTTTTTTGGTTTCCTTTACACTAAAATTAACTAAAAACTGATTACCACCCTGCGGAATTAAATCAATATAGTCAGCCTGTTTTTCATCACTCTGTGTTTTGGCCAGTTCACTGAATGTAATTTTTCCGCCAGTGTTTATTGCCGGTATTACCAGTTTATTATCGTCGTTATATACATCCGGTGTTGGTAACCGGCCTGTTATTTCGGCAGCAATAAGGGCCTGAATGTCATCTGCCGGAAGCTCATAATAATTGGCCAGCGCATCCAGAGTCATCAGGTCTTTAATCTTAACCTTCGGGAAGTTTCTTTTGAGAGATTTTTCCAGATCGGTGCCGGTTAATGACTCTGTGTCTTCTGTCAGTATGTTATATAACTTTGGTGAGATACCGGCGTCGTATGCCGCCAGTATGGCAAACTTCGCGGGGTTACTGAGAATATTATCCGGCAGGACAAAATTCCGTTGTGCCAGGGCATTATGTATTCCCTCAAACGGCACGTTATACGGCGTTACACCACTGTTGCGGGACTTTGCCAGGGTTTCATAATATTTGTTTTTGTCTGTCTGACCGGTTTGCGCCATCAGCGCCGTTTCCAGTTGCTCATTAGCCAGTGACAGAGCAGAGATTTCGTTATCCAGATTGTCCTGAGAGAGCACCAGTTTTGCCAGGTCCGGACGGCGCTTATCCAGATTACGGTCACTGTCTTTTGGATGCAGTTCCCGGGCTTCACGGTACAGCTCAGTCAGATAACCGGCAGGGGAAAATATGGAAGAGACGGCGCCGGGTGCGACAAATTTTTCTGCGCGAGGCGGAATAATATCATCATAGCCATATGGGGTGGCGCCGTAATAACAGGCATCATTCATCTCTTTTTTCAGCAGCGGGTTAGCGCGGGTCAGAATCCTGGCGGTATAGAGAATGTTGTTTTGCTTTTCTTTTTGCGCTGCGCGGTGTAGTAACTGTGCTTCTTCACGCGATAACCGGCCTGTGTTTTGGCTGCGGATCTCTGCAAGGGACATCGGCATAAAATCTGCCAGTGTCACGGTTGTTTCACCGCTGCGTTGCTGATTCAGTTTTTCAAGAATTCGGGTTATTTGATCCATTGATAATGGCCTCATAAATATGAAATTTAGTTAATGACATAAGTGTGTACTTTGCAGTACTCTTTAAATTCATTATTTACCGATGTTATATTTCTAAAAAAATGAAATTATTGATATATATTACTAAAATTGAGTGTCGGTTTTGGAATGAGGATAGTCAATCAGAACGATTAGCATGATGTGCTGATTTTGATGGAAATTAATTATCTATATGATTATTAATCATAAAAAAGATATTACGCGAGCGGGAGTAATGAGCTGATTTTATTGTTTTGCTTTTATCATCAATTTTATTTATATAAAAAATGGTGTCGGTGATAATGACAAAACGAATGCGATCCGTATGGATTATTCGCCGTGCCCGTTTTTTTCTGCGGTAAAATGAACGTTTCTTTGAGTTGAGTGTCTGTAGCATGTAGAATGCTGCCAATAAGTCTATTAACCAGCAATATAGAGTGTTGGCTTTGAGTCCTTACAGGTGTCCAAAGCTAGTTTTATAGGGCATTACAAAGAAGAATTTTATCTTGAAAATCAACCATATCCGAAATTTTTCCATTATTGCTCATATCGATCACGGTAAATCTACTTTATCGGATCGCATTATTCAGATTTGCGGCGGTTTATCCGATCGTGAAATGGCGGCGCAGGTTCTGGATTCAATGGATCTGGAACGCGAACGCGGCATTACCATCAAAGCACAGAGCGTGACGCTGGATTACACCGCACAGAATGGTGAAACGTACCAGCTCAACTTTATCGATACCCCGGGACACGTTGACTTTTCTTATGAGGTCTCCCGTTCACTGGCTGCCTGTGAAGGGGCGCTGCTGGTGGTTGATGCGGGGCAGGGGGTTGAGGCGCAGACGCTGGCAAACTGCTATACAGCGATGGAAATGAACCTGGAAGTTGTCCCGGTTCTGAACAAAATTGACCTGCCTGCTGCCGACCCGGAGCGGGTGGCGGAAGAGATTGAAGATATCGTCGGGATTGAAGCCGCCGATGCGGTGCGCTGCTCGGCGAAAACCGGTGTGGGCGTGACCGATGTGATCGAACGCCTGGTACGTGATATTCCGCCGCCGGAAGGTGACCCTGATGCGCCGTTACAGGCACTGATTATTGACTCCTGGTTTGATAACTATTTAGGGGTTGTGTCTCTGATCCGGATTAAAAACGGCACACTGCGCAAAGGCGACAAAATCAAAGTGATGAGCACCGGTCAGGTGTATAACGCCGATCGCCTCGGGATCTTCACACCAAAACAGGTCGATAAAGAGATCCTCAGATGCGGTGAAGCCGGCTGGGTGGTCTGTGCGATTAAAGACATTCTCGGGGCACCGGTCGGCGATACGTTAACCGGCGCACGCGCACCGGCGGATAAACCGCTGCCGGGCTTTAAAAAAGTCAAACCTCAGGTCTATGCGGGTCTGTTCCCGGTCAGTTCTGATGACTATGAAGCTTTCCGTGATGCACTTGGTAAACTGAGCCTCAACGATGCTTCCCTGTTCTATGAGCCGGAAAGCTCTACCGCACTGGGCTTCGGTTTCCGCTGCGGCTTCCTGGGTCTTCTGCATATGGAGATTATCCAGGAGCGTCTGGAGCGTGAATATGACCTCGATCTGATCACCACCGCGCCGACCGTTGTTTATGAAGTGGAAACCACCAGCGGTGAAATCGTCTATGTCGACAGCCCGTCCAAATTGCCGCCGCTCAACAATATTGAAGAGCTGCGCGAGCCGATTGCGGAATGTCATATGCTGCTGCCGCAGCAATACCTCGGTAACGTGATTACCCTGTGTATCGAAAAACGCGGTGTGCAGACCAATATGGTTTATCACGGTAATCAGGTTGCTCTGACCTATGAAATTCCGATGGCGGAAGTGGTGCTCGATTTCTTCGATCGCCTGAAATCCACCTCACGCGGCTACGCATCACTGGATTACAACTTCAAACGTTTCCAGGCGTCTGACATGGTGCGTGTTGATATCCTTATCAACAGTGAGCGGGTGGATGCACTGGCACTGATTACGCACCGCGATAATTCTATGTACCGCGGCCGTGAGCTGGTGGAGAAGATGAAAGACCTGATCCCTCGTCAGCAGTTTGATATCGCGATCCAGGCTGCCATCGGTATGCATATTATTGCGCGTTCAACAGTGAAACAGCTGCGTAAAAACGTTCTGGCGAAATGCTACGGCGGTGACGTCAGCCGTAAGAAGAAACTGTTGCAGAAACAGAAAGACGGTAAGAAACGCATGAAACAGGTCGGTAACGTTGAGTTACCGCAGGAAGCGTTTTTAGCCATTCTCCATGTCGGCAAAGATTAATCATTCAGCAGGTTGTAAGGAGACATAATGGCGAACACCTTTGCGCTGATCCTGACCCTGGCAACGTTGGTTACCGGGATCATCTGGGCGGTGAATAAATTTAAAATTCAGCCGGCCCGTAAGAAAAAACTGGCGCGCATGGCGGAGCTGACTGAAGGAACCATGGATCAGGCCCATCTGGCTGAGACTGTGGCCAAACCGGGCTGGGTGGAAGGTACCGCATCCCTGTTCCCGGTGCTGGCGATTGTCCTGATCGTGCGCTCATTTATTTATGAGCCGTTCCAGATCCCGTCTGGGTCCATGATGCCGACGCTGTTAATCGGCGACTTTATGCTGGTGGAAAAATACGCGTACGGGTTAAAAGACCCGATCACGCAGACCACCCTGATCAAAACCGGGGAGCCGAAGCGCGGTGATATTGTCGTGTTTAAATATCCGGAAGATCCGCGTGTCGATTATGTCAAACGTGTGATTGGCCTGCCGGGCGATAAAGTTGTTTATGACCCGTATGCCAAAGAGTTACAGGTCTATCCGGGCTGTACCAAAGACCAGAGCAGCTGTGAAACCCTGCCGGTCACCTATGGTCAGGAGTATGAAAGCGAGTGGGCTATCCGCTGGGAAAAATCCCCGCTGGGCGGCTCCTTTATGAGTGGCGGCGCACGTCAGTTCCCTATCGAAGATGATATGGAAGTCGGTTATCGTCGTCAGGCGGAACGGATTGAAAACCTGGGGCCGGTTGCTCACCATATTCTGACTGTTCCGGAAATCACCCCGGACAGCATCAGCGGGCAGCGCCTGTTCCGTCAGCCGGGATTACCGGAGTACACCTGGGTGGTGCCGGAAGGGCATTACTTTATGATGGGTGATAACCGCGATAACAGTGCGGACAGCCGCGTCTGGGGATTTGTGCCTGAGCAAAACCTGGTCGGCCGTGCAAGCTTTATCTGGTTAAGCCTTGAAAAACAGGAAGGTGAATGGCCTACCGGTCTGCGCCTGAGCCGTTTCGGACGGATAGAATAGAAAAAACAGAATTTGCTGAGCATTACCTGTAATCACAGTGTAGAATATGCCCCGCAAAATGATTGGCTCCCCGGTATACGGGGAGCCAGTGCAAACGCAACAGTTTTGTATCGCGGCTTTTCGCGGCTACAGGTCTGTTGCGTGTGCGTTTTATAAACATCCTAATTTTTGGTCGCACATGAACCCGATAGTGATAAACCAGCTGCAGCGAAAACTCGGCTATACTTTTACCCGTCAGGACTTATTAATGCAGGCACTCACTCACCGCAGTGCCAGCAGCAAACATAACGAACGCCTGGAATTTCTCGGCGATTCTATTTTAAGTTTTGTTATTGCCAATGATTTATATCACCGCTTCCCGAAAGTGGATGAAGGGGATATGAGCCGGATGCGCGCCACACTGGTGCGCGGAAATACCCTGGCGGAACTGGCCCGCGAATTTAACCTCGGCGAATGTCTGCGCCTGGGGCCCGGGGAACTGAAAAGCGGCGGCAGCCGCCGTGAATCGATCCTCGCGGATACCGTCGAAGCCCTGATTGGCGGGATTTTTCTCGACAGTGATATTCAGACAATTGAGCGGATTATTCTCAGCTGGTATGAATCCAGACTGAACGAAATCTCGCCCGGGGATAAACAAAAAGACCCGAAAACCCGGTTACAGGAATACCTTCAGGGGCGGCATCTGCCTCTGCCGAACTACCTGGTTGTTCAGGTAAAAGGTGAAGCTCACGATCAGGAGTTCACCATTCACTGCCAAATCAGCGGTGTTGAACAGCCGGTAAAAGGAACCGGTTCCAGCCGCCGGAAAGCCGAACAGGCCGCGGCGGAACAAGCATTAATTTTGTTGGAGCTTGAATGAGCGAAGAAAACACCTATTGCGGCTTTGTCGCGATAGTCGGACGTCCCAATGTGGGCAAATCCACCTTACTGAACCAGTTACTGGGGCAGAAAGTCTCTATTACCTCGCGGAAACCGCAGACCACGCGGCACCGCATTATGGGGATCGATACACAGGATAATTACCAGATTATCTATGTGGACACCCCGGGGCTGCATATTGAGGAAAAACGGGCGATCAACCGCCTGATGAACCGTGCGGCCAGCAGCTCCATCGGTGATGTTGAGCTGGTGATTTTCATGGTTGAAGGCACCAACTGGACGCCGGATGATGAGATGGTACTGAATAAAGTCCGCTCTCTGCGCTGCCCTGTACTGCTTGCCATCAACAAAGTGGACAACGTGGAAGATAAAACCAAACTGCTGCCGCATATTGCGTTTCTCAGCCAGCAGATGGATTTCCTCGACGTGGTGCCGCTCAGTGCCGAGAAGAAAATGAACGTCGATACCATTGCGAACATCGTGCGTCAGCACATTCCGCAGGCACCGTTCCACTTCCCGGAAGATTACATCACTGACCGTTCACAGCGTTTTATGGCCTCTGAAATCATCCGTGAAAAACTGATGCGTTTCCTCGGCGATGAACTGCCGTACTCGGTGACTGTGGAAATCGAACAGTTTGTTGTGCAGGACAACGGCGTATTTCAGATCAACGGTCTGATCCTCGTTGAACGCGAAGGCCAGAAAAAAATGGTTATCGGCAACAAAGGCAGCCGTATCAAAACTATCGGGACGGAATCCCGTATTGATATGGAACGCCTGTTTGATGCCCGTGTTCACCTCGAACTGTGGGTGAAAGTCAAAGCCGGCTGGGCAGATGATGAACGTGCACTGCGCAGCCTGGGTTATGTTGACGACCTGAAGTAACGCACCAATGGACGGCTGGCAGCGCGCATTTGTACTCCATAGTCGCCCTTACAGTGAAACCAGCCTGATGCTGGATGTGTTCACTGAACAGGAAGGGCGGCAGCGCCTGCTGGCGAAAGGGGCACGCCGCCGCCGTTCCGGTCTCAAAGGGGCATTACAGCCCTTTACGCCGCTTCTGATCCGCTGGGGCGGGCGCGGGGAACTGAAAACCCTGCGTGATGCGGATCCTATCTCCCTTGCATTACCTCTGAGCGGTACCGTCCTTTACAGCGGCCTGTATATCAATGAGCTGCTCTCCCGTGTGCTGGCTAACGGCGTCACCTATTCCGCCCTGTTTTTTGATTATCTGCGCTGCCTTCAGTATCTCGCGGCCAGTGACACCACACCGGAGCAGGCACTGCGTCAGTTTGAGCTGGCACTGCTGCACCATATCGGCTACGGCGTGGACTTTCTCCACTGTGCGGGCAGCGGACAGGAAGTCTCTGATACCATGACGTACCGCTACCGTGAGGAAAAAGGCTTTATCGCCAGCCTGGTGATGGATAACAGCAGTTTCACCGGCCGTGAACTGAAAGCACTTGCCGCCAGGGAATTCCCGGATGCGGAAACTTTACGTGCCGCCAAACGCTTCACCCGCATCGCTTTAAAACCCTATCTCGGCGGAAAGCCATTGAAAAGCCGCGAATTATTTCGTCAATTTGTGCGCCCGCCGTTGGTTTCAAAAGAAAATGGCCGCAGTGGTTCCTCTTCGTCTGAAAAAGGTTAAACTGAATAACAAAAGTTACCCGGAGGATGATAAAAAATGAGTGAAGTTTTATTGGGTGTAAACATTGACCACATTGCAACTGTCCGTAATGCACGCGGCACCAACTATCCTGACCCGGTTCAGGCGGCATTTGTCGCAGAGCAGGCGGGGGCGGAAGGTATCACTGTGCATCTGCGCGAAGACCGCCGTCATATCACCGACCGTGATGTGGAACTGCTGAGACAAACCATTCAGACCCGTATGAACCTGGAAATGGCGGTCACTGATGAAATGGTCGATATCGCCTGCCGTATCAGACCGGCATTCTGCTGTCTGGTACCGGAAAAGCGTCAGGAAGTTACTACGGAAGGCGGTCTGGATGTTGCCGGTCAGAAAGAAAAAATCGCCCGTGCGGTGAAACGTCTGACTGAAGCCGGAATTAAAGTCTCCCTGTTTATCGACCCTGACCATACCCAGATTGATGCTGCGGACGATGTCGGCGCGCCGTTTATTGAGATCCACACCGGTGCTTATGCGGACGCGGAAACGTCTCAGGAAGAAGACAAAGAATTTATCCGTATCAAAGATGCGGTTGCCTATGCGGCTGGTAAGGGCCTGAAAGTGAATGCCGGACACGGTCTGAACTATCACAACGTCCAGCGTGTTGCGGCACTGCCGGCGATTTATGAGCTGAATATCGGCCATGCGATCATCGGCCGTGCGGTCTTCAGCGGACTGGCTGCTGCTGTTGCGGATATGAAAACCCTGCTGCGGGAAGCCCGTCGTTAATGGCAATTGTCGGCATTGGTACAGATATTGTTGAAATAAGTCGTATTGAAGCGGTTATCGGGCGTTCCGGCGACCGCTTTGCAAAACGGATCCTCAGTGACGCGGAATGGGACGTGTACCGGCAGCATAAACAGCCGGTGCGCTTTCTGGCCAAGCGGTTTGCGGTTAAAGAAGCGGCATCCAAAGCACTGGGCACCGGGATCCGTCAGGGGCTGGCGTTTAACCAGTTTGAAGTCAGTAATGATTCACTCGGCAAACCTAATCTGACCTTTCTCGGCTATGCCGGAGAACTGGCTGCCGCCCGTGAAGTCACACACTACCATGTCTCTATTGCCGACGAGCGTCATTACGCTTGTGCTACGGTTATTCTCGAAACAAACACCTGAAATTGCGCCCTCTGCGGGCGCATCATTACGCTTAAATCTTATCGGCGTGATACATCAGCACAAACTTATCCCACAGCATTTCCTGTGTTTCGGTATGCTCAGGATCGATAATAATGGTGTTGGTAATCGGACAGACTGACTGGCAGGTCGGTTTATCATAATGCCCGACACACTCAGTACATAAATCAGGATTAATTTCATAGATAGAATCCCCCATTGAAATTGCTTCATTAGGGCACTCAGGTTCGCACATATCGCAGTTTATGCAACGTTCGGTAATCAGTAACGCCATAGTCGCTATCACCATATAAATTATTTAAAATTCAGTAACTTATATCTTGCACTTATACGTTACTCTCTGCCGCTTCCGGCAGTGTTCCCAGAACTGATTATAGCGGCTTTTATCGGTTGGTAACACCCGGTAAGGCTGTTACAGATGACAGTATGCCCAAAAATTTCCGGAACGGAGATAAAATGCCTCAAAAACTGAACGGTGCACAGAATTCAATATAATGTACCGGTATACCGAGTCAGGACATGACTTTCATCATAGATGTACATTTTCAGGGAACAGAGACATGGATGAGCCGGTGAAGAAAAAATATAATATAGCGTTCATGGCATTGCTGCTGATTATGCTATCTGTTTTTTATATATGGCTATCGGTAGTGTACTTTTCAGACTATATAAATAAAAAAGATATTATCAAGGTTCATATTGGTCAGTTTTTTATACTTTCTGTACCATTGTTACTGTACTTTGCATCAGGCAGTATCATGATTTTTTTAAATAAAGAAAAATTTCTTAAAAAGCATAAATTTTTCAAAGTGTTATTTTATATATTCCTTTCTTTGGCTATTTTTTCATTTTATTTTATTAATAATCGGTCCGATGTACATGGATAAAAAACTTATATCTGAGGGATATATCGAATGCCCGAAAGCCTCATTCAGGTCATCAACGGTTTATGTTGCTGATACTGGTTTGTGCAAAAAATAACAGGGAGTGTATTCCCTGTTATTTTTTCAGATCACAGATTATCATCAATCAATATTTGTGGTGTCAGTCGCACAGACTCTCAGGCGATGTCCGTCGGGGTCGGTTGCCACGAAAGTGTAGCCGAAATCCAGCATTGCGGGTTTCATAATAATCTTCGCATCCAGTTCACTCCATTTGCGAAAAATCACATCAACTTCCCGGTTACTGATATCTGACATGCATATTTCCGTACCGCCAATATGTGGTTGTGGTGCAGGGTCGATACCGGATTTTGCCTGAAGTCCTAATATCATATCGTCCGATAAGGCAAAAACAGAAAATTCACTGTATTGTTCAACAGGCTCTGCATTAAGAAGTCTGGTGTAAAAACGGGTACTTTTCTCAACGTCGCTGACGTACAGAATAATGCTGTTTGGTTTAAACATGCTGCCTCCTGTGGTTTTTCATATCATAGCCCCGTTGAATGACAGAAATTGTCAGCAGTGATAAATCCGGAATAGTGCCACCGGGGTTACCTGTGTATTTTTATAAAAAAATAATAATGATCTGATGTGATTGGTAAATCATTATTTTGATGTTATTTGTTTTTCCGGAATAAAGGGCCGAAGTATTGCTGTGGCTTTATTATTTATTGCCGGAAGTGTAACATTTGCAGAATAAAATATATTGTAACAGTGAAAAAATTATCTTGCACAGTTGTGGCAGGAATTGCTGACACAATTTATATCGGTATGAATCAACAGAACAGGGACTTCCTGTATATTCTTCACTCAAAGCAACAGGTATGCAATGAAAAATATCAACACATTGAAGTCAATCACAAATCAGGGAACCGGTAAATTTGTATTGCTCAGCATATTAACTGCGGGTATTTATCCGATAATGTGGGCCTGAAAAAATACTGATGCCTTTAATTCAGAGCTGAAAATGAAACCATTTGAAAGTTCAGTGTTCATTTATCTGGCGATTGCAATGGGGGTGTCTTTATGGATGTATTCAGCTTTATGAGTGATGCCTATAATTACGGGTATATCGCTGAATCAAACAATATTTATGATATATTGGGTACTATCATCACAATCGGGATGACTGTTTTCTGGATTATCTGGGCATTTAAGATGAAGAGCGCTTTAGAATATTATGCAGCAAAAGAATTCGGCATTTCTCTGCGTCTTAACGGATTCTGGACATTTTTATTTCAATACTTCTATATCAACTACTGCATGAATGCGCTGGAAGAAGATTTTGCCAAGGAAAAAATGCTGGCAGATGTCCGGAGTAACTACTCAAATAACAGTACGGATGATGATGAAAATAAAAATTAATTTACTGTTACCTCTGTGCCTGCTTCTTTCAGCGCCGGCGCTGGCGGTTGACGAATAAATACGCTGTTAATTCCTGTCTCTGAAAACGGGCTGTTAATCTGTGATAGCGGCCCGTTTATTTCAGCTACTTCCCTCAGATGCACATGTTTAAATCAGTGATTTATACCCGTTCAGTAAATAAGGCGCCAAATGCCAGACCGTATCATTATCGGTAAATTGCACATTCATTTTCAGCATCATATTTTCTGACAGGCAGAACGGGAAGAAATGATATAAGTGCATGACAAACATAAAGGCATCGCCGGTATTGTCATATTTATGCGGATCAAGAGTCATTGTCAGATCCAGACAGCGGTAAGGTTTTCCCCGGACAAGGCGGTCATCCAGTACTGAATCAACCGCGTGAATACCGCTCAGCAGCTGGTTTATCTGTTTGCAGCGCTGCCGGTCTGTATCCTGATACAGCACATAGTCGCTGATCAGCTGTTTTACCGAATCCACTGACGACAGCATAAAGCTGTTGGCACTGTAGTGTGACAGCAGATTCCAGTAAGCGTGATTATCCGTTATCGGCGGGTAGCACGGCGTGCATTGTGTGATGCCGGTGGCTTCCAGCAGATCCGGCAGCAGCGGGCGGAATATGATTATGACATCTCCGGGCACAGAACCGGCGGCCACTCCTGGCCACATTCATTAAAAATTATTTTAAAAACCATAACTATTTTGATAAATAACAAGTCTGCTTTGTGGTCACCATGTTACGGTCGGATAAATATTGGCCAGGCGGGAGCGGGATATGCCTTATTTATTCTTAACGCTGGCGGCGTGTTTCTGGGGCGGGAACTATGTTGTCGGGCATCTTTTGGTGACAGAAGCCGACCCGGTGATTTTATCGCAACTGCGCTGGCTGGTGACGGCGGTTTTACTGATGACGCTGTATTTCAGTCAGGTGAAACAGCAGTGGGAATTCATGAAAAAGGCAAAAGGGATAATTCTGTTTCTGTCATTATGCGGACAGGTTTTATTCCCGGTCACATTGTATATTGGTCTGCAATATACCACAGCACTTAATGCTGCTATTTATATGTCGGCAACGCCGTCAATTGTTTTACTGATCAATGCGCTGGTGTTTAAAGAAAAAATTCAGGGGAAAAATTATATCGGCGTATTATTGAGTACGTTAGGTGTGATTTATCTGATATTTAAAGGTAATCTGAATTTTTCAGAAGTGATCAGTCATCTGAATAAAGGAGATTTGTGGGCACTGGGGTCCGCCATCAGCTGGGCGTTGTATTGTGCTTTTTTAAGACTGAAACCCCGTGAGGTGAAAGGTAATGCATTTGTGGCCATCAGCTCGGTGACCGGCAGCCTGATGATGTTACCAATACTGATTATTTATCTGTTTTCACATGATTTTCAGATCAGCAATATGGGAAATTATGCCTCGCCGCTGTTTATATCCGGGCTTGCCTATCTGGTTATTTTTCCGTCTTGGCTATCATACCTGCTGTGGAATAAAGGTATCCTGACTATCGGTGCAACAAGAGGGGAGATTTTCTCTCACCTGATCCCACTGAGTGGCGGTTTCTTTGGTGTTCTTTTCCTCAGTGAAAAATTACACAGTTTCCATTTTTTAAGTGGTGCTTTAATTATTTCCGGAATTTATTTTTGTTCTTCTGCGAAAAAACAGGGGTAAAGTAAAGGGGGATGATGCTTGTTATTTTTTATTTATTTCCATTGGTAAATAATAATGGAGTGTCATTAATCCCGATTATTTTAAAAATTAATATCACAGGCGGCCGGGTGCCGGGACATAAAAATCCATCTCCTATGATAAAGAAACTGGCCACATCGGTACTGGTACAATCAAATACTAAAAAACAAACCAGAGCGATATTGAAACTCTGGCCTCTGATGTACTGAAAAGTGATCAGTATGATGAAAAAGCCAAAGCTTTTGCGGCATTGGAACTGTCTCAGGCTAATAAAGAACGATTCAGTCCGTGTAAGTAATGTGTTATTTAATAACAGTCAGTAATTAAAATTGAAGTGTAAGATAAATAATGAAATTATTTTTTATTGAAGAGGGGTGATAGGTAATGTCTGATTATATTGTCGCTGTGAATAATAAATAAGACCACGGATTAGTTAGCATGAATACCGGTATATACGGATTATTCTCTGTTTTTCATGATGTAAAAAAGGAATTCTTGATTAAGATTTAAATAATATGGAGTATATATGCACATACCATGACGTTATCTGTAAACCGGTGTGTCGCTATATGACTTTTTTATTGATAAGGATATCCGTATGAAAGAATTATCTGTTCGTGAGTGTGACGCTGTCATCGGCAGCGGAATCGCTGATTTTCTCCGGCCGGGAAGCGGTGATGTTTCTCCGTCGGTAACACCGGAAAAAACCGGTGGTCAGTTGATTATCGGCGGGGGAATCGGTCTGGGCTTCGGGGGATTCCCGTTTATCGTCGGTGTTTTCATTGGCGGGATCATTAAAATTCCCCGCTGATACAAAGATAATAAATAAGGTCACTGCGGTGACCTTTTTTGTGCCCGGAAGAAAGTGAAAAGAATAAAAAAAAGCCCGGACACAAAACGTGACCGGGCGGAAAGGATATAGGTATGATAATCATGAACAGTATGGAAAGTTCATGTGTGTATAATAAAGGGAGCTGTCTAAACAAAAGCACAACACAAGGCCGTTACAGGGAAACTGGTGGCAGGTGTTGTTTTATACGGTGTCACACCATAACCGCTTCCGGGAGACTGCTGTGTATTTTGTTCTTACGGCACGGTGGCTTGTCCGCCGGTACAGGAAGCCGCGCTGACGGGGAAAAAATCCTGCTGCTGTCAGTCGTCCGGGGAATAAAAAATACCCGCACAGGTTAGTGTGCGGGTAAATCATGTCAGAACGTGTACCTGCACAGTCAGGAGCAGGTCAGTAATGTGAATATCAATTAATTAAAATTGCTTATCAATATAGTCGCTGTACGGAAGATGTACAGCATAAAAATGTATTTACGGTTATTTTTAGTATTTACACGTAGTTGTTTATATCAGGCCGGGTTTATGTGTTGCGACGTGATTTATCCAGCAAATACAATATATTGACAGGGTGTTGATCAGGTTTTTTCGCGGGAAATAAAAAATTCTCTGAACAAACGAAACCGGTTCAGAGGCGTCAGGCGTTACTTTCAGCTTGGTAACATCTTAAAGATAGTTAAATTATATGAATTAGTCAAAAAATGACTGATCAAAAAAATGTACTTTTGCCGGGAAGGAAAGGGAGAACAGAGTATTGCACAGCATCATAAATAAAAACGCCTTTCAGTTTTGATATAACACTGAAAGGCGTTCAGAGAGACAATACGTCTGCGTTCATTTAATCATCCCATTTCGGGCTCATGACGGTGGCAAACAGACAGGATAAGATAATAAATCCGAGTGTCAGTAAAAACATATATTCTCCTTAATATAACTTTAGTCTGATCCGATAAACATTCTCCGGCGGAAGGTAATAAATCATAATGTGTCTTCACTGACTGATTCTACCTGATAAAGCCGGTAACTCAATGAAAGAAAACTGATTTATTGTCATGATTTGTCATCTTTGTCCGGGGTGTGCTGACAAAGAATAAAGTATGTAAATAAAAACAGCAGAAATGAAAATATCCGTCGCAGCAAAAAAAAGAGTGGCAATAAGATATAAAGGTTGTACATTGTCAGCATGATGAATAATAAAATTCCAGGCTGTTTATCACACAATGCTTTCTGGTGGCGCACAACATGCGGCGCCGGTTTTGTTATTCAGTTTTAATTGCAAAAATCGCCGCCGGAGTGCGGCGATTTCATTTCAGACATATTGCATTCACCCCGGCGGCCTCTGATCACAATAAAAGAGGAAATCGTATGTCTGTTCATCACACCCAATCCGTTATTCTGACCGGCGACCGTATCACCGGGCCGTTACACCTCGGACACTATACCGGCTCGCTGCAACAGCGGGTCAGACTTCAGCATTCTGCCGTGCAGTATATTCTGATGGCGGATATGCAGGGACTGACGGATAACGGTGCGCAACCCGAAAAAGTAAACCGTTATTTTTATGATGTAGCGGCGGATTACCTGGCGGCAGGCATCGATCCCGCCCGTTCGGTGATTTGTCTGCAATCGGCGCTGCCCGCACTGGCTGAACTGACACTGCTGTATCTCAATCTGGTGACCGTTTCCCGGCTGGAGCGGAATCCGACGGTTAAACAGGAAATCATTCAGAAGCAGTTCTCCCGTACACTGCCGGCCGGATTTCTGATTTATCCGGTCAGCCAGGCGGCGGATATCACTGCGTTTAAAGCTGATCTGGTGCCGGTCGGGGAAGATCAACTGCCGATGATTGAACAAACCAATGAGATTGTCAGCAAAATCAATCATGTTACCGGGCAGGAATTACTGGTTCACTGCCGTGCTGAAGTCGGTAAAACCGGCCGCCTGCCGGGGATTGACGGTAACGGTAAGATGTCCAAATCACTGGGAAATGCCATTAATCTCTCTGTCAGTGCGGATGACCTGACGCGTGCCGTCAATGCTATGTTTACCGATCCGCAGCATCTGCGGGTGTCTGATCCCGGCCGGATTGAGGGCAATGTGGTGTTTGCGTATCTTGATGCGTTTCATCCGGATACAGCCCTGGTTGCTGAGATGAAAGCCCGTTATCAGGCGGGCGGTTTAGGCGACAGGGAGTGCAAATCAGTGCTGAACGAATGCCTGCAGGCACTGCTGGCACCGATCCGTGAGGAGCGGGCGCGGCTGATGGCGGATAAACCTTATCTGCTTTCGGTTATCCGCCGCGGGACAGAAAAAGCGCGGGAAGTGACACAGCAGACGCTGGATCAGGTAAAAAGAGGAATGGGGCTGCTTATTTTTTGAACCGCATTTTTTGCGGATTATGCTGAATAAGCAGGATGCGATTGATTCCCGTTTGCGGGAGGTCTACTATATGAACCATATCTGTTTTATATATGGTTTATCAGTTAAGGATTTCACGTGGGTATTGTTAAAATCTCCGATGAATTACATGAATATCTGCGCCGGGCGAGCACAGTGATGTCGCGCTCTATCAATGCTCAGGCAGAATTCTGGATCAAAATCGGAATGCAGGCTGAAATGAATCCGGATAAAACCTTCACAATGCTTGTCAGCGAAATGCTGGAAAAAGAGTCTGTCAGCCGGAAAGGAGAACAGCATGAGTAGTATCGTTATAAAAACACCTGAAGAAATTGAGCTGATGCGGGAATCAGGCCGTCTGCTGGCAAGCGTTTTTGCCATGCTGGACGATTTCATTAAACCGGGTGTTTCCACGCTGGCGATTAATGACAAAGTTGAAGATTATATTGTGAATACCCTTCAGTCACGCCCTGCCAGTAAAGGACAGTACGGGTTTCAGTATGTGCTGAATACCTCGCTGAATGAAGTGGTGTGCCACGGCGTTCCGAAAGCGGACGAACTGGTGAAAGATAAAGATATCATTAACGTGGATATCACACTGGAAAAGAACGGCTTTATTGCCGATTCCAGTAAAATGTATGTGATGCCGGAAGCATCGCCGCTGGCCCGTAAACTGGTGAAAACCACCTATGATGCCATGTGGGAAGGTATTCAGCAGGTGAAACCGGGCGCGACGCTGGGGGATATCGGTTCAGCTATTCAGCATTACGCGGAATCACGCGGCTACAGCGTGGTGCGCGAGTATTGCGGTCACGGTATCGGCCGTGAGATGCATGAAGCCCCGCAGGTGCTGCACTATGGTGTGCGCGGTAAAGGAACGGAACTGAAAGAGGGGATGACCTTTACCATCGAACCGATGATTAACCAGGGCGGCGCGAAAATCAAAACCAAAAAAGATGGCTGGACGGTGGTGACGCGGGATAAAAAATTATCCGCGCAGTCCGAACACACCATTCTGGTGACCGCGACCGGCTATGAAGTGTTAACTCTGCGTGCGGATGAAACATTACGCTGATTTTTATCTGTATAAACAACAGAGTGTGCAAAGCCCGGCTGCGACCGGGCTTTTTTTATCAGAGCAGATCAGGCCTTCAGAAAGCGCAGAAACTGTTCATACAGCACGCCGCCCAGCGTCTGTGCGGTGTAGTGTCCGGACTGCGGCAGGGTATCCACCGCCGCATGCATACCGTGATAAATAATCATGGCCGTGATATCCGGATGTGCCACCCGCCAGTGACTGTGCTTCTCACCTTCCGCAATCAGGGCAAGCAGCTGATTCAGCACGGCATTTTCATGGTCATTGCCCTGCTGGTGAAATCCCTGATGGAACAGGACATCATGCAGTTCCTGTTTTTCAGTATAGGCCGTGACAGAACGATCACACCAGGCTGCCAGTCTGGCATCCGCATCACCTGCCGCACAGGCATCCATCGCCTGCTGAGTCTGTGACAGAAACCAGTCCATATAACGGTGGCGTAATGCCTCGTAAATGTCCGGTTTGGCGGCAAAATAGTGGTAATAGGTTCCCTTGGCGACACCGGCCCGCGCCACAATGTCACTGACTGTAGTGGCATCAAATCCCTTTTCGAGAAACAGTGATTCGGCGGCATCCATCAGTTCATTGATCCGGACATCGGCAGGTTTAAAACGGGGTTTGTGTTCTGCTGACTGAGTCATAAACGTGCCTTGTATAACGGAAAACCCTCATTATGCCATTTCCGGGGTATGAAGGCGAAAAAAATGCGCAAATGAAATACGTTCTCATTTTTATTGACCGTCGGTCAGTCAATGTGTATTCTGCCTCTGTGAAAGGAGAACACTATGAACAGACTTCGTTATTTTGCCGTTACTACCGCGATTTGCCTGGGTACTTTTATGGCAACGCTGGATATCAGTATCGTGAATGTGGCACTGCCGGCCATTCAGCATGATTTGGATGCACCGATGGTGTCATTACAGTGGCTGATAGATGCTTATGCATTGTGCTTATCCGCCCTTATCCTGTCCGCCGGTCCGCTGAGTGACCGTTACGGGCGTAAAAAGATGTGGCTGGCGGGAGTACTGATTTTTACCTTTGGCTCACTGCTTTGTGCACTGGCGGATACGCTGCCGTTGCTGCTATCAGGACGGGTGGTACAGGGGATAGCGGCGGCGTTACTGATCCCCGGAGCCTTGTCGCTGATCACGCATACTTTTGCGGATAATCAGCAGCGGATCCGTGTGATTGGTATCTGGTCATCGGTCAGTGCGCTGTCACTGATTACCGGGCCGATCCTCGGCGGCGTGCTGGTGCATACCACCGGCTGGGAAGGCATTTTTCTGATCAATATTCCGGTTGGTATAATCACGTTTCTGCTCGGGCAGTACGGCATCCGTGAAAGTGCGGATCCGGAGAAAGCGGCGTTTGATCCGGCAGGGCAGTTACTCAGTATCGCAGCGCTGGGCTGTGTGACATACGGGCTGACAGAGGCGGGTATTCATGGCTGGCTGCATCCGCTGACGCTGTTAACTGTCACCGGCGGAATTATTTTTCTTTTATTATTTCTGTACACCGAAAGCCGGGTGGCAAAACCGCTGCTGCCGCTGGCGGATTTCGGACGCCGCGAGTATCTGCACTATAATCTGGCCTCGTTTGTGATTGGTTTTGCGGCTTACACCAATGTGTTTTTTATCGCGCTGTTTTTACAGAAAGCGCAGGGCTGGAATGCCGTTGAAGCAGGATGGCGGATGTCGCCGGAATTTATCGCCATGGCGCTGTTTGCATTCTCTTTCGGGCGGATCGCCCGCAAACTGAGTATCCGGCTGATCCTCGGCACCGGTCTGCTGCTGACCGCAGCGGCCTGCGGGCTGATGACTTTACTGACGCCGTATACGCCGTATCCGCTGACAGGGCTGATGCTGTTTATGCTCGGCACCGGTATGGGATTATCGATTCCCGCCACCGGGGCGCTGATTATGCATGCCGCTGATCCGGCGCGTTCCGGCGTGGCATCGGCGACACTGAATATGATGCGCCAGACCGGTATGACGCTGGGGGTGGCACTGCTCGGTACACTGATGATACAGCGGGCGGTCAGTATTGCGCAGCACCGTCAGCTGCCGTCTGCAGAGCAGCTTATTACCGGCGCACAGAGCGGAGAACTGACAGTTGCCGTGCAGAATACAGTTTATGAAGCCTTTGCGGGCGGGTTTAATCTGGCAATGGCAGGCGCAGCATTATCGGCAGTATGGGTATTTATCCTGATATTTTATCCCCGCGGCCGCAAAATGCCGCAGGAAAACGGGAAAATAACCTTATAACAGAGTGGGTATATCCGTGGCATGTATTTTGTGATTTATTAATCTGAACACAAAATAATAAAAATCAGCAGTAAATTTGCACACACCACGGAGGCGTTATGTTTGAAAATCTGGGCATACTGAATATCGGTACTTATATTATCGGCGTTATTTTTATTATCCTTGTGCCGGGGCCGAACTCACTGTATGTCCTTAAATCCAGTGCGACATTCGGATATAAAAAAGGTTACCAGGCCGCACTGGGCGTATTTACCGGTGATGCGGTACTGATCATGTTGTCATTTCTGGGCGTGGCCTCAGTGATTAAAGCCTCTCCGGCATTATTTACCGCCGTGCGTTACCTCGGTGCCGCGTATTTATTGTATCTGGGACTGAAAATCCTCTATGCCACCTTTATGCAGAAGAAGGGGCATCATGAGGATAAGCCGCTGAAAGCGGAAAATGCCTTTAATAAAGCCCTGATCCTGAGCCTGACAAACCCGAAAGCGATTCTGTTTTATGTCTCTTTCTTTATCCAGTTTATTGATTTTAATTATTCTCATCCGGCGGTGAGTTATGGCGTGCTGGCGCTGATTCTGGAAACGGTCAGTTTTTTGTATCTCTCCTTTTTAATTTACAGCGGCACTAAATTATCACAGTTCTTCCGCCACAAAAAACAGGCGGCAAAAGTGGGCAACAGCACCATCGGACTGTTTTTTATGGGCTTTGCCGCCAAACTGGCGCTGTTTACGGCGTAAAGAAACTGCCTGCCTGACAAAAGTGACGCTATACTGTGCCTGATTTTAAATAAGCAGGTATCCACGTGACTGACAGTACAACACCTTATAATAATGATGAATTCTGGATGAGGCAGGCGCTGGCGCTGGCAGAAGAGGCGGCGCTGGCCGGAGAGATCCCGGTCGGGGCTGTGCTGGTGAAAGATAATCAGCGCATTGCCGGTGGTTTCAATCAGCCGATCCTCAGCCATGACCCGACAGCCCACGCTGAAATTGTTACGTTGCGCGGGGCCGGGGCGGTGCTGGAAAATTACCGTCTTACCGATGCCACACTGTATGTCACCCTCGAACCCTGCATGATGTGTGCCGGGGCACTGATCCACAGCCGGATCAAACGTCTGGTGTACGGCGCGGCAGAGCCGAAAACCGGTGCTGCGGGGTCATTTATTGATTTGCTGACCTTACCGCGTCTCAATCATTATATGGAAGTGACAGGGGGCGTGCTGGGGGAGGAGTGTTCGGCAATGCTCAGTGAATTTTTCCGCCACCGCCGTGCGGAGAAAAAAGCCCTGAAAAAACAGCATGCGGAAAGTCAGAAATCAGAGAATGAGTGATCAGTTTGGTGCGGCAGAGGTCAGAATCTCTGCCGTTTCTTCCTGCGGCTGCTGTAACAGCAGCTCTTCCTGATGTAAATCGAGATAGCCCTGTAAACTGAGCTGGTAACGACGCACCCCTTCCACATAGCGGTAAGCTTCGTAACCGCGCGCATAGCCGTACGGCAGAGACTGATAATAGGCTTTTTTGCTCAGCAGCGGCAGACGGGATTTCACATCCAGCCAACTGTCCGGATCCGCCCCCTGCATCTCGGTCAGTTTGCGGACATCCAGCATATGACCGTAGCCCATATTATAAGCGGCGAGGGCAAACCAGATTTTTTCATCATCGGGGATGGAATCCGGCAGTTTGTCCATCAGGTAATTTATATATGTCCCGCCGCCCTTGATGCTCTGCTCCGGGTCAAGGCGATCCTCAATCCCGAAGAAATCCGCCGTCGGCCGGGTCAGCATCATAATGCCGCGCACGCCGGTCGGTGAGGTGGCGGTCGGGTTCCAGTGTGATTCCTGCCAGGCTATCGCAGCCAGTACCTGCCAGTCCATTTTCCCCGCGTACTTTTCAAACAGCGGGCGGTAAGTGGCCAGTTGGGTGTTGATGGCATTAATAAAGGTTTTGGTATCCACATAATTAAACTGATTCATGTGGCTGAAATACTTCTCTTCCAGACGCGCCAGGGTGTCGGTTTCCCGTGTCTGGTTGAAAAAATCGAGCAGGGCGGCATTCAGGCTGCTGTCTTCACTGCGTTTCAGATACCAGGTCAGCGGCTGGTTTTCTGTGACCTCAAAGGCCACCGTGACATTCGGATGAATATGCTGTTCCTGTGCCACGCTGACAGAATCGCTGACGACATAATCAATCTCACCTTTTGCCAGGCGCTGGAGCAGATGGCTGCTGTTTTTATCGGCAATTTCACGGATATCCAGATCCGGATATTTATCTGCTTTGAGCTGGCGGAGCAGGCGGGCGTGAGCACTGCCGGCTGTGACCCAGACCGGAGAGCCGAGATCGCCCAAATCCCGCGGACGTTTGTTACCCATGCGGTAGAGAAGCTGCTGTGCGACGGTGTAATATGTCGGGCCGCTCAGCGCGTTGTCCAGGCGGTCTTCATTATAGATAAGCCCTGCGGCGAGCAGATCGGCATCATTATTGGCAAGGTCGCTGAACAGGTCATTGACACCGTCGCGTTCCCGCACCACCAGTTTTACCCCGAGGTAGTCCGCGAAACGCTGCGCCAGTTCGTAATCAAAACCGCTGGCCTGTCCCTGCTTATTAAAGCTGATAAGCGGTGATGCCACTGCGCTGACACGCAGTTCCCCCCGCGCGAGAATACGGTTGAGCTGCGGCTGCTGCGATGGCCAGCTGATATTGATGGCGATCAGCGCCGCCGCGAACAGCGCGACGACGACGATAACGACATAATTTAGCTTTTTATGTACCAAAGGCGCATCTCACCGGTTACACAAAAGGATTCATTCTGAGGCATAAATTACCATGGTTATATTTCCAGTAATCGGACATTTTGCTCAACATTTTGTCACTGTGCAACTTTATTCCGTTTTCCGGGGCTGAAATCCGGAAAAAATCCCCCCGGGAAAAAACGTCACGCAAACGGTTTCGTCGGCGTCAGTATTGCTCTATAATGTGCCCGTTTCCCCTCCGGGCCGATGGCTCTGCGTGTTAAAAAGAGAGAACTGACAACTATGGAAATTTTGCGTGGCTCACCTGTGTTATCTGCGTTTCGCGTATCAAAATTTATCAGCGCGTTCACTGAACACCACCTGCCGGTGACCAACATCTATGCGGAATATGTGCATTTTGCTGATCTTTCCGCACCCCTGACCGACGATGAGCACACCAAATTACAGCAGCTGCTCCGCTACGGCCCGTCGCTGGCAGAGCATGCGCCGGAAGGGATCCTGTTTCTTGTCACGCCGCGCCCGGGAACATTATCTCCCTGGTCATCGAAAGCCACGGATATCGCGCATAACTGCGGTCTGTCAGCCGTTACCCGGCTGGAGCGGGGAATCGCCTACTATATTACTACCACAGGGCTGACAGAGAATGAACATCAGCAACTGAGTGCGCTGTTGCATGACCGCATGACAGAAACGGTTTTCAGCGAACTGTCACAGGCACAGGCGCTGTTTGCCCGTCATGAACCGGCACCGCTGACCGTGATTGACCTCGCGGGTCAGGGCCGCGCGGCACTGGAAAAAGCCAATATATCGCTGGGGCTGGCGCTGGCGGAAGATGAAATCGATTATCTGGCGGATGCATTCACGAAACTCGGCCGCAATCCGTCCGATGCGGAACTCTATATGTTTGCCCAGGCAAACTCCGAACACTGCCGCCACAAGATTTTTAATGCGGACTGGGTGATTGACGGCGAAGAGCAGCCGAAATCTCTGTTTAAGATGATTAAAAATACTTTCGAGCAGACACCGGATCATGTGCTGTCCGCGTATAAAGATAACGCGGCGGTGATGGAAGGCTCCTCCGCCGGACGTTTCTTCCCGCAGGGGGAAGACCGCAGTTATCAGTATCATCAGGAAGAAACCCATATCCTGATGAAAGTGGAAACCCATAACCACCCGACCGCCATTTCCCCGTGGCCGGGGGCGGCAACCGGCTCCGGCGGTGAAATTCGTGACGAAGGCGCGACCGGGCGCGGCGCCAAGCCAAAAGCGGGATTAACCGGTTTTTCTGTCTCCAACCTGCGTATCCCGGGCTTTACCCAGCCTTGGGAGCAGGATTTCGGCAGACCGGACCGCATTGTCAGCGCCTATGACATCATGACTGAAGGTCCGCTCGGCGGCGCGGCATTTAATAACGAATTCGGCCGTCCGGCACTGCTCGGCTATTTCCGGACCTATGAAGAGAAAGTCAGCAGCCACAACGGCGAGGAACTGCGCGGCTACCATAAGCCCATTATGCTGGCGGGCGGTATCGGTAATATCCGTGCTGATCACGTGCAGAAAGGAGAGATCCCGCCGGGGGCGAAACTGATTGTATTAGGCGGCCCGTCGATGAATATCGGCCTGGGCGGTGGTGCGGCATCTTCCATGACATCCGGTCAGTCGGATGCGGATCTGGATTTTGCCTCTGTGCAGCGCGATAACCCGGAAATGGAGCGCCGTTGCCAGGAAGTGATCGACGCCTGTTGGCAACAGGGGGATAACAACCCGATTCTGTTTATCCATGATGTCGGTGCGGGCGGTCTGTCCAACGCCATGCCGGAACTGGTCAGTGACGGCGGGCGCGGCGGACGTTTCGAGCTGCGCGATATCCTCAGTGATGAGCCGGGTATGAGCCCGCTGGAAATCTGGTGTAACGAATCCCAGGAACGCTATGTGCTGGCGGTCTCGCCTGAGCAGTTGCCGCTGTTTGAGGCACTCTGTCAGCGCGAGCGCGCGCCGTATGCGGTGATTGGTGAAGCGACAGAAAAACGTGACCTGATCCTGAATGACAGCCATTTTGATAATCAGCCGATTGATATGCCGCTGGATATCCTGCTGGGTAAAACCCCGAAAATGCGCCGTGATGTCACCACACTGACCGCGGAAGGCACACCGATTGATCGCCGCGATATTAATCTGCATGAAGCGGTAAAACGCGTGCTGCACTTACCGGCGGTAGCGGAAAAAACCTTCCTGATCACCATCGGTGACCGCACGGTGACCGGCATGGTTTCCCGTGATCAGATGGTCGGCCCGTGGCAGATTCCGGTGGCGGATTGCGCGGTGACCACTGCCAGCCTTGACAGTTACTATGGCGAGGCAATGTCCATCGGTGAACGTGCGCCGGTTGCTCTGCTTGATTTTGCCGCTTCAGCGCGTATGGCGGTGGCGGAAGCGCTGCTGAATATTGCCGGTGTGCAGATTGGCGATATTAAGCGGATTAAATTATCCGCCAACTGGATGGCCGCAGCCGGGCATCCGGGCGAAGATGCCGGGTTATATTCAGCGGTGAAAGCGGTGGGTGAGGAGTTATGTCCGGCGCTCGGCCTGACTATCCCGGTCGGCAAAGATTCCATGTCGATGAAAACCCGCTGGAACGAGCAGGGCGAAGAGCGCGAGATGACCTCGCCGCTGTCGCTGGTGATCACGGCATTTGCCCGTGTGGATGATGTGCGCCGGACCGTTACTCCGCAACTGCGGAGTGATGTGCCGAACCGTCTGCTGCTGGTGGATCTGGGGGAAGGCCGTAATACCCTCGGTGCAACCGCGCTGGCGCAGGTGTATCGTCAGCTGGGACAGAAAGGTGCGGATCTGCGTAATCCGCAGGCGCTGCGTGCATTCTTTGACACAATGCAGACCCTGGTGCGGGATGAAAAACTGCTTGCGTATCATGACCGCTCAGACGGCGGCCTGTTTGTCACACTGGCGGAAATGGCCTTTGCCGGACACTGTGGTGTGAATGCGGATATCAGTGCATTTGATGAGGATATCCTCGGCGCGCTGTTTACCGAAGAGCCGGGGGCTGTGCTCCAGGTGCGTGAAGCGGATCTGGATGGCGTTGTGCAGGCCTTCACCGATGCCGGTCTGGCAGATATGCTGCATGTTCTCGGTGAAGCTGTACCGGGGGATGATTTTGTTGTCCGCAGCCATAATACAGAAGTCTATCACCAGTCCTGCCGTGAACTGCGGATCATGTGGGCGGAAACCACCTGGCAGATGCAGCGTCAGCGTGATAACCCTACCTGTGCGGATGAAGAGCATGAAGCCAAGCAGGATCTGACAGACCCGGGCCTTAATGTGGTACTGACGTTCGATCAGAATGACGATATCGCCGCGCCATATATTGTAAAAGGCGTGCGTCCGCGTGTCGCGGTGCTGCGTGAGCAGGGGGTTAACTCCCATGTGGAAATGGCGGCCGCCTTCCACCGTGCCGGGTTTGATGCCATCGATGTGCATATGAGTGACCTGCTGAACGGGCACCTTCCGTTGGACAGTTTTCAGGCGCTGGTTGCCTGCGGCGGCTTCTCTTACGGGGACGTACTGGGTGCCGGTGAAGGCTGGGCGAAATCGATTCTGTTCAATCCGCAGGTACGGGATGAATTTGCGCAGTTCTTTGCGCGTCCGGATACCTTATCACTCGGGGTCTGTAACGGCTGTCAGATGATGTCAAACCTGCGGGATCTGATTCCGGGGGCGGATTTATGGCCGCGCTTTACCCGTAACCGCTCTGAACGTTTTGAAGCGCGTTTCAGTCTGGTCGAAGTGGCACAAAGCCCGTCACTGCTGCTGAGCGGCATGGCCGGTTCGCGGATGCCGATTGCGGTCTCTCACGGCGAAGGGCTGGCGGAATTCCGTGATGCAGCACATCAGCAGGCGCTGACGGAACGCGGCCTGGTGGCGCTGCAATATGTGGATAACTACGGACAGGTCACTGAACGCTATCCGGCCAACCCGAACGGCTCACCGGACGGTATCACTGCAGTCACGACCGATGACGGACGTACCACTATTATGATGCCGCATCCGGAGCGTGTTTTCCGTACCGTCAGCAACTCCTGGCATCCGGAAAACTGGGGAGAGGACGGACCGTGGTTGCGGATCTTCCGTAATGCCCGCAAACAATTAGGCTGATAAACACGCGGGTATAACTTTTCAGTTTTACCCGCTTTTTTACTTACCACAATAATATTACCGCAATAATAAATCCTCTCTGCTTCTGTCAGTTGCTGAACAGTATTGATAATCGTTATTAATTAGTTCCCACCTGAATACAAACATAAATAATAAGATAATCTATTTAAAAATAGTATTTTAGCCAGTTTAAAATTCCACTGTATCGATATTGCCATCCAATTATATTCAATAATGATTTTATCAGTAATGTGATGAAACATAGTTTCATTATAATTTTTTTCGTTGAATACGTAGTTTCACCATGTTAGCATTTGCAAACAATAATGATAATGCGAATAGATATCATTTGCTTTCAAATAAAGTTAACCAAATGAAAAATAAAGATAAATTACTTATTGCAGCTATTACAGGCAGTTCATTTTGTAGTTTTTATACACATGCAGCTCAATATAACCCCGATAACCATATTAAGGTTGCGGTTAAATCGGATGCACACGCAGAGACAGATGATCCTCTGTCGTCTCAAACGATAACAGAGCAGGAAATAAAGGATTCACCATCATCTAATAGTAACCTGAGTGATTATTTGAAAGCCGTCCCTGGTGCCCGTGTGGAGAGTAAATCAGAAACAGGATTTACCAATGGTGAAATTAAACCGCTCTCTGTTTCCATTAACGGTGCGCCTTCAGAACAGACGGCGTATATGATAGACGGGGTGAATATTAATAACGATATTGACCCGGCTTCCTCCTTATTTGATGGCACCATGGGCGTCAATCCGAATAAGAGTTCAGAGCAGGCTTATTTCTTTGATGCGAAACTACTTTCGGGAATAACGGTTTACAGTAATAACGTTCCGGCAAACCTGGGCGGATTTACCGGCGGGGCAGTTGTGGCGGAAACCCGGCAGTACAGCGGGGAAAATCACGCATCAGTCAGTTACCGTACCACCCGGTCCTCCTGGGCATCATTAAAAGCGGATGAGGCTGTAAAAGACGCGCTGGATAAAAAAGTCCCCAACGGAATGAATGCAGAATTTCAGCCCGTTTATAAAAAGGAATTCTTTAATCTGACGGCGGAATACGGATTAACGGAGAATACCGGTATGGTATTCGGCTTCAGCCGCCGTGATTCTGATATCCGCCAGACCCGGATGCTGAATTCGAAAGGAGAGACGGATAACCGTAATCACACCCGCCGTTCCGATAATATGCTGGTCAATTTTAACTGGACACCGGATACCGGCCGGACACTGGAAGCCGGGTTCCGCATGTCAGATTATAAAGAGGGTAAGTTTTACGCCAATAATATTGATAATAACGTCAATGATACCCATCAGGCTTACGGTACGACGATCCGGTATATTCAGTCTGTGCCGGGCGGTAAACTGACATCAACGGCAGCATATGACAAGTTTTCCGATAAACGCCGTTCCAACAGTACCGAAGCCAGTGTGGTGACTGACCTGGATACCGGTCTTGATTTTGAAGAAGGCGGTTATGGTAACAGTCAGCTGACGCAGGAAAATATCAATTTAATTCTGGATTATAATGCTGACCCCGTATTCTTCGGAAATACAGAGCACGTTTTCAATACAGGGGCAGATTACCGTCATACGGCATATGCGTTTAAGCGGGATGAAGATGTTCACTCAACGGTATCATTAATTGACAGTACCGGCCGGGATGTTCTTTTAAGTGAACTGACCGCGTCAAAAGGAACCGTAAATACCTCTCATCAGAATTATGCACTTTATGCTCAGGACACGATTAAAACCGGTGATTTCACATTCCGTCCCGGCTTACGTCTGGAACGGGATAATTATTTAAGTAACACAAATATCGCTCCCCGTTTTACGGCTTACTGGCAGGCATTACCGGATACCCGGTTTAAGTTCGGACTTAATCGTTATTACGGACGTTCATTTGCCACGATGAAGTTATCCGGGAAAATACTGGAACTGAATCAGGATCGTACCCGGGATTACCGTTCACTGACACATTTAAGTACGCCGCATTCCGATGAATTGAACTTCGGGGTTAATCAGGACTGGAATAACTGGCGTATTTCCGCAGATTATACATACAGAAAGTATAAGCAGCGGATTGTGGTTAAGCGCAGTACTCAGGATGATAAGAAAGTTGATTCATTCACCAACGGCGATGATTTTAATGCTCAGATTTATACGCTGCAAATAACCAATAAAACACCGTGGACTCTTGGTGCGACAGAGTGGAATACCACATTAGGTGCTGACTGGCTGAATACCGGCAGAGCCGATCTTGAGAAAACATTAGATCCGGATGAGGCGGTTATTCTTGATGGACGTCTGATGTCCCGTGCTCAGATGGAAAAAGAAGTCAATAATAATGAAGAGGAGTGGATGGTCCGTCTGGGTGTTGATATGAAGATCCCGGATAATAATATTACCTGGTCGAATAAATTTTATATTAAAGCACCGGTCCATTCTTATGCAGAAACCAACAGTACGGATGATATTACTGTTTATAAAACGCAGAACTTCGGAACACATACTCAATGGGATACCAGCCTGAGCTGGCAGCCGGCTATTTACGGTTCACATCAGCTTTATTTCCGTGCCGAAGTACTCAATGTGCTGAACCAGGTCAGGAAAATGGAAAATAAAGGCTACAGTTCAAATGAGTACGGAATTTATACTCCGGGACGTGAATTCTGGCTTGAAGTCGGTTATGAATTTTAATTGAGACATAAGAAACTGCCGGCGGAAATTCTGTTTTCTGCCGGCAGCCCATGACAAAACACAGTATGAATAGTAAATCTGAATTAAATAAAAATAAATTTATCAAACAGGTCTGGAGCCTGGCCTGTCCGTATTGGAAAAGCCGGGAATGGAAAATAGCCTGGCCGCTGATTATTTCTGTTATTGCACTTAATTATATTGTTGTTGAAATTGCAGTGAAATACAGCGACTGGAACCGTGATTTTTTTAATCTTATGCAGAATAAGGACTGGGATAATTTCTGGCCGATGCTGAGTCAGTTTGTTCTGATCATGGTGGTTTATTCTTCTGTCGATCTTATTGAAGAATATTTGCGCCGGACATTACGTATCCGCTGGCGGGGCTGGCTGACAGAGCGGTTTCTTACGCAGTGGCTGAGCCATAAGCGTATTTACCGGCATCAGCTTTTATACAAAGAGAGTGATAATCCGGATCAGCGTATTGCTCAGGATATAAAAGAATTTTGCGATCAGACATTGCAGCTGGGACTGGGATTACTGCGGACTATCACCAGTCTGGTGTCTTTTACCGTTATTTTATGGAATCTTTCCGGAATACTGACATTTGAACTGGGCGGAATGACATGGGTAATACCGGGATATATGGTATGGGTGGCAATATTGTATTCCGTTATCGGTACATGGCTCACCCATAAAATTACCAGAAAACTGATCCCGCTGACATTTCAGCAGGAAAAATGTGAAGCCGATTTTCGTTTTCATCTGATGCGGGTAAAAGAATACGCGGAATCGATCAGTTTTCTGCGCGGTGAAAAGGCGGAATTATCCTCATCAAAACGGTTATTCGGGAAAATATGGCAGAACTGGCAATATCTGACCGGAATGAAAATGAAATATCAGGCCTTTAACAGCGGATATAATGAGGTCGCCCGCATTTTCCCGTATCTGGTGGCATCGCCGCGGCTGATGAGCGGCAGCCTGCAACTCGGGGATATGATGCAGACCGCAACCGGATTTTACCGGGTACAGGAAGCATTCAGCTGGTTTGTCGATTCTTATGAGTCAGTGGCAAACTGGCGGGCAGTCACCGGGCGTCTGGTGACATTCAGTTCGCAGCTGGATTCTATTACCGGCACCGGCACAATCCGTCAGTCTGATTCTCCCGAATGGTCTGAGTTATCAGTATTTTTACCGGATAACCGCCCGGTTCAGGAAAATATGTCCGGTGCCTTTCCGGACAGCAGCTCAATAACAGGCCCGTCGGGATGCGGGAAAAGTACATTCCTGCGCACACTCGCCGGATTATGGCCGCATTATAAAGGTTCATTATCCATGCCTCCGGATAATAACTGCATGTTTATTCCCCAGAAACCGTATTTACCGGAAGCCACATTGCGGGAAATTTTAATATATCCCCATATTCACGGGGAATATGACGATGCATTGCTGGCCGGTGCATTAACGGATGTGGGACTCAGTCATTTTATTCCTGAACTGGATACCGTGAAAAACTGGCAGCACACATTATCCGGCGGAGAACTTCAGAAAATAATGCTGGCGCGGTGTCTGATACAAAAACCGGCCTGGCTGTTTCTCGATGAGGCCTTATCCGCACTCGATGAGGAAAATTATAAAACACTGAGCCGGTTACTCAGGGAAAAACTGGCTCACAGTCATATTATCGAAATATCTCACAGGGAAGACGTGAGAAATGATAAGCCCGGGTTGATTTTATGAAAAGAATACTACTGATAACCGGCATGTTATTTATTTTGTCCGCCTGTTCCGGTCAGCAGACACAGGTTAATGACCTGCTGAAAATGAAAACACTCCGGTATGACCCGGCAATAGAAACCGGCACGCTGAATAACGGATTTCGTTATTTTCTGGCGGAAAACAGCACACCGGAGAAAAAAGTGTATATCCGGCTGGTTGTTAATGCCGGATCAATGAATGAGGATGATGACCAGAGAGGCGTTGCACATATTGTCGAACATATGGCATTTAACGGAACAACGCATTTCCCCGGTAATAAGCTGATCCGTGACCTGGAAAAAGCGGGATTAAAATTCGGTATTGATATTAATGCATTCACGGATTTTGAAAATACGGTCTACACATTAAATCTGCCGGACAATGACCCGGTAAAAATTAACCTTGCGCTGGATATTGTTGCTGACTGGGCAGGGCGGGTAACCATAAATCAGGCGGACCTGGATGCAGAAAGGGGCGTTGTTCTGGAAGAGTGGCGCGCCAGACTGGGAGCTATGCTGCGGCTGGGGGATAAAAAGAGCGCCATTGAGATGGCGGGGTCGCGCTATGCATTACGTGACCCTATCGGGGATGCGGAAACAATACAGAATGTCAGCCGTAAACGGGTGGCTGATTTTTATTATCGCTGGTACAGACCGGATAATATGTCTCTGGTAGTCGCCGGGGATATTAATAAACAACACATCCTGTCTCTGCTGAAAACAAAATTAACGATGCTTCCGGTCAGAACAGATCCGCCTGAGATGATTGATTATTCTGTACCGTTGCCGGAACACTGGCGTACGGCTTTTGTTCATGAAGATGAAATCCGGACACCGGCGGTGGAAATCAGTTTTTTCAGTCCTTATCAGGAGGATTATTCACTGGCCCGTTATAAGGATGATCTGGTTAATCAGATTATGACCCGGCTGATAAATATCCGGTTACAACACCTGGAAAAAGAGAATGATGAGTTTATCAGTACCGCGAATTATTACTCTTCAGCGACCGGACGGGAAACCATACAATCTGTATTTTCCCTGCAATTATCAGATGAAAAATATGATGAAGCCACACTGAGTATTTTTAATTTTCTTGCTACTGTTGAGCAGCAGGGTTTTACACAGGCTGAACTGGATGAAGAGCTTGAGCGGTTAACCCGCCTTAATGAAAAACAGAAAGATAAAACCATTTACAGTATTGATCTTGCGGCGGATATGATGACGGCGGCAGCCAGTCATCAGCTGCTTGCAGGGCAGAATGATAAATTTCTTCTCAATCGCTATTATCTGAAAAATATCACCTTAGCCGATGTGAACAGCGCATTTCATACTATGACAGCCGTGAAATCCCGGTTGGTGATGATAACGCATCCGGAGAAAATACAGCCGCAGGCCATGGATGCGGCAGCACTGGAAAAAAACTGGATTGAAAGTCACCGGCTACCACAGAAAAAATGGGACCCGGCCGCAGAACAAATAACAGAACTACCGGATATTAATGTCACGGACGGTAGTGTGAAACTTATCAGAACGGCTGAAGAATATAATATCAGGGAATATCAGCTGAGTAACGGCAGCCGGTTAATCTATCAGTACAATAATGATAATCCGGGAAAAGTGTTCTTTAAGGCGCTGACACCCGGCGGATTACGGTCAGTACCGGATGACGATTATCATGCGCTGCGGATTGCCGTCAGCCTGACGGATGAAACCGGTTTTGGCCGTTATCCGCTATCCGCATTACAGGCTGTTTTTAATAAGAGTCCGGTGGTAATGTCAACATTACTGGATGAGCATCAGCAGGGTTTTTCCGGCTGGGCAGAGACGGATAATCTTGAAAAAATTCTGACGCTTTTTCATCTGAAATTAAATGAAAGCCGGGTAACGGAAAAAGTATGGCGTAAATATAAATCGGAAATGGATAAACAGCTGGCTGAGAATAATAAAGACAGTCAGCATCTCTTTATGCAGAAAATATCATCACTGCGTTATCCGGGTAAACATACCATATATGATGCCACACAGCAGGATCTTGACGTACTGAGTGCGGAAAAACTGACGCAATTGTATGAACGTTATATCAGTAATAAAACCGATTTTACGTATTTTATTACCGGTGATATTCAGCCCCGCGATGCGGAAAAAATTGCAGGAAAATATCTGGCATCTGTTGGTGTAAAAAAGGATGGCAGAGAACCCGTTGCGATTGAAGCCGGAACACCGGAAACACCATTAATTGTCAGGGGATTGCAGGAGCCGCGGGCTGAAGTGGAGATCTATCTTGTCCGCAAAAATGGCTGGCGGCCGGATAATGCCTATTATCTGGAGATCGGCGGTGAGGTGATTCAGGAAAAACTGCGGGAAAAATTACGTGAGGAAGCATCAGGTGTTTACAGTGTCACCGCATGGTTCTGGCACAACCCGTCTGAAATACAGGATGAGGGACGGATCATGTTCACCTGTGCACCGGAACGGGTGGATGAACTGATTGCCCTGAGTGAACGCGTACTGACGGAATTTGAGCACAACGGGATTGATCGGCAGGTATTCAGAAATAAAATCGTTCAGAGCCGCAATATTCTTGAGCGAACCCATAATTCGGTGACCGGCATACTGGAAGATATTGAACGCAGTTATATGCTGACCGGCGGCCCGTTATTAATCGGCGCTTCACTGCGGGCAAATGAAAAGGCATCTCCGGAAGAGACTGAAATGGTTTTACAGGACTTTTTACGTCATGCCGGAAAATTCCATGCGGTATTACTGCCTGCGGAGTAATCAATGAATCGCTGCAAACTGGCCGGTTTATTCTTTTCTCTGTGTCTTCACGGCGGACTGCTTATTTTTTTATTCTGTATCAGCCAGACTGATTATGCGGAAAACGGCAATATAAGGACGGATAACCGCAGTGCCATGTTATTGCTGCCTGCGCCGGAAAAGGCGGAGGAACACTCTCCGGATATACCGGAACAGAGCGAGAAAAGCCTGTTACCGGTGATAAGCCCGGCAGCGGATAAAAAATCAGAATGGCAGGCGGAAAAAAACAGAAAAAAACGTGAGAATAAACTGCGGCAGAAAATTAAAAAGCCGGTTACTGCACCGCGGCATGATAAAGATGTGCATAAACCGGCAGAGGTTCCGGATACCGGTTTACAGTCATCTCTGTCGGCCGGAAATCATAACCTGACAACAGCCGATACCGTTGCCGGGCAGCGGAGTGACGACGAGCTGTGGTTATACCGGGAAAAAATGCGCAGAGAGATCCTGCGGTATATTTATTATCCTGCCAGAATCAGAAAGGTCAGCGCAGCCGTTGATATTAATGTCAGTATTTCCGGAACCGGTACACTTTCTGACCCCGTGGTGATCAGAAGTTCGGGGAACCGGATACTGGATAAAATTGCGCTCAGTGCGGTCAGTAAATATCAGCCGGTAGGAATTCCGCCACCGGGGTTGGACAAAAGCATTGTCCTGACGGTGGATTTTATTAAGTAAACTGCGTGTTTGTTTGCATGTCCGGTATAAAAAATCACCTGTGTCATAAAATAACGACAGTCATCATTTTTAATGTCTCCAAAAGGAGACATCTAATGCATTGATATTTAAAGAGGTAAAAAAGAGCAAAAAAGACTGTCGCAAATCAGAGACGTTTTTTTGTAAAACGGGGAAGAAACCGGAAGATAAGATGCGTATGACAGCACGCCGGAAAAAAATAGCGGGTGATGAAAAATATTTTCTCTTTAATAACAGTGTATTGAATTTTATTTTTCAAAGTTGGCACAGCAGTTGCAATGTCTTCTGCAGTTGCTCATTCAATTTTTTATGTCGGCCCGCAATATGGCGGAAACATGCCACATAAGCCCGGGAATGATGCCAGAGTAAGGTGCCTACCGTCCGTTAATACCGATAACTGCGCAAGCTTTATCAGACACAGGGCGACACGTTGAGTGAGGCACCACCTTAATCTCACTGACGGGACGGCAGGAAACTGTCGTCCCGTCATCATTTTATACCTTCCCTGCATTCTTTCTGTTCTCTTTTTCGCACAGATGCATCCTGATCCTTTTCTCTTATCCCGGATCCGGTTAGCATCATGCTCATGACAACAGGTTAAGAGATGACAATCTTGAAAAAATGGCGATTATTTCCGCGCTCGCTGCGTCAGTTGGTTGTGGTGGCATTCTGTCTGGTATTGCTGCCGTTGCTGGGACTGGCATGGCAGGCGTATCAGAGCTTTGATGAGCTGAGTAATCAGGCGGCGCAAATCAGTATCTCAACTGTACAGGATGCGCGGCGCAGTGAGGAAATGTCGAGCCTGGCGCTGGAAATGGAGCGCAGCTACCGCCAGTACTGTGTGCTGGGTAATGAAACCCTGAAAAATGTCTGGCACAAACAGTATCTCCGCTATGAGGACTATCTCGCCCGCCAGAAACAATCCACCCCGGATCCGCGTTATACTGATGATATCGCCGGCAGCCTCGGACAGTTGTCTGTCCTCCAGTGTGAGAACGGCGAGCCGGTTGCGGCGATGACCACTCACCTGGAAGCCTTTGCCCGCAGTAACGCTGATCTGGTGCAGGCTATCCGTGAGGCGAATTTCCGGCGCGGTGAGGAACTTCAGAATGCCATCGCCCGCAAAGGCCAGTCATTCGGCTGGCAGAGCCTGCTGGTGTTTGTCCTGAGCACCGGCCTTATCATTCTGTTTACCCGCATGATTATCGGGCCGGTAAAAGTGATTGAGCGGATGGTTAACCGCCTGGGGGAAGGGCGCAACCTGATACAGCGCCTTGATAATTTTAACGGCCCGAGAGAACTGCGCTCGCTGGCGCTGCGGATTGTCTGGCTGAGTGAGCGCCTCGACTGGCTGGAATCCCAGCGTCATGAATTTCTGCGTCATATTTCCCATGAACTGAAAACCCCGCTGGCCAGTATGCGTGAAGGTACCGAACTGCTGGCGGATGAAGTCGCGGGGCCGCTGACGGCGGATCAGAAAGATGTGGTATCAATACTGAGTGAAAGCAGCCGCCATTTGCAGGTGCTGATTGAACAGTTGCTGGAGTATAACCGCACGCTGGTGGACAGCCCGACAGAAGCCAAATGGGTTAACCTCGATACGGTAGTGCATGAGGTGGTTAATGCCCACAGCTTACCGGCGAGAAGCAAAGAAATCACTACAGACCTTGCTCTGGATGAAACAAGTGTCTGGGCTGAACCCGTCTTATTAACACGTGTACTCGATAATCTCTACTCAAATGCGGTACACTATGGCGCTGAATCGGGTAAGATCCGGATAACCAGCCGGAAAGCCGGTCAGCATATACAGATTGATGTCGCCAATACCGGTACGCCGATCCCGGAAGAAGAGCAGGAAATGATCTTCGAACCGTTCTATCAGGGCTCGCTTCAGCGCAAAGGTGCTGTCAAAGGCAGCGGGCTGGGACTGAGTATTGCCCGGGATTGTATTAACCGGATGGGCGGCGAACTGATATTAGTCGGTTCTGAAGGTGCGGATGTGTGCTTCCGTATTCAGCTTCCGTTCCACACCTTACTGGAATAACAGGTCAGCATTAACTTGAAAATGACATTTAAGTCCCTGATTGCCGCCGTCCCGCTGTTGCTGGCCGGTTGCGTAAAAACCGCAACGCCGCCGGATCTCTCCGCGCTGGCCTCTGTCGTCCTGCCGCAGGAGCGGACGGCGGATTACCGGATTGCGGACTGCCACGCTATCTGGGAACTCAACTCTGCGGCCGCGACAGAAAACGCGCTTTACTGGCTGCGGATGATGGATTGTGCTGATCTGCTCAGCAGTGATACAGCCCGCATTATGGCGGGGAAAATCACCCCGGACAGCTGGGATACCGCACTGCGTCAGAGCATTCTGCTTAATAACACCGGTACCTCCGCCAATGACAAGCGTAAGGTGCTCGAAACCCTGAATGCCTACAGTGCCGGGTTCCCGGTCTCCCTGCGTCCGCTGATGACCCTGTGGCGTGATCAGCTGAAACAGGCGATTGCCCTGAGTGACGAACGCCAGCGCTACCGCCGCCTGCAGAGCGATACGGACGGCAAAATTGATCAGCTGCGTGCGGTTAACTCCCGCCTGCAGTTTGAATTACAGAATACCACCCGCAAGCTGGATAACCTGAGCAACATTGAGCGCCAGCTGGCCGGCCGCAAACAGCCGACCAAAGCGGATGCGGAACTGGAAAATGCGCTCGAGGAGCGCCGTGAGGCATTAGAAGAGGCGGCAGGTACGGCAGAGCCGAAACCGGCGGAAGCAAAACCTGCTGATGCTAAACCGGCAGAAGCCAAACCGGCAGCCGCAGAAACAAAAGCCGCAGAAACGAAACCGGCACAGGAAAAAAAGGAGTAACCCCGGCATGACAGCACGCCGCAGCGCAAACTTATTATTGGTTGATGATGATCCGGGCTTACTGAAACTGCTGGGTATGCGCCTGAGCAGTGAAGGTTTCCGGGTATCAACGGCAGAAAGCGGGCCTGAAGCGCTGAAGGTACTCAATAAAGAAAAAATCGATCTGGTCATCAGTGACCTGCGGATGGATGAAATGGATGGTATGGCGCTGTTTGCCGAGATCCAGAAAACCCATTCCGGCATGCCGGTGATTATCCTGACAGCCCACGGCTCCATTCCGGATGCCGTGGCCGCCACCCGTGAAGGTGTGTTCAGCTTTCTGACCAAACCGGTGGATCGCGATGCATTATATAAAGCGATTGACGATGCGCTGGCACTTTCCACCACCACGGTCAGTGATGAATCCTGGTGTGAAGGGATTGTGACCCGCAGCCCGCTGATGCTGCGTCTGCTGGAACAGGCACGTATGGTGGCGCAATCCGATGTCAGTGTGCTGATCAATGGTCAGAGCGGTACCGGGAAAGAGGTACTGGCCCAGGCTATCCACAAAGCCAGTCCGAGAGCGAAAAAACCGTTTATCGCCATCAACTGTGGTGCACTGCCGGAGCAGTTGCTGGAATCCGAGCTGTTCGGCCATGCCAAAGGTGCCTTTACCGGCGCTGTGAGCAGCCGGGAAGGGCTGTTCCAGGCGGCAGAGAGCGGCACACTGTTCCTCGATGAAATCGGGGATATGCCGATGCCGCTGCAGGTCAAACTGCTGCGTGTTCTGCAGGAGCGCAAAGTGCGCCCGCTCGGCAGTAACCGCGACATTGATATTGATGTCCGCGTCATTTCCGCGACACACCGCGATTTACCCAAGGCGATGGAAAAACACGAATTCCGTGAAGATCTCTACTACCGCCTCAATGTGGTTAACCTGAAAATTCCGACACTCCATGAGCGGGCTGAAGATATCCCGCTGCTGGCCAATCATATTCTGCGCGAAGCGGCGAAAAAACATAAGCCGTTTGTCCGCAGCTTCTCTCCGGATGCCATGAAATGCCTGATGGGCGCGAGCTGGCCGGGCAACGTCCGTCAGCTGCTTAACGTTATCGAGCAGTGTGTGGCGCTGTCCACCGTGCCGGTGATCAGTGAGGCTCTGGTGACTCAGGCGCTGGAAGGAGAAAATACGGCGCTGCCGACCTTTGCGGAAGCCCGTAACCAGTTTGAACTCAATTATTTACGCAAACTTCTCCAGATGACCAAAGGTAACGTGACCAATGCTGCCCGTCTGGCAGGGCGTAACCGGACAGAGTTCTATAAATTACTGTCCCGTCATGAGCTGGATGCGGCCGACTTTAAAGAATAAGCAAAGAATCGGTGTGAACCGGCACATTTTGCTATCATCTTCATTATTAGCTGTTTTATTATTAATTTTTACATACGGTGAGATCTATCCCGGGAGAGCAGGATTTTATGCGTCGTACACTTAATATCGCCCTGGCCCAGCTGAATTTTCTGGTCGGAGATATCGAAGGCAATGGTGAACGTATTCTGAAAACCATGGCGGAGCAGCAGGCGGCAGGGGCTGACCTGGTCATGTTTTCCGAACTGGCATTGTCCGGGTATTCACCGGAAGACCTGGTTTTCCGTCCCGATTTTCATCAGCGGATAGTGCAGAGCCTCACCCGGATCCAACAGGCCAGCGGTGACTGTGCTGTGCTGGTGGGACACCCGTGGCAGGAAAACGGTCACATTTATAACGCCCTCTCTTTCTTTGAGAAAGGGGAACTCCGCGCCCGTTATTTCAAACAGGAACTGCCGAACTACGGCGTGTTTGATGAAAAACGCTGGTTTACGGCAGGGACAGAAACCTGTGTGATTGATTTTCGCGGCTACCGCCTCGGGTTACTTATTTGTGAGGATATCTGGACTGACGGTCCGGTTGATGCCCTGAAAGCGGCCGGTGCGGAAATTATTCTGACACTGAATGCGTCACCGTATTCCACTGATAAAATTGATACCCGGGATGTGCTGATACAGGCACACTGCCGCCGTACCGGGCTGCCGCTGGTCTATCTCAACCAGGTCGGCGGGCAGGATGAACTTATTTTTGATGGTGATTCCGCTGTTTTCGCCGCAGATGGCAGCGTAACGCATCGTCTTGCTGCGTTTTCAGAGCAGGTCGCGCAGTGTCACTTTACGGATTTAACCATCACGCCGATGGTGGATCCGGCACCGTCGTTACCTGTTCTGGCTCAGGTTTATCAGGGGCTGGTGATGGCAACGCGGGATTATGTCCGCAAAAATGGTTTTCAGGGAGCGCTGCTGGGCCTGTCCGGCGGGATCGATTCCGGCCTGACTGTCACCATTGCTGCAGATGCACTGGGTAAAGATAAGGTGCAGGCGGTGATGATGCCGTTCCGTTACACCTCGGATATCAGCATTCACGATGCCCGTGAGCAGGCAGAGCTGCTGGGGGTGGAATTTGATGTGGTGTCGATTGAGCCGATGTTTGAAGCCTTTATGCACGAACTGGAACCGAAATTCGCCGGAACACCGGTTGATACCACCGAAGAGAATTTACAGGCACGCTGCCGTGCGGTGATCCTGATGGCGATGTCCAACAAACGCCGCCGCATTGTGCTGACCACCAGTAATAAAAGCGAGTGTGCGGTTGGTTACTCCACACTGTACGGGGATATGGCCGGGGGCTTTAATGTCCTGAAAGATGTGCCGAAAACTATGGTGTTTGAACTGGCAAGATACCGCAACACACTCTCTCCGGCGATTCCGGAGCGGGTTATCACCCGTCCGCCGTCAGCAGAGCTGGCACCGGGTCAGCTGGATCAGGACAGTCTGCCGCCGTATGACATCCTCGATGCCCTGCTGGCCGGGTATGTTGAAAAAGATATGTCCGCAGATGAACTGATCGCCGCCGGGTTTGATGAAGCGGTGGTCCGCAAGGTTATCCGGCTGGTGGATATCAATGAATACAAACGCCGCCAGTCACCGGTGGGACCGCGCATTACCGCCCGGAACTTTGGCAAAGATCGCCGTTACCCGATTACATCCGGGTTTGGCCGCAAAAATTGGTAACAGGATCTGACAATGAAAAAGATTGAGGCAATTATTAAGCCGTTTAAACTCGATGATGTCCGCGAAGCTCTGGCCGAAGTGGGGATCACCGGGATGACCGTGACAGAGGTGAAGGGTTTCGGCCGTCAGAAAGGGCATACGGAACTGTATCGCGGTGCGGAATATATGGTGGATTTTCTGCCGAAGGTAAAAATTGAAATTGTTGTCGCCGATGACATTCTCGAAACCTGTGTGGAAACCATTATGCAGACGGCGCAGACCGGTAAGATCGGTGACGGTAAAATCTTTGTGTTCGATGTGGCACAGGTTGTCCGGATCCGTACCGGGGAACAGGATGAAGATGCTATCTGAGTTCTGCTGAGCATCCCTGCAAATTAAACGTATCCGGCGGCTGTTATTTCTGACACCGCCGGATTCTTTTATCTGTCAGTAAAAGGAGAAGACTGTGCGGACAATACATGTGCGGGCAATACAATGGATAGTGGCGGTGTGTGTTGTGGTTATTATTCTGGTTATGGCCGGTATTATTATTCTGCAGTCAGCAATGAAAGACCCCGGTCAGCATGAATTACCGGCACTTTTTGCGGAGGTTTCCGGGATGAATTTAAATAAAGAAGAACAGGATGAGCTGGAAACGTGTATCAATTCGGCCAAGGTGATGTATTTCTCACAGGCAGTAAAAAAATGTGTGAACCGGGCCCGGTATAAAAACTGACGGGCAAAAAAAAGAGTAACAGTGAACCGGGCGAAAGGATGGGATAGATATAAATTCGGCGGTTATGTCACTGTTACTCAAATGTGCTTCAGCTTAAGCACATACGCTGAATATCCAGCGTGTTGTTATTGTTGTTCTGTCGCGATTATAAAATTTTGTGCGGACCGAAACATTCATAATGGATCTGGTCTGCATTAACGCCCATTGCAGTCAGCTGACGCGCAATGTGCTGCATAAAGGCTACCGGGCCGCACAGGTAATAGTGGCGGGTTTTACTGAGCAGAGCATCCTGCTGAGCCGTTAAATCCATCAGCCCGGTCAGGTGCGGATGAGCTTCATCTGCGCGCGGCTCTCTGTACCAGACGGTCTGGCTGAACGCAGGCAACTGCGCACCAAACCGGTTTACTTCCTCCGCAAAGGCATGCACGCCGCCGTGCTCTGCCGCGTGCAGCCAGGTCACATCCGCCGGATGCTGTTGTGCGGCGAGTGTCTGCAGCATAGCCATCATCGGTGTTAAGCCGACACCGGCTGAAATCAGGACCACCGGGGTTTCTTTTTCTGCCTCCAGGAAGAAATCCCCCAGCGGTGGTGTCAGTCTGACCACATCGCCTTCCTGCACATTAGCGTGCAGCCAGCCGGAAATCGTACCTTTGTCTTCACGTTTGACCGCAATCCGGTAGGTTTTACCGTCCGGTGCCTGCGTCAGGGAATACTGGCGGATCTCCTGATTTTCCAGCGCATCATCATTGATATAGACACTGATATACTGCCCCGGGCGGTAATCCGCGACAGGCTTATCATCAACCGGCGCCAGTTCGAAACTGGTAATAAGTTCACTCTGCGGCTGTTTGCGGATCACGCGGAATTCACGCAGTCCTTCCCATCCGCCCTGTAAAGCCGCTTTTTCCTGATACAGCCCGGCTTCGCGCTGAATAAAGATATCCGCCAGCACGCCGTACGCTTTCCCCCAGGCGGTAAGGACTTCCTCACCCGGATTGAGCAACTCTTCAATGGTGGCAAGCAGGTTTTCCCCGACAATCGGATAATGCTCAGGTCTGATCATCAGACTGGCGTGCTTGTTGGCAATTTTTTCCACTGCCGCACCCAGTGCGCCGAGGTTATCAATATTCATGGCATAGGCGCAGACCGCATTAAACAACGCTTCACGCTGTGCGCCGTTCTGCTGGTGGCTCATGGTGAAGATATCTTTTAACTCCGGGTGCTGACGAAACATGCGGTCATAGAAATGGGCGGTCAGTTTCGGGCCGGTGGCGGCAATCAGCGGGGCGGTGGATTTTACGGTGGCGATAGTTTGTGCATCGAGCATAGCAGGGCTCCTGAAAAAGCATCACATCAGTGTGAAATTTATAACATGTATTTTTTATGCAACTTATAATACAGGGCAGAATTTGTAAAGCGCAAATTTTTCTGCTGTTTCTGAAAATCCGGTGAAAATAGCGAAATTGATCAGTGAGCGTGGGTAAGAGGGGATCACAAATCCGGTATTGTGTCCGATGGACAGGATATTCTTATGAAATAATAAGCATGCTAATTACCTGATTTTACCGCTATGCAATCGTTTGCGTATTTTTTGTTTCCGGGGCTATCTCAATTCAGAAAAAGGGTTTACACTGTAGGGCATTCGTCCCCGGAAAGGGGTGTTTTTTTATCGGCATCAGGCGAGTCAGGAGAAGCGAATGTTAAAGCGTGAAATGAATATTGCAGATTACGACCCACAACTCTGGCAGGCGATGAAAGACGAAGATCGTCGTCAGGAAGAGCACATTGAATTAATTGCCTCTGAAAACTATACCAGCCCGCGCGTTATGGAAGCTCAGGGCTCCCAGCTCACCAACAAATATGCAGAAGGGTATCCGGGCAAACGCTACTACGGCGGCTGCGAATATGTGGATATCGTTGAACAGCTGGCGATTGACCGTGCAAAAGAACTGTTCGGCGCAGACTATGCCAACGTTCAGCCGCACTCAGGTTCCCAGGCTAACGTTGCAGTGTACTCCGCACTGCTGTCACCGGGCGATACAGTATTAGGGATGAACTTAGCGGAAGGCGGTCACCTGACTCACGGCTCTCCGGTAAACTTCTCCGGTAAACTGTACAATATCGTCCCTTACGGTATCGATTCTGCCGGTAAAATCGATTATGACGATGTCGCTGAACAGGCGAAAAAACATCAGCCGAAAATGATCATCGGCGGCTTCTCTGCCTACTCCGGTGTGGTTGACTGGGCGAAAATGCGTGAAATCGCTGACAGCATCGGTGCTTACCTGTTTGTTGATATGGCCCACGTAGCCGGTCTGGTTGCTGCGGGTGTTTATCCTAACCCGGTTCCGCATGCTCACGTTGTCACCACTACCACGCACAAAACCCTGGCGGGTCCGCGCGGCGGGATGATCCTCGCGAAAGGCGGTGATGAAGATCTGTACAAAAAACTGAACTCAGCGGTATTCCCGGGTAACCAGGGGGGGCCGCTGATGCACGTTATCGCCGGTAAAGCCGTGGCGTTAAAAGAAGCAATGGAGCCTGAATTTAAAGCAAATCAGGTCCAGGTTGTGAAAAATGCCAAAGCAATGGTTGAAGTCTTCCTGAACCGTGGTTATAAAGTGGTGTCCGGCGGTACTGAGAACCATCTGTTCCTGGTGGATCTGGTCGATAAAGACATCACCGGTAAAGATGCGGATGCGGCACTGGGCCGTGCAAACATCACTGTCAACAAAAACAGTGTGCCGAACGATCCGAAGAGCCCGTTTGTGACTTCCGGTATCCGTGTCGGTTCCCCGGCGATCACCCGCCGCGGCTTCAAAGAAGCAGAAGCCCGTGAACTGGCCGGCTGGATGTGTGACGTGTTAGATAACCTCAATGATGAAGCGACCATTGAAGCTGTGAAACAAAAAGTTCTGGCTATCTGCGCGAAATATCCGGTTTACGCATAATCGCGTTACCAATCTGATGTAACCAAAACCCGCTTCGTTCGCCGCGAGCGGGTTTTTTGTATTCCTGAAAGGAGAGGCAGATGTTTGTTCCGTCATCGCTCTGGCTGGCGCTTGATTATTTTACGTATTTTTTTTCCTACGGGATTTTTCTTCCCTACTGGGGCGCATGGCTGAAAGGTGAAGGGCATGATGTGGCAACGGTCGGTATGCTGCTCAGTGTGGGGCTGGTGGCGCGGTTCGTCGGCAGCCTGTTTATCACACCGCTGTTTAAAGACCCGTCACGGCTGATTTTTGCCCTGAGACTGATGGCGCTCTGTTCTTTCCTGTTCGCGGTGGCGTTTTATTTCGGTTCTCACTGGCTCTGGCTCTTTTTTGTTATGGCCGGATTCAACCTCTTTTTCTCGCCGATGATCCCGCTGGGGGATTCCCTCGCCGCAACCTGGCAAAAACAGTTCCCGATGGATTACGGCTCGATCCGTGTCTGGGGATCGGTGGCATTTATCATCGCCACCTCGGTTACCGGGATGCTGATGGATATCTGGAAGCATGAGGTGATTCTGGCTGCATTAGTGGTCAGTACCGGCTCGCTGTTGCTGACGTCGCTGCTGCGACCGCGCATTATGCCGTCCGGAGAGATGAAACAGCGCGGTCCGCAGGTGAAATTCCGTGTTCTGCTGAAAGATAATGCGGTGGTCCGCTTTCTGCTGTGTGTGAGTCTGTTGCAGGGGGCGCATGCCGCCTATTACGGCTTCAGTGTGATTTACTGGCAAAAAGTCGGCTATTCTGATGCCGCGATCGGCTATCTCTGGTCGCTGGGCGTGGTGGCGGAAGTGATTGTCTTTACCTTCAGTAATAAGCTGTTCCGCCGCTGGAGTGCGGCCAATCTGTTACTGCTTTCCGGTATCTGCGGTATTCTTCGCTGGTCGCTGCTGGGCATGTCGGCGGCACTGCCGGTGCTGATTGCGGCGCAGATCCTGCACAGCGGCACCTATACCGTGTGTCATCTGGCGGCCATGCGCTTTATCGGTGCCCGCAAATCCACAGAGATCATTCCGTTACAGGCGGCGTATTCCGCGCTGGCGATGGGCGGGGCGATTGCGGTGATGACGCTGGTGGCCGGGTATCTGTATGAGGATATCCACGGCGGTATATTTTATCTGATGGCACTGACGGTGCTTCCGGCACTGTTCCTGCGCCCGAAAGTCCGGCCGCAGACCCCGGAAAATGCATAATAAAAAAGGGTTATGACGAAAGTCATAACCCTTTTTCACATCTGGCGGAACAGAATCAGCGTTTCAGAGACTCAGTCAGCTCATCACGCAGTTCTGCCAGCAGTTCGCGGACCACACGCGGGCTGCCTGCAACGATGTTGCCGCTGTCGATATAACGGTGGTCACCGGTGAAGTCAGTGACGATACCGCCCGCTTCACGGACCAGCAGTTCACCACCGAGGAAGTCCCACGGCTTCAGGCCGATTTCAAAGAAACCGTCCACACGGCCGGCAGCGAGATAAGCCAGATCCAGTGCGGCAGAGCCGGTACGGCGGAAGTCTGAGCAGCGGGTAAACAGTTTGCCGAGCATTTTGATATAGGTATCAGCGTGCTGTTTGGCTTTGAACGGGAAGCCGGTAGCCAGTACCGCGCCGTCGAGATCACGGGCAGTCGCACCGCGCAGACGGTAGCCGTTTAATTGTGCGCCCTGACCACGGACCGCAGAGAATAATTCGTTACGCATCGGATCGTAAACAACCGCCACTTCAGTGCGGCCTTTGATACGGAATGCGATAGATACCGCGAAGTGCGGGAGACGTTTGACGAAGTTGGTGGTGCCATCCAGGGGATCAATCACCCATTGCATATCATGTTCTTCACCGGGTAACTCACCACACTCTTCGGAGATAATGGTGTGCTTCGGATAAGATTTGCGGATGATCTCGATAATCATCTGCTCGGCTTCGCGATCCACGTTGGTCACAAAGTCATTGGAACCTTTCTGAGTTGTCTCAACAGTGTCAGGCATTTCATAGTGTTTGGCAATCAGGTTGCCGGCCTTACGTGCAGCACGTATGGCGATGGTAAGCATCGGATGCATGGGGTTGTCCACCGGGATGTTAAAGAACGAAAATAAACGCGGCAGAGTATAACAGGTGATCGTCAATCTGACTATTCTTGTGTTAAGATATTGCGATAATTTCTCAAAGAAAGTGTGTTATGTCCGAAAATATCCGAATCGTCCTGGTTGAAACCTCACATACAGGCAATATGGGCTCCGCTGCGCGGGCTATGAAAACAATGGGGTTATCCAGCCTTTATCTGGTCAATCCGCAGGTACAGCCGGACTCTCACGCCATCGCGCTGTCTGCCGGTGCCAGTGATGTTATCGGCAATGCAAAGATTGTCAGCACCCTGGATGAGGCGATTGCCGGTTGTGAACTGGTGATCGGCACCAGTGCCCGGTCACGCACACTGCCGTGGCCGATGGTTGAACCGCGTGAATGCGGGGAAAAAAGTGTTAAAATCGCACAGACCGCACCGGTCGCGATTATTTTCGGCCGTGAACGTGTCGGGCTGACCAACGATGAATTGCAGAAGTGTAATTATCATCTTTATATCCCGACCAACCCGGAATACGGCTCGCTGAACCTGGCGATGGCGGTGCAGCTGGTCAGTTATGAGATCCGGATGGCATTTCTTGCCTCTCAGAATGAGAGCGAACCGGCAAATAATGATGAGGCAGATGAGGTACACTATCCGCCGGCGGATGATATGGAGCGGTTTTACACGCATCTGGAATCGGTACTGAATGAATCCGGTTTTATCCGCAAAGCACACCCGGGTCAGATTATGAACCGTCTGCGCCGCTTATTTACCCGCGCGCATCCGGAAACACAGGAGCTGAATATCCTGCGTGGAATCCTGACTTCTGTTGAGAAATGGGCGAAAAAATAGTTGAGTAAATTACTGGGTTAAATAGTTGACTAAATTACTCAGGAATGACACAATTTCTTCACCATTTATCACGGGGATCCGGTTATGAGACTGACATCAAAAGGGCGCTATGCGGTAACCGCTATGCTCGACGTAGCGCTGCACTCCCATGAGGGGCCCGTACCACTGGCTGACATTTCTGAACGTCAGGGTATCTCCCTCTCTTATCTTGAGCAACTCTTCTCCCGTCTGCGTAAAAACGAGCTGGTTTCCAGCGTTCGCGGGCCGGGCGGCGGGTATCTTCTGGCACGCGGTGCCGGTGAGATTTTCATTGCTCAGGTCATCTCGGCCGTCGATGAATCCGTTGATGCGACCCGCTGTCAGGGAACCCAGGAAGGCTGTCAGGGCGGTGACCGCTGTCTGACACACGCGCTGTGGCGTGACCTGAGTGACCGTATTACTGATTTCTTAAGCAGTATCAGTCTGGAAGAGTTAGTAAATCATAAAGAAGTGATTGATGTTGCTGATCGCCAGGATGATAAACGTCGTGCACATAATCTGGCAATTAACGAAACGATTATCAATCTGCAAGCATAAGCAGAAACCTGCGTTAACAACGCAACCGTAGTTCATGGAGCAATTGAGCGATGAAATTACCGATTTATTTAGATTACTCAGCAACCACCCCGGTTGATCCGCGTGTTGCTGAAAAAATGATGCAATGCCTCACAATGGACGGCATCTTCGGCAACCCGGCCTCACGTTCTCACCGCTTTGGCTGGCAGGCCGAAGAGGCTGTCGATATTGCCCGTAACCAGATTGCTGATCTGGTCGGCGCTGACCCGCGTGAAATCGTGTTCACTTCCGGTGCCACCGAGTCTGACAACCTGGCGATTAAAGGTGCAGCCAAATTCTATGAGAAAAAAGGCAAGCACATTATTACCTGTAAAACTGAGCATAAAGCGGTACTCGATACCTGCCGTCAGTTAGAGCGCGAAGGGTTTGAAGTAACCTATCTTGCGCCGCAGCGTAATGGCCTGATCGACCTGGCTGAACTCGAAGCTGCAATGCGTGAAGACACCATTTTAGTCTCAATCATGCATGTGAATAACGAAATCGGTGTGATTCAGGATATCGAAGCAATCGGTGAACTGTGCCGCAGCAAAGGGATTGTTTTCCATGTGGATGCCACCCAGAGCGTCGGTAAAGTGCCGGTTGATTTAAGCAAACTGAAAGTGGATCTGATGTCCTTCTCCGGCCATAAGATTTACGGCCCGATGGGTATCGGCGCACTGTATGTCCGCCGCAAACCGCGTATCCGCATTGAAGCGCAGATGCACGGCGGTGGTCACGAGCGCGGTATGCGTTCCGGTACACTGGCAGTTCATCAGATTGTCGGTATGGGTGAAGCTTACCGTATCGCCAAAGAAGAGATGGCAGCGGAAGCTGAGCGTCTGTCCGCACTGCGTATGCGTCTGTGGAACGGTATCAAAGATATCGAAGAAACCTATCTGAACGGTTGCCCGGAGCACTCCGCACCGAATATTCTTAACGTCAGTTTCAACTATGTTGAAGGTGAATCCCTGATGATGGCGCTGAAAGATCTCGCGGTATCATCCGGTTCTGCCTGTACGTCCGCCAGCCTGGAGCCGTCATATGTTCTGCGCGCCCTGGGTATGACCGATGAACTGGCGCACAGCTCAATCCGCTTCTCTCTGGGTCGTTTCACGACTGAGGAAGAGATTGACTATGCTATCAAACTTATCCATAACGCAATTGGCCGCCTGCGCGATCTTTCCCCGCTGTGGGAAATGCACAAGCAAGGTGTTGATATTAACAGTATTGAATGGTCACACCATTAATCAGACGGTTTCAGGAGTATAAACAATGGCTTATAGCGATAAAGTAATCGATCACTACGAAAACCCGCGCAACGTCGGCTCATTCGACAACGAAGACCCGACTGTCGGCAGCGGCATGGTGGGTGCACCGGCCTGTGGTGACGTAATGAAGTTACAGATCAAAGTTGATGATAACGGCGTGATTGAAGACGCACGTTTCAAAACCTACGGCTGCGGCTCGGCGATTGCGTCAAGCTCACTGGTGACTGAGTGGATGAAAGGGAAGACCCTGGATGAAGCGGAAGCCATCAAAAATACCGCGATTGCGGAAGAACTGGAATTACCGCCGGTGAAAATTCACTGCTCGATTCTGGCTGAAGATGCGATCAAAGCAGCAATTGCGGATTACAAAAGTAAACGCCGGGGCAACTAATAGCCCGCCGCTGCCGGTGTGCAGCAGGTAAAACAATAAAATAATGGCGGATACTGATCCCATCGGTCATCCGCCATACTGGTTTATAGAGCGAGGTGTGTAATGTCCGTTTCTCTTACAGAAAGTGCGGCAAGCCGGGTCACCAGTTTTCTGGCAAACCGCGGTAAAGGAGTAGGTCTGCGGTTAGGCGTGAGAACCTCCGGTTGCTCTGGTATGGCTTACGTACTTGAATTTGCCGATGTCATTAATGAAGATGATGTCGTCTTTGAAGATCACGGCGTAAAAGTGATCATCGACGGAAAAAGTATTGTGTATCTTGACGGCACGGAAGTGGATTTCGTGAAGGAAGGGTTAAACGAAGGGTTTAAATTCAATAACCCGAACGTCAACAGCGAATGCGGCTGCGGCGAGAGTTTTCACGTTTAACTGATCCATTTATCCGCGAAGAGAACACGATGAACTATTTTTCCCTGTTCAGCCTGCCTGTGCGTTATGACCTTGACACACAGGCACTTGCCGGTCGTTATCAGGATTTGCAGCGCCAGTATCACCCGGACAGATTTGCCGCCGGTGATGCGAAAGAACAAGCGCAGGCACTGACAATGGCCGCGACCATCAATGACGCCTACCAGTCCCTGAAACATCCCCTGAAACGTGCGGAATACATGCTGCTGTTACATGATATTGATATCAATAATGAACAGCACACAATGCATGATACTGCATTTCTGATGGAGCAGCTGGAACTGCGCGAAGCCCTCGATATCATCGAACAGAAACAGGACAGTGATGCACTGGCCGGTTTTGCTGCCACTATCACTAAAATGACAAAAACCCGGATGGCAGAGATGATTCATCAGCTGGATGACGAAGACTGGACCGCTGCAGCGGACAGCGTGCGTAAATTACGATTTTTGAGTAAACTGACGCAACAAATTGAAAATCTTGAAGAACGTTTGCTCGACAGTTTCTAGGGGAAAATATGGCACTGTTACAAATCAGCGAACCGGGACAGGCTCCCGCCCCGCATCAGCGCCGCCTTGCCGCGGGTATTGATTTAGGCACCACTCATTCACTGGTCGCCACTGTGCGCAGTGGTGAAACCGATGTGCTGCCCGATCACGAAGGGCGTTATTTACTGCCTTCTGTCGTGCAGTACAGCGCGGACAGCCGCCGGGTCGGCTGGGATGCCCGCGCAAATGCGGCGGCCGATCCTCAGAATACGATTATCTCTGTCAAACGCATGATGGGGCGCTCGCTGACCGATATCACTGAGCGCTATCCTGATCTGCCGTATCAGTTGCAGGCGGGTGAAAACGGCCTGCCAATCATCCGCACTGCGGCCGGGCTGACAGATCCTGTCCGTGTCTCGGCGGATATTCTGTCCGTGCTGGCACAGCGCGCGCAGGAAACCCTCGGTGGTGAACTGGATGGCGTGGTGATCACTGTTCCCGCGTATTTCGATGATGCGCAGCGTCAGGGCACCAAAGATGCCGCCCGCCTTGCCGGATTACACGTTTTACGTCTGCTGAATGAGCCGACAGCGGCGGCAATCGCCTACGGGCTGGATTCCGGTCAGGAAGGGGTGATTGCGGTTTATGACCTCGGCGGCGGTACGTTTGATATCTCTGTGCTGCGTCTGAGCCGTGGTGTATTTGAAGTGCTGGCCACCGGCGGTGATACCGCGCTCGGCGGTGATGATTTCGATAATCTGATTGCTGACTGGATTTATGAGCAGCGCGGCATTCAGTCACAGGGGCATTCGCAGCACCGCGAAGTATTAAATGCGGCGGCGGAAGCCAAAATTGCACTGTCTGATGCCGCACAAACCACCATCTCCCTGGATGGCTGGCAGGGTGTGCTGACCCGTGAGACCTTCGAGGAACTCATTCGTCCGCTGGTCAGAAAAACCCTGATGACCTGCCGCCGTGCCCTGAAAGATGCGGGAACGGATCAGGATGAAGTCCGCGAAGTGGTGATGGTCGGCGGATCAACCCGCGTGCCGCTGGTGCGTGAGCTGGTCGGTGAGTTCTTCAGCAAAGAGCCGCTGACCTCGATTGACCCGGACAAAGTGGTTGCTATCGGTGCCGCGATTCAGGCAGATATTCTGGCCGGTAACAAACCGGACAGCGACATGCTGCTGCTGGATGTGATCCCGCTTTCGCTGGGGCTGGAAACTATGGGCGGCCTGGTGGAAAAAGTCATTCCGCGCAACACCACCATTCCGGCAGCCCGTGCCCAGGAATTTACCACCTTTAAAGACGGCCAGACCGCCATGACCATTCATGTGCTGCAGGGCGAGCGGGAAATGGTCAGCGACTGCCGTTCCCTGGCACGTTTTACCCTGCGCGGCATCCCGCCGATGGCCGCCGGTAATGCCCATATCCGTGTCACCTTCCAGGTGGATGCGGACGGGCTGCTGAGTGTCAGTGCACTGGAGAAATCCACCGGTGTGCAGGCCTCAGTTCAGATCAAACCGTCTTACGGCCTGAGCGATACCGATATCGCCGGGATGATCAAAGATTCACTCGAAAACGCAGAAAACGATTTATCCACCCGCCGTCTGGCGGAACAAAAAGTGGAAGCTGCCCGCCTGCTGGAGAGCCTGACTCAGGCGCTTTCAGAGGATGGCAATTTACTGAGCGACGACGAAAATGCCGCTATTGATGCGGCAGTCGGTGTGCTTATTGAGAGCGTTGAAGGCGACTCACCAGCCGCCATTGAAAACGCAATTAAACAACTGGACAAGCAAACACAGGTATTCGCGGCGCGCCGGATGGACAATTCTGTCCGCAAGGCACTCGCGGGCCACTCTGTGGATGAGATATAACGGGAAGATTATGCCTAAGATTGTTTTTTTACCGCATGAGTCATTATGCCCTGAAGGTGCGGTATACGACGCAAATGAAGGTGAGTCAATTCTGGATGTTGCCCTGCGTAACGGTATCGAAATTGAACATGCCTGTGAGAAATCATGTGCCTGCACAACCTGTCACTGTATCGTCCGCGAAGGGTTTGACTCCCTCGGAGAGAGCAGTGAGCTGGAAGATGACATGCTGGACAAAGCCTGGGGACTCGAGCCGGAAAGCCGTCTGAGCTGCCAGGCGAAAGTCGCGGATGAAGACCTGGTGGTGGAAATTCCGAAATACACCATCAACCACGCGCGTGAGCACTGATAAAGGAGCCTGAAATGGGACTGAAATGGCAGGACAGCCGTGAAATCGGCGAAGCTCTGTATGATCTGTACCCGGACACAGATCCGAAAACAGTGCGTTTCACCGATATGCACCAGTGGATCTGCGAACTGGAAGAATTTGACGATGCCCCTGAAAAATCTAACGAAAAAGTATTAGAAGCAATTTTGTTAGTCTGGCTCGACGAATTTGAATGATGTCTTTTGTTACGCGCATCAGGCCGCACAATTGTGTTAGCGTGCGGTCTCTGATGCGCGTATGCTGTTACCGCCTCCTGTGCAGACCGGCACGCCGTGCATTCCTCAAATAAAATCTGACTGTTACGGCAGTCTAAAAGTCAAAAGAGAGAACGAAATGACGCAACTCATCATGCCTGTAACCTTATCGTATGAACCTGCTTCTCCGGCGTGGGGAGAGAAAGCCCTGGTCAGCGCGACTGACAAAGGAATGACCGTTCATTTAAGCCGTAAAGGGATGCTGTGCGCCGTGCAGAGCGCGGGCCGCAAAATCGATGGTCAGGGTATCCGTAATGTGGTACTGAGCGGCAGTAACTGGGATCTGGAAACCAGCTGGGCATTCTGGCAGGGCTTCCGTGGTCCGAAAGGCGCACGCTCGATTGAATGGCCGGAATTACCGGAAGCGGATAAAACCGAACTGGAACACCGTATCCGTATCATCGACTGGGTACGCGACGTTATCAATACCCCGGCGGAAGAGCTGAGCCCGGAACAACTGGCGCAGCGTGCGGTTGATCTGCTGTGCGGTGTTTCCTGCAATTCAGTCGGTTACCGTATCATCAAAGGGGAAGATTTACGCGAGCAGGGCTATATGGGGATCCATACGGTTGGCCGTGGTTCTGTACGTCCGCCGGTACTGCTGGCGCTGGATTACAATCCGGGCAAACAGGAAAATGCGCCGGTGTTCGCCAGCCTGGTCGGTAAAGGGATAACCTTTGACTCCGGCGGCTACAGCCTGAAACCAACTTCCTCCATGGACTCCATGAAATCCGATATGGGCGGCGCAGCCACCCTGACCGGCGCACTGGCAATGGCTATCAGCCGCGGCCTGCAAAAGCGCGTCAAACTGTACCTGTGCATCGCGGATAACCTGGTGAGCGGTAATGCCTTCAAACTGGGTGATATTATCCGTTACAGCAACGGTAAATCCGTTGAAATCATGAATACTGATGCGGAAGGGCGTCTGGTACTGGCGGATGGTCTGATTGAAGCGGACAAAGATAACGCCGGGTTTATCATTGATGCAGCGACCCTGACCGGGGCGGCGAAAACTGCCGTCGGTAACGACTATCACTCTGTGATGAGCTTCGATGATGCGCTGTACAATGAACTGATGTCAGCCGCTGATCAGGAAAAAGAGATGTTCTGGCGCCTGCCGCTGGCAGAATTCCACCGCCGTCAGATGCCGTCCTCCTTTGCGGATCTGAGCAACACCGGGGCACCGAATACTGCCGGGGCAAGTACCGCTGCGGCATTCCTGTCTCATTTTGTGGAAGATTACCGTAAAAACTGGCTGCACATTGACTGCTCAGCCACTTACCGCAAAGCGCCGTCAGACTTATGGTCTGCGGGTGCAACCGGGTACGGTGTGCGCACTGTGGCGGCACTGCTGCTGAAAAAAGCCGGACAGTAACCGGGTATTGCCCTGCTGATTCTGCTGTAAAACGGTCACATAACATGTGGCCGTTTTTCTGTGATATTTACGAAGACAGATGCTGAAATAAGGAGTTCTGTAATGGCGGATATACTCCCGGTACAGGAAGTGATGATTGAACAGGGCAGCGCACTGCTGCTCAGCGTACCGGAAAACAAACCGGACGCGGTGCTTGATGCGCTGACCGGCGTGTTTAAACAGCACAAACCGGTGCGCCGTGCATTTTGGGTAATGGCTGCCGAAAAAAACAATACTGTCCCGGATGAACCGGTGCTGCTGATTGTGCTGGAGCTGAATGAAGAGCAGGAAGTGGATACCGTGATCCGTCAGGCGGCTGAGGCTGCGATGGAGCACCTTGCTGACGGGGAGCATATTGATTTTTGTCTGTTAAATCCGGATGAAAATGACGGGCTGACGCACTTCCTGACACAGCACACTCAGGCATTCTATCAGCGCCGTCTCGGTGGCTGGCTGCGTAACGCCATTCCGGTAACAGAAGCGTAACAATAATTTATCCGGATGGTGAATATGTGTAGTGCATATATTCAGAATAATGCACTATACGCTTGTTTAGGCTTTGTTTACACTTCGTGAAATAATACCGAACAAGTGCCCGTTTTCCGGGCTCACCAGAAAGGATTGATTATGCGTTCTCCGATTGCAGGACAGGGTCCCGGCAAAAAACGCTGCATTGCAGTGCTTCTTGCATCAGCGCTGGCGCTCATGGGTTGTGATGACACCGGCAGTAAAACCACGGCGGCGGGCAGCAATGACAGCGCGCCGGCCAATAATAATAAAGAAAACTCGTCTTCTTCATCTGCTTCCTCTCCGTCTGCGAAAAAAACACAGGATGCCGCATCACTGGCAGAGCTGAGTAAGCGCTACGCCGGGAAAGATGTGACTATCATCGACGCCTCTGAGATCCAGCTCGACGGCGCAAATGCGATGGTGGTGACCTTCTCTGTTCCGCTGGATCCGAACCAGGATTTCAGTCAGTTTGCCCGTCTGGTGGACGTGAAAAACGGCAAGCTGGAAGGTGCCTGGGAGCTGTCGGATAACCTGATGGAACTGCGCATGCGCCATCTGCCGCCGTCACGGGAATTGCAGCTGAGTATCGATCGCGGCGTGCGCGGTATCAATGAGCGCACACTGGTTAATGGTTATGACTTAAAACTGACCACTGCGGATGTGGTACCGAGTGTCGGTTTTGCCAGCCGCGGCTCGCTGTTCCCGGCTGATGTCCTGCAGGGACTGCCGGTATTCGCGCTGAACGTGGACAGTATTGATGTCAATTTTTACCGCATCAAACCGGATTCCCTGGCGTCTTTCCTCGCCAGCTGGCAGTACGGCAACAATCTCCAGTACTGGAATTCTGATGACCTGCTGAATAACACTGATCTGGTCTATACCGGGCGTTTTGATCTCAATCCGCAGAAAAACACCCGTGAAAATATGCAGATCCCGCTGAAGGATATCAAGCCGTTACAGGAAGAGGGCGTGTATCTGGCGGTGATGCAGCAGGCCGGGCGTTACAGCTACACCATGCCGGCCACACTCTTTACCCTGAGTGATATCGGCGTTTCCATGCACAGCTATCTTAATGAGCTGGATGTATTTACTCAGTCGCTGGCGAAAGGCAGTGCACTGAAAGGCGTGGAAATCCGTCTGCTCGACAGCAAAGGTCAGCTTCTGGGCAAAGCAGAAACCGACAGCAGCGGTCATGCAAAACTGGATCGCGGGGCGGATGCCGCGCTGTTACTGGCGATTAATAACGGCCAGACCAGTATGATCGACCTGAAAAACCCGGCGCTTGACCTGGCAGAGTTTGATATCGCCGGTCCGCAGGGCTATGCAAAACAATTCTTCGTTTTTGGTCCGCGTGATCTGTACCGTCCGGGGGAAACTCTGGTAATTAACGGCCTGCTGCGCGACGGCGATGGCCATCCGGTTAAAGATCAGCCTGTCAAAGTGGATGTGCTGAAAAATGACGGTCAGGTGGCTTCCACCTTCGTCTGGCAGCCGGAAAACGGTCTTTATCAGTACCAGTATGCGATTCCGGAAAACATTGAGACCGGTAAGCTGACACTGCGTTTTGACCTCGGGGATAACACACCGCGCTTCTACAGCGTCAATGTGGAAGATTTCATGCCTGAGCGCATGGCGATGGAAATCAAAACCGACAAACAGCCGATCACCACACAGCAATCCGCTGATTTTGAAATTGAAGGCCATTATCTCTATGGAGCGCCTGCTGCCGGTAATCAGCTGACCGGGCAGCTGTTTATGCGTCCGGATCGTGAGGCATCCGCCAAATTGCCGGGCTTTGAATTCGGTGATATTCAGGAAGAGAGCCTGACCCGCACCCTGGATGAGTTCGACGAAACCATGGATGACGGCGGCGAACTGGCTTTCACCATCAGTAATGATTACTGGAAAGAGGTGAAATCGCCGTTTAAATTAATCCTCCAGGCAAGCCTGATGGAAACCGGCGGCCGTCCGGTGACCCGCCGTGCGGATGTCGCGGTATGGCCAGCCGCGAAAATGACCGGTATTCGTCCGGTCTTCGCCAAAAAAGAGGTTTACGACTACCGCACTGACAAATATGTGTCGCAGTACAGCATGGATGAAGATTCACTGGCTGAATTCGAAATTGTCTATACCGACCGTCAGGGTAATAAGTTAAAAGCGGATGATCTGAATGCGCGTCTGATTTATGAGCGCCGTGATTATTACTGGCGCTGGTCCGACTCCGAAGGCTGGTCATCCGGTTATGATCAGAAAGACCTCGTGATGTCTGATGACAAAATCAGTATCGCCAAAGACGGTACCGCAAAAGTGACCGTCCCGGTCTCCTGGGGGGCATACCGTCTGGAAGTGGTGGATCCGTCTACCGGGCTGACCAGCAGTGTGCGTTTCTGGGCGGGCTATTCCTGGCAGGATAACACCGGCGGTACCGGTGCGGTTCGCCCGGACCAGGTGAAACTGAAACTGGATAAACCAAATTATCACGCCGGTGATAAAGTTAAACTGAATGTGACTGCACCGCAGGCCGGTAAAGGCTATGTGCTTCTGGAATCCAGTGACGGCCCGCTGTGGTGGCAGGAAGTGGATGTGCCGGAAGGCGGCATCGATGTGGAAGTCCCGCTGAACAAAGAGTGGACACGCCACGACCTGTACGCGACTGCGGTGGTTGTCCGCCCGGGCGACAGCTCCCGTCAGGCGACCGTCAAACGCGCGGTCGGTATCCTGCATATCCCGATGGCCGATCCGGCCCGTAAGATTGATGTGACATTGGATACGCCGGCCCGCATCCGTCCGAATCAGGATCTGACCGTTAAAATCAAAGCAAAAGCACAGGACGGCAAAGCAGCACCGGAAAAAGTGAATGTGCTGATTTCCGCCGTGGACACCGGTGTGCTCAATATCACCGACTATAAAACGCCGGATCCGTATGACGCCTTCTTCGGCCGCAAACGCTACAGCGTGGACCAGTATGATGTCTATGGACAGTTGATTGAGGGCAGTGGTCGTCTCGGCACACTGCGGTTTGGTGGTGACGGCGGCGATGATCTCGATCGCGGCGGCCTGAAACCGCTGACCGAAGTGCAGATTATCGCGCAGCAGGCGGCACCGGTGGAACTGAATGCGCAGGGCGAAGGGACTGTTACTCTGCCGATTCCGGATTTCAACGGTGAACTGCGCCTGATGGCTCAGGCCTGGACGGACGAAGATTTCGGACATGCGCAGAATAAAGTGATTGTTGCTGCACCGGTGATCAGTCAGATGGCACTGCCGCGCTTTATGGCCGGTGGTGACCGTTCACAGCTGACGCTGGATCTGACCAACCTGACCGATGAAACACAGAATCTGACCGTGAATTTCAGTGCGGACGGCATGGTGCATCTCAAAGGGGCGGCAGAGAAAGAAGTCACCCTGGCGAAAGGCCAGCGCACCTCCGTGAATGTCCCGGTTGAAGCTGCCAACGGCTTTGGTCAGGGCGAGGTGTTCATGACGGTCAAAGGGCTGAAACTGCCTGATGAAAGCAGCAACACCTACAAAAACAGCTGGAAAATCGGTGTGCGTCCGGCATACCCGGCTGAAACTGTTTCTTACTCCATGTCACTCGGCAATGGCGGGGAATGGGCGTTACCGGCAGATCAAATCGGTTATCTGGATGCCGGTACCGTGTCCGGTGAAATGACGCTGACCAGCCGTCCGCCGCTGGATATCTCGCGTTACATCCGTGAACTCTATGCCTATCCGTACGGCTGTCTGGAGCAGACAGTGAGCGGGCTGTATCCGTCTCTGTACTCCTCTGAGGCTGAGCTGAAAAAACTGGGCATCAAAACCCAGACGGACGCCGGACGCCGTCAGGCGGTGATGACCGGTATCCCGCATCTGCTCGGCATGCAGCGCAGTGACGGCAGTTTCTCCCTGTGGGATAACAGCGGCGCGGAAGAGCCGTGGCTGACCGCATACGCGACAGATTTTCTGTTCCGTGCCGGACAGCGCGGGTTTGATGTCCCGGCGGATGCCCTGAGTAACGCCAATAACCGCCTGCTGCGTTATCTGCAGGATCGCTCGGTGATCAGCAGCAACTATTACGGTAACAGCGATCAGATGCGCTTTGCGGTACAGGCGTATGCCGGTTATGTGCTGGCACAGCAGCAGAAAGCACCGCTCGGTGCACTGCGTCAGGTCTATCAGCGCCGTGATGATGCCGCAAGCGGACTGGCACTGGTACAGCTGGGTATCGCCCTGAAGAAAATGGGGGATGCGGATCGCGGTAACGAAGCCATCCGTCTGGGTGTGATGAAGAACCGTGACAGCGTCTACACCGGCGATTACGGCAGCACCATCCGTGATGATGCGATGATTATTGCGCTGCTGAGTGAGGCGGATTCCAATGCGGATCAGCGTTACGGCAAGTTGCAGGCACTCTCTGCGGAGATACAGAATAACCGTTACTTCTCCACTCAGGAGAGCAACGCCCTGTATCTGGCAGGCCGTCAGTACATTAATCAGAGCGAAAAACCGTGGTCTGCCCTGATCAACGGACAGGCCCCGGCGGTCAGCCGTGACAGCGCACTGCGTGAAATCCTCACCGCGGCACAGCTGAACAACGGCATCAGTGTCGCGAACCGCGGGGATGCGGAGCTGTTCGGTCGTGTGAATATCACCGGCTATCCGTTACAGGCACCGCACCCGTCATCTGAAGTGCTGAAGATCAAGCGGACGTATATGGATCTGAACGGTAATCCGATCAGTATTGACCGTCTGAGCAGTGGTGACCTGGTGGCAGTCCGTCTGGATATTCAGGCTGACCGCAACGTGCCGGATGCGCTGGTGGTGGATCTGTTACCGGCCGGTCTGGAGCTGGAAAACCAGAACCTGGCGGCAGCCAGTGCAAGTCTGGCGGACAGTGCGCCGAACCTGGCTGAAGCTATCCGGGATATGCAGCAGGCCAATATCCGTCATACCGAGTACCGCGATGATCGGTTTGTCTCCCAGGTGGCGGTGGAAGAGTACCGTCCGGTGACGCTGGTCTATCTGGCCCGCGCGGTTACACCGGGTAAATACAGTGTTCCTGCACCACAGGTGGAATCGATGTATATTCCGTCCTGGCGTGCCACCGGTGTGATACCGGCGACACTGGAAGTGGTTCGTTAACAGCACCGTTTGTTGTCCGCAGCCTCCGGGCTGCGGCAGCAAAATATGTTTTATGCCCTTATAACAAACTATAAGGGCATTTTTATCTTAAGAATTCTGATAATGCGGTTTGATACATGAAAGTGTGGTTTAAACGTCTCGCGCTGACCGGCCTGATAACAATTGTTCTGACACCGCCGCTGCTCTGGCTGGCCGATAAAATCTGGCCTTTACCGCTGGATGAGGTGGTGATGGCGCGTACGGTTACGGCTGAGGACGGGTCACCGCTGTGGCGTTTCGCTGACAGTAACGGCGTGTGGCGCTACCCGGTCACACTGAAGGATGTATCACCGGAATTTATTGAAGCGCTTCTGACATACGAAGATCGCTATTTCTATCAGCACCCGGGCATCAACCCGGTGGCTATCGGCCGCGCGGCGTTGCAGGATCTGACTTCCGGACGTATTGTCTCCGGCGGCAGCACGCTCTCCATGCAGGTCGCCCGTCTGCTCGACCCCCATGACCGCACCCTGACCGGCAAACTGAAACAGGTTTTCCGCACCATTCAGCTGGAGTGGCACTATTCCAAAGATGAGATTCTGGAGATGTATCTTAACCGCGCCCCGTACGGCGGCACGGTGGAGGGTATTGGTGCGGCGAGCTGGATGTATCTCGGCAAACCGCCGTCGGAACTGACTGCCGGGGAAGCGGCACTGCTGGCGGTACTGCCGCAGGCACCAAGCCGTCTGCGGCCGGATCGTTATCCGCAGCGCGCGGAAGCAGCCCGTAATAAGGTGCTTGACCGGCTGGCCGAATTTGAGGTGTGGCCGCAGTCAAAAGTGAATGATTTAAAGCAGGAGAGTATCTGGCTGGCACCGCGCCAGGTGCCGCATTCCGCGCCGCTGCTGGCACGGCGTGTGGCGCAGGGGGTGAAAGACCCGGTGATCCGCACCACCATCAATCCGGCCATTCAGCGTCAGCTGGAGGAGATGGCCCGCAACCGCAAATATCAGCTGCCGGAAAAAACCTCGCTCGGCATTATGGTGGTGGATAACCGCGATATGAGTGTGAAGGGCTATGTCGGCTCTATCGATTTCTCTGATGACACCCGTTTCGGCCATGTGGATGTGAACAGTGCCTGGCGTTCACCGGGTTCCACACTGAAACCGTTTTTATATGCCCTGGCGATGGATGAGGGGCTGATCCACAGCGAATCTCTGTTACAGGATGTGCCGCGCCGTTTTAATGATTACCGGCCGGGCAACTTTGATACCGGGTTCAGCGGGCCGGTGAGTGTCAGTGAGGCACTGCGCCGTTCTCTGAATCTGCCGGTGGTTCAGTTGCTGGATGTTTACGGTCCGAAACGGTTCAGTGCCAAACTGCGTAACGTCGGTCTGGAACTGCGTTTTCCGCTCGGCAGTGATCCGAACCTGTCGCTGATCCTGGGCGGTACCGGGGCGCGGATGGATCAGCTGATTGCGGCCTACAGCGCGTTTGCCCGTCAGGGCAAAGTGGCACCGGTGCGTTTTCGTCCGGAAGATCCACTGGCAGAGCGGCAGCTGATCTCCCCGGGCGCGGCGTGGATCACGCGCCGGGTGATGGCCGGAGAGACACGGCCGCTGGCAGATGACCGGCTGGCGCAGGATGTGCCGCTGGCGTGGAAAACCGGCACCAGTTACGGCTACCGTGATGCCTGGGCACTGGGGGTGAATAACCGCTACACCATCGGGGTGTGGGTCGGCCGTCCGGACGGTACGCCGGTGGCCGGCCAGGCCGGGTTTGCAACCGCGATCCCGATCCTGTATCAGGTGGACAGTTATCTGCGGGCACGCGGCGGCAAAAAATTGCCGGATCCGAAACCCATCAGCGTCAGCAGTAAGATGATTTGCTGGCCGTCAGGGCTGGCGGCGGACAAACAGGATCCGAACTGCCGTCAGCAGCGGATAGCGCTGGTGCTGGACAATACTGTGCCGCCGACACTGCCGTCCGCAGGGCAGGAAAGCCTGTCCGGCACCAATGCGGTGATCTGGGTTAACGGACAGGGGGAACGGGTGTCGCCGGATTGTCCGGATGCACAGGAGAAAACCGTGGCGCTGTGGCCGATTGCGCTGGAGAGCTGGCTGCCGCCGGGTGAACGCCGCAGCCACCGTCTGCCGCCGGTGAGTAAAACCTGTCCGCCGTTGCGGGTGGAAGCGGCTCCGCTGCTGATTTCCGGGATCCGCGAAGGGGATGTGCTGCGCCGTCTGCCGCTGGCGAAAACCCTCGATCTGCGGGTGGTGACGCAGGGCGGAGAGGGCACTCAGTGGTGGTTTCTTAACGGCGACCAGGCGGGCAGTACTGAGTCCGGTGAGCCGCTGTTGCTGACGCTGGACACCCCGGGGCGTTATCAGCTGACGGTGCTGGATCTCAGCGGCCAGGTCAGTTCAGTCAGTTTTACCCTGAAATAGCAGAAACGGCGGGAACCGCAGCGGAAAAAGTGTGATACAGACGGAAAATCTGTGATCTGTTATGCGGAATACTTTGCAAAAATGTTGCGTAACTGTAGGAAAAACAGAGGTGAGCCCGTATAATCACTGCCTTACCACAAGGTGTGGACCGGTCTGCCGTCAGCCGCAAATAACAATGACAACAGCGCACATGCGCACAATGAGGTCAATTCATGTCTGTACAACGCACATTTTCTATCATTAAGCCAAACGCCGTAAAGAAAAATGCTATCGGGGCCATTTATCACCGTTTTGAAAGCGCCGGTTTCCGTATTATCGCCGCCAAAATGCTGCACCTGACCCGCGAACAGGCGGAAGGATTCTACGCTGAGCACAAAGGCCGCCCGTTCTTTGATGGTCTGGTGGAATTTATGACATCCGGCCCGATTATGGTACAGGTACTGGAAGGGGAAAATGCCGTGCAGCGTCACCGTGATCTGATGGGCGCCACCAATCCGGATAACGCCCTGGCCGGTACACTCCGCGCAGATTACGCCGACAGTTTCACTGAAAACGCCGTACACGGCTCTGATGCGGAAGAATCCGCTGCCCGTGAAATTGCCTATTTCTTCACTGAAGATGAAATCTGCCCGCGCTGATAACACAAAGCAGGAAAAAACCTGTGTTATCCTGCTTTATCAGTGAATTCAGTCTCAAAAGCCCGGTAATCCGGGCTTTTGCTTTTTTACCGGACAACAAGGACTGAGATATTGGCGTAGTGGATCAGTGCGGACGCGGTGGAGCCCAGGAAACGGCTTTTCATGGTCGGGTTTTTGGAACCGATAACAATCAGGTCGGCTTTAATTCTTTCTGCATTATCAAGAATGGCCTCTGCCGCACTTCCGATAAGTACACCGGTGGAAATCTGTTCTTTCTGTACAGCAAATTTTTCGGTGGCGGCATCCAGTTTTGCAAGCAGAGCTTTGATGCGCTGGTCTTCTGACTTGGCATTTTCGGTCATCACAGGGAATGTCAGACCATAGTCAAAAAGCTGTTCAGACGGAAGAATTACCGTAACGAAATGAAATTTCACATTTTTATCTTTGGCATAGTCGTTAATCTCAGTAATGACGTTCTGAGATAACGCACCGGCATTCAGATCGATCGGAACCAGTATAATTTTATGCATAACAACTCCTTTATTTCAGATTAAATGACCTGTAAAAGATGAGTGTTAATATTATTAATATCTGAAAAAATGATTTAAACAAGTACTATTATCCAATAAATCGATTTACATTTACGTGTTTTAATTTGCCATATCACCATTAATGTTTGTACAATGCCGCGCCCCGTTATGATACGGGGCTTTTATATTTCCGCCGTATCCGTGACGCAGTCCGTTTCAGCGGCTATCCTTATTCCTGTATCTGTGATGCGCGCCGCGTGTCACCGCCGAAAGTGTAACAACGAGGCAATGTTAACAATGTCAGAACTGACCACTCAAGACGCCTGTGTAACAGGCTCCGCACCGATTGCTCCTGAAAAAATCAACGGAAAAATTAATTTACTCGACCTGACCCGCAAAGAAATGCGCCAGTTTTTCGCCGATATGGGTGAGAAACCTTTCCGTGCTGATCAGGTGATGAAGTGGATTTATCACTATTGCTATGATGATTTCGATCTGATGACCGATATCAACAAAGTGCTGCGCACCAAACTGAAAGCGGTGGCGGAAATCCGGGCCCCGGAAGTGTCAGAAGAACAGCGCTCTGCGGACGGCACCATTAAGTGGGCTATCCGTGTCGGCGACCAGGAAGTGGAAACCGTCTATATCCCGGAAGATGACCGCGCTACTCTGTGTGTCTCTTCCCAGGTCGGTTGTGCGCTGGAATGCAAATTCTGCTCAACCGCGCAGCAGGGTTTTAACCGCAACCTGCGCGTCTCTGAAATTATCGGCCAGGTCTGGCGTGCCGCGAAAATCATCGGCTCCCTGAAATCCAGCGGCCGCCGTCCTATCACCAACGTGGTGATGATGGGGATGGGTGAACCGCTGCTGAACCTGACCCATGTTGTCCCGGCGATGGAAATCATGCTGGATGACTTTGGTTTCGGGCTCTCCAAACGCCGCGTGACGATTTCCACCTCCGGTGTGGTTCCGGCGCTGGATAAACTCGGCGATATGATTGATGTGGCGCTCGCTATTTCCCTGCACGCACCGACGGATGATGTGCGTGATGAAATCGTGCCGATCAACAAAAAATATAACATTGAGACATTCCTGGCATCTGTGCGCCGTTATCTCGGAAAATCCAATGCGAACGGCGGCCGTGTGACTGTGGAATATGTCATGCTGGATCATATCAATGACAGCACTGATCAGGCGCATCAGCTGGCGGCCTGTCTGAAAGACACGCCGAGCAAAATCAACCTGATCCCGTGGAACCCGTTCCCGGGCGCCCCTTACGGGCGCAGCTCAAACAGCCGGATTGACCGTTTTGCCAAGGTACTGATGGAATACGGATTCACCACCATTGTCCGCAAAACACGCGGTGATGATATTGACGCTGCCTGCGGACAGCTGGCCGGTGATGTTATCGACCGGACCAAACGGACACTGAAAAAACGCATGGCCGGTGAACCAATCTCTGTCAAAGCAGTCTGACAGTAATATTAAGTAACACTCCCCGGTGACTGTTTACGTTAATATACCTGCCTTACAGACAAGGAGGCAGTATGATAAGGACGTATTCCCCGGGATTAATTGCAGTAATGCTGCTGGCAGGATGCCGGACAGCACCCGTGACACAGACCGTACCGGCTGCGACCGGTACCCGTCTTGCACTGGGTGAGTCTTATCTTCAGGCCGGCCGGTATGATGCTGCACGGTATCATTTTGACCGGGTACTGAAAGCACAGCCGCAGCATACCGGTGCGCTGACAGGCGCGGCGCTGAGTGCAAAATGCGATCAGCAGCCTGAAATTGCGGAAAAATACCTGAATTTAGCCGTGAATTCCCCGTCAGGCAGTGATAGTGTGGTACAGTACATTTTGGCTTATGAGTGTCCGCCGGATAACAGTCTGTAAAACAATATAAAAGTGATGTTGTTTTCAGGATTATTTTTATCATTACGGGTGGCATGCAGTATGCCGGAATACGGAACTTCGGTGCGCGGAAGGGCAGATCTCCGCGCTTTCTCGTAACCAGAACTGTTTGTGTCCTGAAACTCATGAATAACTCTCAATCTCAAGATAATCTCCAACTCACTCTTGGCCAATTCTTAACACAACGTCGGGAACAACTTCAGTTATCACGGGAAACAGTCGCCGACAGACTTTGTCTTAAACTGACTACAGTGCGTGAAATCGAAGAAGATGCACTGAAAGAAGGCAACCCGACCTTTATCCGCGGTTATGTCCGTACGTATGCCAAGCTGTTGCAGATCCCTGAATCTGCGATCATGCCTTATCTTGATAAAATCGCCCCCGCTCAGATGACCAAAGTCCAGCCGATGAAAAGTGTGACTATCGGCCGCCAGCGTAAAAAACGCGAAGGCTGGCTGATGAAGTTCACCTGGCTGGTACTGCTGGTGGTTCTGGCGCTGGTTGGCGTGTGGTGGTGGCAGCAGTATCAGGCACAACAGGCTGATATTGCTTCACTGGCACAACAGAATGATGTCACCGTGAATGCTCCGGCAGATGTTCCGGGTACCGATCCGGCAGACAGCACCGCACCACAGACACTGAATGCCCCTGCCGGGACGCCGGACACCGCTCCGGCCGGTAATACCAATACCGCTGCACTGGAATTATCGGCAGCCACCCCGCAGGATCAGGAAATTGACAGCAGCAAGATTGTGCCGCTGCCGGGCAGTGACCGCGTACCGGCGGTTGTTAACCGTGCCGTAGACAGTGAAGGCGGCACGCTGCCGACCACCACACAGACACAGGATGGTCTGGTTCTGACCTTTAAAAACACCTGCTGGCTGGAAGTGACAGATAACAAAGGTACAAAAATTTTCAGCGGCACCAAACAGAAAGGGGATACCCTGGAATTTGCGGGCGCAGAACCTTACCGTCTGAAAATCGGCGCACCGGCTGCCGTGGATGTGCAGTTCAAAGGTCAGAGTGTTGACCTGAGTCATTTTGTTAAGGCAAACCGGGTGGCAAACCTGAGTGTGCCGAAAGCCGGTGAATAATTGGTTTATAAATTAAATCTTTACTACACAATAAACACAGCAATGATTAAGGACACAAGGATGTTCCGGAGAAAGACTTATGCATAATGAATCCCCGATAAAAAGACGCAAATCCACCCGAATTTACGTGGGAAATGTGCCGGTCGGTGATGGTGCACCAATCGCCGTACAATCAATGACAAACACCCGGACAACGGATGTTGAGGCGACCGTCAGACAAATTAAATCCCTGGAACGCGTCGGCGTGGATATTGTCCGCGTATCAGTACCGACCATGGATGCGGCGGAAGCATTTAAACTGATTAAACAGCAGGTCTCTGTACCGCTGGTGGCGGATATTCACTTTGACTACCGCATTGCGCTGAAAGTGGCGGAATACGGCGTGGATTGTCTGCGTATCAACCCGGGTAATATCGGCAGCGAGGAGCGTATCCGTCAGGTTGTGGATTGCGCCCGTTATTATAATATCCCTATCCGTATCGGGGTTAACGGCGGTTCACTGGAAAAAGATATCCAGGAAAAATACGGCGAACCGACACCGGAAGCGCTGGTGGAATCTGCCATGCGTCATGTGGACATTCTTGATCGCCTGAATTTTGACCAGTTTAAAGTCAGTGTAAAAGCGTCAGATGTGTTCCTGGCAGTCGGTGCTTACCGTCTGCTGGCACAGAAAATTGATCAGCCGCTGCACCTGGGTATTACCGAAGCGGGCGGCGCACGTGCCGGTTCTGTGAAATCCGCTATCGGGTTAGGTATGCTGCTGTCGGAAGGTATCGGTGATACGCTGCGTATCTCGCTGGCAGCGGATCCGGTGGAAGAAGTGAAGGTCGGGTTTGATATCCTGAAATCCCTGCGTATCCGTTCGCGCGGCATTAACTTTATCGCCTGTCCGACCTGCTCCCGTCAGGAGTTCGACGTGATTGGCACCGTGAATGCCCTGGAACAACGGCTGGAAGATATCATCACTCCGATGGATGTGTCGATTATCGGCTGTGTGGTTAACGGTCCGGGCGAGGCGGAAGTCTCCACACTGGGTGTGACCGGTGCGAAAACCCGCAGCGGGTTCTATGAAGATGGTGTCCGTCAGAAAGAGCGCCTGGATAACACCGATATGATTGATCAGCTGGAAGCGAAAATCCGTGCCAAAGCGGCCATGCTGGATCAGAATAACCGGATTGATATCAGTCTGGTTGAGAAAGAATAATCGCGGACCGGCTCATTATTGATGAGCCGGTTTTGTCTGTTTTGACAGATATGCTGTTTTAAGACGATATATCCGCCTCCCGATATTGCACCCGCACAGGGTCGCTTTTATAATCGGAAACATATTTCATTGAGTTAAGAGAATTAACGTGGCGACAAAAATCCAATCTGTTCGTGGTATGAATGATTATCTGCCTGCTGATACTGCGGTATGGCAGCGTATTGAAAACACGCTTAAACGCATTCTGACAAGCTACGGGATCAGTGAAATCCGTACGCCGATTGTCGAGCATACCCCCCTGTTTCAGCGCGCCATCGGTGAAGTGACTGATGTTGTTGAAAAGGAAATGTACTCTTTTCAGGACCGCGAAGAAAATGTGAGCTTAACACTGCGGCCGGAAGGAACAGCGGGCTGTGTTCGTGCCGGGATCGAGAAAGGCCTGCTGTACAATCAGGAACAGCGCCTCTGGTATATCGGACCGATGTTCCGCCACGAGCGTCCGCAGAAAGGCCGCTATCGTCAGTTCCATCAGCTGGGTGCGGAAGTTTTCGGCCTGAGCGGTCCGGATATCGATGCTGAGCTGATTATGATGACCGCCCGCTGGTGGCGTGAGCTGGGCATTGCGGAGCATGTTACCCTGGAACTGAACTCAATCGGTTCGTTACAGGCGCGTGCAAACTACCGTGAAGCACTGGTTGCCTTCCTGGAACAGCACAAAGACAAACTGGATGAAGACTGCAAACGCCGGATGTACACCAACCCGCTGCGTGTGCTGGATTCCAAAGACAAAGTTGTTCAGGAACTCCTGAACGATGCACCGGCACTGTTTGATTATCTTGATGAAGAATCAAAAGCCCACTTTGACGGCCTGTGTGCCATCCTGGATGCTGCCGGTATTCAGTACCGCATCAATCAGCGTCTGGTCCGTGGTCTGGATTACTATAACCGCACCGTGTTTGAGTGGGTGACCACCGCACTGGGTTCGCAGGGAACTGTCTGCGCGGGCGGCCGTTATGACGGGCTGGTTGAACAGCTCGGCGGTCATAATACCCCGGCGGTGGGTTTTGCCATGGGTCTGGAGCGTATGGTACTGCTGGTTCAGTCCGTCAATCCGGACTTTGTGAGCGAAACTGCAGTGACCGATATTTATCTGGCCTCCTTCGGTGAAGGCAGCCAGGTTGCGGCAATGATGCTGGCGGAACAGATCCGCGACAGCCTGCCGGATGTGCGTATCATGACCAACTACGGCGGCGGCAACTTTAAACGTCAGCTGAGCCGTGCGGATAAAAACGGTGCGCGCATCGCCCTGATTTTAGGTGAGGATGAAATTGCCAACGGGACAGTCACTGTCAAAGAACTGGCCACCGGTGAGCAGCAGACGCTGGCACAGAGCGGGCTTTCCGCTCGTCTGAGCGAACTTTTAGGTTAAGGAGAGACGTGTGGAAGTCTATACCACAGAAAATGAACAGGTATCAGCGCTGAAGAATTTCTTTGTCGAAAACGGCAAAGCAATCGCGGCAGGTTTGATCATCGGTATCGGCGGTATTGCCGGCTGGAACTACTATCAGTCTCACCAGGTCAGCAAATTACAGGATGCGGCGATTGCCTATGAAACGGCGATCACAGCAAAAGGCACTCCGGCGGAGCAGACCGCCCGTCTGCAGGCTTTTGCGAAAGAAGCCAATAACAACTACGGTGCTATCGCCGGTCTTGATCTGGCGATGAAAGCGGTTGACAGCAACGACCTCCCGGCGGCAGAAAATGCCCTGAGCCAGGCGCTGACAAAAACCGATAATGAAGATTTAAAAGATCTGATTAATGCACGTCTGGCCCGTGTACAGCTGGGTCAGAAAAAACCGGATGCCGCGCTGGCGACCGTTGCGGCAGTGAAAGGGAAAGGCTGGGCGGCTTACGCACAGGATATCCGCGGTGACGCCCTGTTACAGAAAGGGGATGTGAAAGGCGCGCAGGAAGCCTACACCACCGGTATTCAGAGTGAAGGTGCCGGGACTATCAAATCCGTTATGACATTCAAACTCGATAACTTAGCCGGGTGAGGGGACTCTCGATAATGCAACTGCGTAAAACACTGCTGGTAGGATTAGTCGCCTCTGTGCTGCTGGCCGGCTGTTCAAGTGAACAGGATACTATCGTGATGTCACCACTGCCGGAAGTGACAAGTCAGTTCACCCCGGAAACCGTGTGGGATAAATCCGTCGGTGACGGTGTCGGTAAATACTACTCTCATCTTTCCCCGGCATGGGAAGGATCCAGTGTCTATGCGGCTGACCGCAATGGCCTGGTCAAAGCCCTGGATACCGATTCCGGTGTTGAAATCTGGTCAGTGAATCTGGCGGAAAAAACCGGTTTCTTATCCGCGGATATCCCGGCGATGTTATCCGGCGGTCTGACCGTTTCCGGTGAACACGTTTATGTGGGTACAGAGCGCGGTACGCTGATCGCCCTGAACGCGAACGACGGTGAAATCGCATGGACAGCCAACGCCGGTGGTGAAGTATTGTCCCGTCCGGAAGTCAGTGACGGCCTGGTGCTGGTGCATACCGGTAACGGCCTGTTACAGGCATTTGATACCGCGTCCGGCGAACAGCGCTGGAGCCTGAACCTGGATACCCCAAGCCTGTCTGTCCGTGGTGAATCAGCCCCGGCTGTGGCCATGGGTGCGGCATTTGTCGGTGGTGACAACGGTCGTGTCAGTGCGGTTATGCTCGGCCAGGGTCAGATTATCTGGCAGCAGCGTATTTCCCAGACAACCGGTACCACCGAAATCAGCCGTCTGAATGACGTGGATATGACCCCGGTTGTTGCTGACGGTCGTGTTTACGCTATCGCGTATAACGGCAATCTGGTGGCGATGGATATGCGCAGCGGTCAGATTCTGTGGAAACGCGATTTCGGTTCAGTCAACGAACTGGTGCTGGATGGCGAATCCCTCTATGTTGTTGACCAGGATGATAACGTCTATGGTCTGCGCGCAGCGGATGGCGTCACCATGTGGTCACAGGATAAATTACTGCACCGTAATCTCTCCGCACCGGAAATCTTTAACGGCTATCTGGTCGTGGGTGACGGTGAAGGTTATCTCCACTGGCTGGATACCTCCAACGGACAGTTCGTGGCGCAGAATAAACTGAACAGTTCCGGTATTCTCAGCCGTCCGTCGATTGCCGGTGATAAACTGATGGTGCAGGCCCGTGACGGACGCCTGTACCTGCTCCGCCGCTGACAGTAAACCGCTGTTTCCGGCATCACTCCGGCAGGGTAACTGACTGCGGAGTGGTTTCATTGACGGCTCCTGAATGACAGGGGCCGTTTCGTCTTTAATCTCCTGTATGGTGCAGGGGATTTTTTCAGTGTTATGAGGCAGTAAAAGCATGATACCTGTCGTTGCTCTGGTCGGGCGTCCCAATGTCGGGAAGTCCACATTATTCAACCGCTTAACGCGTACGCGCGATGCGTTGGTTGCTGATTTCCCCGGCCTGACGCGGGATCGTAAGTACGGTCGTGCAGAGGTTGAGGGACAGGAATTTATTATTATCGATACCGGCGGTATTGATGGCACGGAAGAGGGCGTTGAAACCCACATGGCCGCACAATCGCTGCTGGCGATTGAAGAAGCCGATATCGTGCTGTTTATGGTGGATGCCCGTTCCGGCCTGATGCCGGCGGACAGCGGTATTGCCAAACATCTGCGCAGCCGTGATAACAAAACCACCTTTGTGGTGGCGAACAAAATCGACGGTATCGATCAGGATCAGGCGCTGGGTGAATTCTACAGCCTGGGTCTGGGTGAAGTGGTGCCTATTGCCGCCTCGCACGGACGTGGTGTCAGTCAGTTGATCACCCGCGCACTGGTGCCGTTCTACGGCGAGCCGGAAAGTGAGGATGATGATCGCGAGTTAACCGAAGAAGAGGCTAACGCCGCTTACTGGGCAGAGCAGGAAGCCCTGGCACAGGCAGCAGAAACGGAAGACAGCGAAGAGGAAGATGATTTCAACCCGATTGATCAGCCGATTAAAATGGCGATTGTCGGGCGTCCGAATGTCGGGAAATCCACGCTGACCAACCGTATCCTCGGTGAAGAGCGTGTAGTGGTTTACGATATGCCGGGTACCACCCGTGACAGTATCTATATCCCGATGGAACGCGACGGACGTGAGTATATTATTATCGATACTGCCGGTGTGCGTAAACGCGGTAAAGTGACTGAAACGGTTGAAAAATTCTCCGTTATCAAAACACTGCAGGCGATTGAGGATGCGAACGTGGTGCTGCTGGTGATTGATGCCCGTGAAGGGATTTCAGACCAGGATCTGTCACTGCTGGGCTTTATCCTCAATGCCGGCCGTTCTCTGGTTATCGCCATCAACAAATGGGATGGCATGACCGCAGACGATCGTGAGCACGTCAAAGATATGCTGGAACTGCGTCTCGGCTTCGTCGATTTCGCCCGTATTCACTTTATCTCCGCGCTGCACGGCAGCGGTGTCGGTAACCTGTTTGACTCGGTGCAGGAAGCGTATGACTGCGCGACCCGCCGTGTCAGTACCGCACTGGTGACCCGCATCATGAAAATGGCAGCGGAAGATCACCAGCCGCCGCTGGTTCGCGGCCGCCGTGTCAAACTGAAATATGCGCATGCAGGGGGTTATAACCCGCCGATTATTGTTATCCACGGTAACCAGGTTTCGGATTTACCGGATGGCTATAAACGTTACCTGATGAACTATTTCCGTCAGTCACTGAAAGTGATGGGAACGCCTATCCGCATCCAGTTTAAAGAGGGTGAAAACCCGTTTGCGGATAAGAAAAACGTGCTGACAGCGACCCAGCTGCGGAAACGTAAACGCCTGATGTCTCATATCAAAAAAGGCCGTTAATCAGGAAAACCCGCATTTTTTAATGCGGGTTTTTTATTTTCCGGCATTTTACGGCTCCAGCCCGACGGCTTTCCATGCGTTCATCAGCACAGCAGTCACTTCCTCATCATAGTTCTCATCAGCGATAGTCAGGGTTTCGCGGGCGAAGGTGAGGAAATTACATTCCGGCGGCAGGTTGCCTCTGCGCAGCGTGTCGAACCAGATCTGTCCGGCCACTTCCCAGCTGTACCCGCCGAGGGCGGAGGCGAAGTGGTAAAATGCATGGTTCGGGATGCCGGAGTAACAATGAACGCCGCCGTTATCATTCTCCGGGTCATCCGGCAGCTCAATATAATCTCTCATATGTGCTACCTGTTTATCTTTGCCGATCACCGGGTGATTATAGGCATTTCCCGGTGACGAAAGGGAGCGCAGTGCTTTAATTCCGCTTTGTTTATTAAACAATGTTCTGCCGATATGCCAGTCCCCCTGATGGCTGGCGTGACGGCGGTGGTAATGACCCAGCATGACGGTAAACACATCACAGACCGATTCATTCAGAGCACCGGACTGATGGCTGTAAGTCAGCGGGGAAAGGTGATCAATCACAGCGTGGGAAAATTCGTGTGTGGCGATATCCAGCTGGGCAAAACTCAGAAACAGGGGAGTGACGCTCATTCCGGCATCCCCGGCACCAAACACCAGATGTGCGCCGTTCCAGAAGGCATTGCAGTAGCCGCGTCCGTAATGTGTCATGGCGGAGATAGTGGCATTGTTGTCATTAAAGGATTTGTAATCAAAGATATCATCAAAAAAACCGTAAATGATATCAAGATACTCAAACATATTATCGGTATCTGTATCCTGCCGCACAGGCATATGTGGCTGTGGGTTTTCTGCTTTCCGGTCTTCGCGGTAATACAGGTCCGGAACGGTGGTCAGGTTTTTCAGATGCATCACCCGGCGGTGTGCCTGCGAAGTACATCCGGATTCCGGCAGAGCAGCATAACTGAGAGGCATCATTTCTGTTTCCGGCAGGCGTCGGTAACCGAGCAACCGCTGCATATGCTGATAACATAACTGTGTCTCTTCGTGATCCCCTTCATGAAGCAGGCGTTTTTTCAGGATCCAGGGCGGTAAAAATGAATAGCGCGGGGCATGTGCTGACATAGGCGGTTCTCCTGTGGTTGGAATGACCATCTTTACGGAGAAAAATATTTACCGCAGCAGACTATCAGCCTGCTTTTCAGTCAGCACACTGTGAAGGGTTGTCAGACCCAGTCACGGGGAATAAGAAAATCACTCAGTGCGGCTTCCGGAGAACCGGGCTGCGGCTGGTAGTCATATTCCCAGCGCACCAGCGGCGGCATTGACATCAGGATGGACTCGGTCCGCCCGCCGCTTTGTAAACCGAAGAATGTGCCGCGATCCCACACCAGATTAAACTCCACATAACGGCCGCGCCGGTAGAGCTGAAACTGGCGCTCGCGCTCACCATAAGGGATGGAACGGCGTTTTTCCGCGATCGGCAGATAAGCCCGGGTAAAGCCGTTGCCGACAGCCTGTGTGAAGGTAAAGCATTCCTCAAAACCGGGTTTATTCAGATCATCAAAGAACAGGCCGCCGATACCGCGCGCTTCGCTGCGGTGTTTCAGATAAAAATAGTCGTCGCACCATTTTTTATAACGCGGCCAGGCATCTTCGCCCAGCGGCGTGCAGATATCCCGGGCGACACTGTGCCAGTGTACGGCATCTTCTGTGAAAGGATAGAAAGGAGTAAGGTCAAAACCGCCGCCGAACCACCAGACCGGGTCACAGCCGGCTTTTTCGGCAATAAAAAAGCGTACGTTGGCGTGTGCGGCCGGGACATACGGATTATGCGGATGAAGCACCAGCGAAACCCCCGTGGCCTGATAGTGGCACCCGGCGAGTTCCGGGCGGTGTGCCGTGGCAGACGGCGGCAGGCTTTCCCCGCTGACATGTGAAAAATTAACACCGGCCTGTTCAAACAGTGCACCGGATTTCAGTACCCGGCTGCGTCCGCCGCCGCCGGACTCCCGCTGCCACTTATCTTCGGTAAACTCAGCACCGGCGTCACAGGCGGCGAGTTGTCCGCAGAGGGAATCCTGTAATCTGAGAAAAAAATCTTTAACACTGTCACTATCAGGGATATTCATTACATCACGACCATTGAGCTGCTGATAAACTTTAGTATATCATTTTGTTTTTATAAGATATCACACCCGTTCCGTCACGGACACGGGCAGACAACCGGCAGACAGGTAACGGTATGGACATTCGCACATTTCAGCAAGGTGATTTTGAAGAGGTTGTTGCGCTCTGGGAGCGTTGTGATCTGGTCATCCCCCCGGATGACCCGGAAACCGTGATTGAGCGGAAAATGGCACATGATCCGGCCCTGTTCCTGGTGGCGGAAGTCAACGGCGAAGTGGTGGGCACACTGCTGGGCGGTTATGACGGATACCGGGGCTATGCCTATTATCTGGCAGTACATCCGGAATTTCAGGGACGGGGGATTGCCAATGCTATGGTGGCGAGGCTGGAAAAAAAACTGCTGGCGCGGGGATGTCCGCAGTTGCTGCTGTCGATTCCGGATGATAATACCGCCACGCTGAGCATGTTTGACAAGCTGGCCTACGACGAGTGTCAGCAGGACAGCCTGACCTACAGCAAACGGCTGATCACCGACCCGGAATATTAACTGCCGGGGTTGACCACACTGAGTGTATCGGCGGTTACCACAATCGCATGGCGGTCTTTTTCCATTCCGCCTTCAATGCGGATGGTATCATTAGGGGTGATAATCTTTTTCCCCCATAATTCCGCCGGAATTTTTACCTCGACGATACCGCTGTAATCCCCCAGCAGATAGTGCTCCGCTGAAATCTGAGACTGAATATTACCTTCCAGAATCACCCGGCTGTTATCCTGCAGATAGGGCAGTTGTTTGATGATAAAGCGCTGTGGTGTTTCACATTTTACTGTGCTCTGATGATACTCATAGGCAGAAAATGACGGCAGAGCCGCAGCAGGCTGAAACCAGAATGTACCTGTCAGAACAACCGCTGAAAACAGGTAAAAAGTCGATGATGTGAATGTCATTTCAGCCATAGCTTACGACGCCGGTAAATGAAAAATGTCGGTTATATACCAGGAGATATCTTATCGGAAATGTTACGTTACTGAATTGGTAAACATACCTATTTCGTTAAAATTATTTGATGTAATAATTCAGAATGAATGTTTTGTCAATTCCGGAGTCTGATATCTGAACCGAATGCAAAGGAGCAATGAATGAAGTGTTATCAGGCAATGAAGCTGGCCGCCGCGGCCGGTGCCGTACTGATGCTGAACGGGTGCAGTTCGTTTTCATGGTCATCATTATCGCCGGTAAGCTGGTTCAGCAGCAGTGGGCTGACGGTAACGGCACAGGGCGTCGGTGGTGTGAATAATCAGACGGCCATGACCGAAACGGCGATCAGTCAGGGACTGGACGATAAATACACACTGCGCGGTGGTATGCAGACCGAGCAGGGGCAGATCGTTAAAATTTTTGAAGGCCGGAAAGATGATAAAACGGTTATCCGTCTGTCCGGGCCGGAAAATGGCACTGTGCAGCGCATTGTTGCCAATGATGCGGATATCCGCACGGAATGGGACACCAAAACAGGAACCCTCTTTTCGGACATCTATCCGCAGGCCGTTGCCGGTGCCTGTACCCTGACCACTGAATTTGATGACAGCGCACAGGTTATCTGCCGTTCACCGCAAACCCCGCGTGTTTCTTATGTTTTCCGCGGAACCTGGAACGGCCCTGAAACCCTGATGCCGTCAGATGATATTCTGAAAAACTGGACAGTCAGTTATATCGTCTGGGCCAATAAATAATCCGGAAAAATAAATGAACTTGCGGAATAACAAAGTAATTCCGCGTCAGTGATTTATGATAAGGCCATTTCCTGATCAGACTGACGATGCAAAGGGAGCAATATGTCACAAGTACAAAGCGGTATTCTGCCGGAACACTGCCGTTTCGGTATTTTTATTGAAGCAAACACCAAAGGTGATTTACCGGCGATCCGGCGTGGTTGTCAGGTTTTCCTGGCAGCTCTGAAAAAGTTACAGACACAGTTTGCGGCTGATCAACTGAGTGCCACGGTGGCATTCGGTCATGACCTGTGGCGTCAGCTGGGCAGTCAGAGCAGTGCACCGGAGCTGAAAAACTTCCGTGAACTGGGGCGCGGCCTGGCGCCGGCCACACAATATGATTTACTGATCCACATTCATTCTCAGCGTCATGATATCAACTTCTCGCTGGCACAGGCAGCGGTGGCGGCATTTGCGGATGCGGTTGAGATTCAGGGCGAAACCCACGGCTTCCGCTGGACGGAAGAGCGTGACCTGAGCGGTTTTATCGACGGCACCGAAAACCCGGAAGGGGATGAGCGCCCGGACGTGGCACTGATCGCAGAAGGGGAAGATGCGGGCGGCAGTTATATCCTGACTCAGCGCTGGGCACACAGCCTGAATAAATGGACCCGTTTTTCTGAAGAGCAGCAGGAAAAAATGATTGGCCGCACCAAAGCAGACAGCACAGAGCTGGATGAAAATGTGCGCAATGTAACCTCTCATGTTTCCCGCGTGGTGATTGAGGAAGAGGGCGAAGAGCTTTCCATTCTGCGCCAGAGCCTGCCGTACGGCACTGCCAGCGGTGAGCACGGCCTGTTCTTTATCGCGTACTGCGGTCGTCTGCACAATATTGAGCAGCAATTGCTGAGTATGTTCGGTGAAACCGACGGTAAATTTGATGATCTGCTGCGGTTCAGTAAACCGAAAACCGGGGCTTATTATTATGCGCCGTCGCTGGAACAACTGAGTGCGCTGTAAGAGGGTGTCACTTTAAGCCCGGAACCGGCTGATAACGGGCAAAAACGAAAAGTCGCTGTGAATACATCCCTGTAAGCTCAGGCGCGCCATCCGTAGCGCGCATGCTTTTCGTTTCCTTTGCCCGTTATCACCGTCATACTTTTCCCGCAGTGATGCACATTTTTGTGTCTGTTTTTATCCTTATTCCTCTGTACCTTCCCCTGAAGGCAACCTCTATCCTTCGTGTATACACAACACAGGAAGAGAAGAAACATATCGATGCATAATATCGTGAAGTAAATAATCACTATATATAATTCCATAATGATATAAGTAAATGGCTTGTGTCACTTTACGGATATATGCACACTGGCCGGAGTTACCTGAAACGCATCATCATAATGAGGTTCTCCGCCGTGAAACTGTCTGTCAACGCTGTATTACCTGCCGGTCTGCTGCTCCTTTCTGCTGTATGGAGCGGCGCTGCCGGTGCTGCTCAGTTACTGAACAGCTCCTATGATATTGCCCGTGAGCTGTTCACGGAAATCAACCCGCTGTTTGAAAAACAGTGGAACGCGGAACATCCGGACGATCCGCTGACTATCCGCCAGTCTCACGGGGGGTCCTCAAAACAGGCGCTGGCGATATTACAGGGACTGCGGGCGGATGTGGTCACTTATAACCAGGTGACCGATGTGCAGGTTCTGCATGATAAAGGTAATCTGCTGGCAGCGGACTGGCAGGCGCGTCTGCCGAATAACAGTTCTCCGTATTATTCCACCATGGCTTTCCTCGTGCGCAAAGGCAATCCGAAGCAGATCAAAGACTGGGATTCCCTGCTGCGTGATGATGTGAAAATCGTTTTTCCGAACCCGAAAACTTCCGGTAACGGTCGTTACACCTATCTGGCTGCGGAAGGTTTCTGGCAGCAGAAAAACGGTAAAAACAGTGCTAAAACACAGGAACAAATGAAAAAATTCCTCAGCAATGTCGCGGTATTTGATACCGGCGGTCGGGGAGCCACGACGTCATTTATTGATCGCGGGCTGGGCGATGTGCTGATCAGTTTTGAATCAGAAGTGAATAATATCCGCAATGAATATGGCGCGGATGATTATGATGTTATCGTCCCGGCGTCCAATATCCTGGCAGAATTCCCGGTGGCGCGGGTGGATAAAAACACGGAAAAGAACGGCACACAGGCTGTTGCTGATGCCTATCTGACTTTCCTGTACAGCCCGGCGGCGCAGGCAAAAATGGCGCAGTTTAATTACCGGGTGACTGATCCGGATGTGATGGCCGCCAATAAAGGCCATTTCCCGCCGGTGACCTTATTTAAAGTGGAAGATCAGTTCGGTTCATGGTCTGAAGTAATGACAAGCCGGTTCAATTCAGGCGGTGAATTTGACACCCTGATGGCTCAGGGACGCTGATATGGCAAGACGGGTGTTGCCGGGATTTGGCCTGTCCCTCGGGTTTACGCTGCTCTACAGCGGACTGATCCTGCTGCTGCCCCTCACTGCACTGGTATTACAGCTGGCGCAGATGAGCTGGGCGCAGTACTGGCAGGTGATCACCGGCCCGCAGGTGGTCGCCGCTTATAAAGTCACACTGCTCGCCGCGCTTGCTGCCAGTCTGTTTAATGCAGTGTTTGGTGTGCTGATGGCCTGGATCCTGACCCGCTACCGCTTTCCCGGCTGCCGTATTCTCGACGGCCTGATGGATTTGCCCTTTGCGCTGCCCACGGCGGTTGCGGGGCTGACACTCGCCACTCTCTTTGCCCCGAACGGCTGGTACGGCCGTTTTTTTGATTCGTTTAATATCACCGTGGTGAATACCTGGATTGGTATTGCGGTCGCGATGATGTTTACCAGTATCCCGTTTGTGGTCCGCACGGTACAACCGGTGCTGGAAACTCTGAAACCGGAGTATGAGGAAGCGGCAGAAACGCTGGGTGCTTCGCGTTTTCAGATATTCTGCCGTGTGATCTGGCCGGAAATCGCCCCGGCAGCACTGGCGGGAACCGTTTTGTCCTTTACCCGCAGCCTTGGTGAGTTCGGTGCGGTGATTTTTATCGCCGGTAACCTGGCGTGGCAGACGGAAGTGGTGTCATTCCTGATTTTTGTCCGCCTCCAGGAGTTTGAATACCCGGCGGCTGCGGCGATTGCCTCGGTGGTGCTGATGACTTCGCTGGTGTTATTGCTGGCGGTCAATATTATTCAGAGCCGCGCCGGATTGCGTACCGGGAGGTCTCATGGCTGATACACTACGCCGCCGGCGTTTCCCGTGGCAGAAGTGGCTGCTGATTTCTGCCGGGCTGCTGCTGACATTTTTCATCCTGGTTATTCCGCTGGTGTGGATTTTTGTGACCGCGCTGTCTGATGGTATCGGCGGTGTGATCCGTGCACTGGCGGAGGCGGATATGCTGCATGCTATCTGGCTGACAGTGATCGTAGCGCTGATCACCGTGCCGGTGAATCTGATTTTCGGCACACTGCTGGCGTGGCTGGTAACACGGTTTCATTTTCCCGGCCGCCAGTTATTGCTGACACTGGCGGATCTGCCGTTTGCAGTATCGCCGGTGATTGCCGGGCTGTTGTATCTGCTGCTGTACGGCTCAAACAGCTGGCTGGGTGGCTTTCTCGAAAACTCGCTGAATACCCAAATCATGTTTGCGTTGCCGGGAATTGTGCTGGTGACGATTTTCGTAACCTGTCCTTATGTGGTGCGGGAACTGGTGCCGGTGATGCTCAGTCAGGGCGCACAGGAAGAAGAGGCCGCCGTGCTGCTGGGAGCCCGTACGTGGCAGATCTGGTGGCGGGTGACACTGCCGAATATCCGCTGGCCGCTGTTTTACGGCGTGATCCTGACCAACGCCCGGGCTATCGGGGAGTTTGGTGCTGTGTCAGTGGTCTCCGGCGCAATTCGGGGAGAAACCTTCACTTTACCGTTACAGGTGGAATTATTGCATCAGGATTATCAGACCGTGGCGGCATTTACCGCATCCGGTCTGCTGGCGCTGATGGCTGTTGTGACCCTGTGTATCCGCCACGGCGTGATGGCATATCAGGGATCCCGGAGGAAATATGAGCATTGAAATCCGTCATCTGACACACCATTTCGGTACGGAGCCGGTATTACAGGATATCTCGCTGTCGGTGGCGGACGGCGAAATGGTGGCGCTGCTGGGACCGTCCGGCTCCGGGAAAACCACGCTGCTGCGGATTATTGCCGGGCTGACCCCTCATAGCGCCGGAGAATTGTATATCAGCGGGGAAGAGGTTTCCGGGCTGGCGGCAGGCGAGCGCCGGGCCGGGTTTGTCTTCCAGCACTATGCACTGTTCCGGCATATGACGGTGTTTGACAACATAGCATTCGGGCTGACGGTATTGCCGCGTAAAACACGGCCATCAAAAAAAGAAATCCGCGCTAAAGTGATGTCACTGCTGGAAAAGATTCAGATGCCGCACCTGGCGGATCGCTATCCGGCACAGCTTTCCGGCGGGCAACAACAGCGGGTGGCACTGGCCAGAGCGCTGGCGGCAGAGCCGCGTATTCTGCTGCTTGATGAGCCGTTCGGTGCCCTGGATGCAGGGGTGAGAACCGAACTGCGCCGCTGGCTGCGTCAGCTGCATCAGTCGCTGGGATTTACCGCTGTGTTTGTGACACACGATCAGGAAGAGGCGCTGGAGGTGGCTGACCGCATCGTGGTGATGCGTGGCGGACATATCGAGCAGGTCGCGGTACCTGAAAGCCTCGGCAATGATGACAGCAACCGCTTTGTAACAGAATTCCTCGGTCAGATAAATATTTTCCGTGGTGATATCGGTACGGATGGCGGGGTGCGGATTGGCGGTGTGCGCCAGCCGGTTGCCGCACTGACAGCCGGTTTCGGGCCGGTATCGGTATTTGTGCGCCCCTGGTCGCTGACATTGCAGCACACTTTTTCAGCCGATGCGGTTGCTGCCCGGGTTGTGACCATCCGTTCACACGGGCATTACCGCACTGCGGTGGTAACCACGGAAGCGGCTGAAGATGAAGTGACGGTGATATTACCGCCGGACACCCGTGCCGCCGCCGGTGATTCTGTCTGGCTGACAATCAGGGAGTTACGGCTGTTTCGCGGCGAAGACGAACTGGCGCTGCTGCCGCAGGCACAGTGCGCATAAAGATGAAAATAATTCCGGTTGCATACTGCCTTGCGGCGGCGGTATGGTTTCCGTTTATGGCTCAGGAGGCAGAACAACGTGGCATCTATCAGTAATGGGATCGGTAATACCCCGCTTTTCCGGCTTGCACGGTTGGGTGAAGGCAGTGGCGCAGAAATCTGGGTCAAACCGGAAGGTAATAACCCCGGCGGCTCTGTAAAAGATCGTGCGGCGAAAAGTATGATTGAAGGTGCTGAACAGCGCGGGGAGATCCGTCCCGGGGATACGCTGATTGAAGCCACCAGCGGTAACACCGGTATTGCGCTGGCGATGATCGCAGCGATTCGCGGTTATAAATTAAAGTTGCTGATGCCGGAAAATATGAGTGCCGAACGTCAGGCCGCCATGAAAGCTTACGGCGCGGAGCTGGTGCTGGTCAGCCGGGCACAGGGCATGGAAGGGGCGCGGGACCTGGCGCAGCAGATGGCAGCGGACGGGGAAGGTTATGTGCTTGATCAGTTTAATAATCCCGATAACCCGCTGGCCCATTACCGGACAACAGGCCCGGAAATCTGGCAGCAGACGGACGGGCGTATCACGCACTTTGTCTCAGCTATGGGCACTACCGGCACCATTACCGGGGTGGCGCGTTATCTGAAAGAGGTCGCACCGCAGATCAATATCACCGGTCTGCAACCGGCGGAAAACAGTCAGATTCCGGGGATCCGCCGCTGGTCACCGGGGTATCTGCCGGGGATTTTTCAGCCGCAGCTGGTGGATGATATTCTGGATATCACACAGCAGGAAGCAGAAGATACGATGCGCCAGCTGGCACAACAGGAAGGCATTTTCTGCGGGGTCAGTTCCGGCGGCGCGGTGGCCGGTGCACTGAGAATTGCAAAAGCGAACCCGGGAGCGGTGATTGTCGCCGTAATCTGCGATCGCGGCGACCGTTATCTCTCGACCGGCGTTTTCGGCTGAGACATTATCCCGCTGTTTTGCCGGTGTATTTCATGTGCAGCAGCGGGAACGGATTTCCCTCCCCATCCAGTTCAGAACGGCCTGTCTGTGTAAAACCCATATGGCGGTAAAAACCGACACCCTGCGGGTTTTGTTCATTCACATCCAGCTCATCTGCCTGTAACTGCTCAACAGCATAATTCAGCAGGAATTTACCGGTGCCTTTACCGCGAATAGCCGCATCCACAAACAGCATCTCAATCCGGTTCGCGTCTGTGCCGAGAAAACCGAGGATCACACCGTTTTCATCCTGCGCCACCACCACATTCAGGTTCGGCAGATAGGTATTGAGCAGCAGCGGATGCAGTTTTTCAATATCAGCCTCACATAAAAAATCGTGAGTGGCGCGGACAGATGATTCCCAGATGGCAACCAGGCGCGGGAAATGATCCGGTTTGGCGGGGGTGATAATTAACATAAAGAAATCCGTAAACAGAGGATACTGAGAATGGCCGGTGTCCCGGTATCCCGGGACACGCTGCGGGTGATCAGTTATTGGTATAACGTCTCTTCGGGGTGCAGATATACACCCAGGCTGGCGGAACGTTGAACAATACACGCTCTTTGCGGAAATGGAAATAACGGCGCAGATATTTCTCAAATTTGGTGGTGTACTGAAACAGAATAAACTGCCCGTCGCTGAGTTCGATATTGTCACGCACTGCTTTCAGAATACGCAGCCCGGTGCGGCGGTCAATTGACAGGAACGGCAGACCGGAGAAAATCACATTATACGGGCGGTTCAGTTTCTCTGCTGAGTCAGAAAAAATCCCCAGCCGGCCATCCTGAAATTTATTCAGCAGGCTGACAAAATAGGGGTCAATTTCATAGGCATCCAGTTTAGCCAGTGGATCCATCTGATCCAGAATCTGACGGGTAATTACCCCGGTACCGGCACCCAGCTCAGCAAAATGCTGCACACCGCTCCAGTCGACGTGACGAACCATTGCACGGCACAGCCAGCGTGATGAAGGGGTAATTGTTCCCATCGTGGCCGGCGATGCAATAAACTTTTTGATGTACGCGTAATAGCTCAGTAACGGTGAATAGTTTGATACTTCCATAATAAGCATTCCTTACAAACCCGGATACAACGCACGTGTAAATAGTCACGTCAGTGAAATGTATTCAATATCATATGCCGATTATTCTCTTTCCTCTACAGATAAATAAGGAATTTTTCAGCCGGTGAAAAAATTAAAAAGTTCATAAAACTGTCATATAAAACAAAACAATAGGGTGTTTTATTTTAGTTTTTAATTAACAGGCAGATAAGATTGATTTGTTATAAACAATAATCAGATGAATGAATGAGATAGCTGACAGGGAAAGCATAGCGGATTAAAAGGCGGTTAGTACAGGAATGAACGCGACTTTTGCAAAAGCTGACATTAACGGAATAAACATGACACTCCGTACCGGTATATTATTCTGACAATAAGCCGGTACGGAATAAGAATTAACTAGTGATGTATTTTTCCGTGATCCATTATCGCCTGGCGGAGGCGCTGCTGTAATTCATAACGCTGTTCATACGGCAGCGGGTTGCTGTCACCCAGGCTGACCATCATTTCGTTCATTTCAGTGATACTGTTACTCTCAATGGCTTTTTCCACATCAGCAACACTCTGTGCATAATCGCTCATACGGCTGTCCTTATTCAGTCTGATAATAATGCGGTTATCCTACCTGAACAGCGGTAAAAGCGTTAGTGCAAAACGGCGGTGGTCAGGCGGCGTGATCATTGTGGCGGGACGGCGGCTCCAGCGGCGGCAGGCCGTGTGCGGCTCTTGCCCGGTCACAGGCGGCATTGTGTACACCGCTGACCCACGACTGATCAAACTCGCGGCACGGCGACGGGCGCTGTGCGTAAGCGCTGCACGCTACACACTGACCGACTTCCCCCTGAAGATTGATACAGCGCGGGGATTTCTGATCAGTGCCTTTCATACAGGCCATAAAGTCATTCACTTTTTCTGTCATCTCTGCCGGCACCACGCCGCCCGTACTGTCCGTTTCCCCGTGATAAAACGAGACCCGGAAATAGGCACAGCACGCCCCGCACTGCATACAGGGATTGGTGTCCGCATCAGTAAACGCAATTACATTGCTCATGATAGTTAACCACATTATGCAAACGCGGTGATTATTTCACCGCAGGCCGAGTTTTGTCCTGAATAAGCTCTCAGGGCGGATTATTATTTTTATTTTGCCGCGCAAATTCAATAAAAATAAACAGCAGCAGATCACAAAATAATGAATGAAATTAAAATAATAATTCTGCTTATGAAAGACAGGAAAAATAATTTACTGCATATAAAGGTATATTTCTGTTTTTAAAAGATAAAGTAAATATCCCTCCGGCGGTCTCTCTCTGCACGATATGCTGCTGAGTCTGATAACCGGTACCGTAATGCAAAATACAGCACGGTACGGTCTTTTCCGTTATGCTGTAGCCCTGTTAATCAGTCGCTGAGAATATAATGGAAACGGATGATCGCCTGCGCTGCCTGAAACAGTTGTTACAGACTTACACCGCAGAGCGCAGCGGCGGGTGGGATACGACCGTTCCCGGTCTCGCATTGTGCCGGTGGACGGCTCCGTCACAGGCGCAAACCTGGACTTATGAGCCGGGTATCGCACTTGCGGTTCAGGGCGCAAAACGGATCACACTCGGAGATAACACCTATTGTTACCGCCCCGGGGATGTATTGCTGACATCCGTGGATATCCCTGCGATTGCGCAGGTCTGTGAGGCATCAGAGCAGGCACCGTTTCTGGCTCTGCTGGTCAGTCTTAACCTCAGCGACCTTCCGGTACTGATGCAGGAAAGCGGTTTTCAGCTGCTGACTTCAGAACCCGCTGTACCGCAGGCAGTGTGTCCGGTCACAGAAGCGTTGCTCAGTGCGGTCTGCCGCCTGGTGGCGCTGCTGGAAAAACCGGACGATATCCCGGTCATGGCTCCGCTTATCCATAAAGAAATTCTCTATTACCTGCTGAAAAGCGGCCAGGGCGCACGGCTCCAGCTGATGGCCGCACATAATAAACAGTGCCGCCAGATAAGCGGCGTACTTAGTTACCTGAAAGCGCATTTTGATCAGCCGGTGTCGGTGGAGACACTCTGCCGCCGGGCTCAGATGAGCGAATCCTCTTTTCACCGCCATTTCCGCCGGGTCACCCGGATGAGCCCGCTGCAATATCAGAAATGGCTGAGACTTAATGAAGCCCGCCGTCTGCTGCTGGTGGAATCGGCGGATGCTTCGGAAGCGGCTTTTCGTGTCGGGTATGAAAGTGCCTCTCAGTTTAACCGTGAATACCGGCGGTTATTCGGGTTACCTCCCGGACAGGATAAAAAGCGGGTTCTTCTCTGACCGGTGTGTGATTTCCGGGCAAAATGACAGGATCAGGCAAACATCAGAGCGGACAGGCTAACGTATTTGCGGGACAGGCCGGTTAGGATAACGGGATTGACGACATCATTCCTGAGTGAGTAACACAATGAAAAACATCTTTATTATTAACGGTTCAAAAGAATTCGGCGGCTCTGACGGCAAACTGAACGATCACATGACGGATATCGCCCGCCGCCATCTGACAGAAAAAGGCATGAATGTCCGTGTTACCCGTATTGATGACGGTTATGACGATGAACAGGAAGTACTGAATTACCTGTGGGCGGATGTGATTATTTACCAGATGCCGGCCTGGTGGATGGAAGGGCCGTGGATTGTGAAAAAATACATTGATGAGGTATTTACACAGTCTGATGACCGTTTTCATATTAATGACGGGCGCAGCCGCCGTGACAGCAGTAAAAAATACGGCTCCGGCGGTGTGCTGACCGGTAAAAAATACATGTTATCCGTGACCTGGAACGCACCGCAGGAAGCCTTTGAGGATGAAAAGCAGTTCTTTGAGGGGCGGGGTATCGACAGTGTGTATTTCCCGCTCCACAAAACCAATCAGTTTACCGGGATGACATCACTGCCGACATTTTCCTGTTTTGATGTGGTTAAAAACCCGCATATTGATGCGGATATTTGCCGCTATCTGGCTCACCTGGATGTGAATATCGCAGGCTGAACCCTCAGCGGGCCACTGATGCCAGGCGCAGACCGAGAGCGATAAAGGTGGTACCGACGAGGCGGTCAATCCAGTAATGCGCTTTCGGGCTGCCGGAGATCCGTGCAGCCAGTGTCCCGGCAATCAGTGCCAGCGTGGTATCAGTGCAGAACCCGAGCAGAGCATAGGTTGCACCGAGCAGCAGGAAAGATTCCGCATAATAACTGCCGCCTGCCGCAATAAACTGCGGGAAAAAGGCAATAAAAAACAGCAGCACTTTCGGATTGGTCAGTGTGGTGATAAACCCCCGGATCAGAATCGATTTTGCGGCTGCCTTCTGAATCACCACTTCTTCATTATCATCAGCGGTCTGCCCGCGCTTTCTGAGTGTACCGAGGATCATTTTGGCGCCGAGGAACGCAAGGTACAGCGCACCGAGATACTTAATCACGGTAAACAGTGTCGGCGATGCGGCAATAATCGCCCCCAGCCCGACAGCCCCGGCAACAGCATGCACACTGCTGCCGAGCATCACCCCCAGCGCGGACAAAATACCGGCTTTGCGGCCGTTGGCCAGGCTTTGTCCCAGTACATAGGCAATATCCGGCCCCGGCGTTACCGCAAAGATAAAAACGGACAGTAAAAACAGCGGGTAATGGATAATATCCAGCATGTGACAGCCCTCCGGAGTCAGAGAAAACGTTATATTATGGCGGATATAATGCCATTAAGTATGATCCGCTGGCAAATGACATTTTTGCCGGTTATTTATACGCGTATATTGATTTGCTGAATTATATAAACTTGTTCAATATTTATAATGAATTACTCACTTTATAATTTATCAGTGTTAAAAAACGGGCGGAAAAAGAGTACGCATCAAAAGAGTGTTTCCGGATGGCAGATAGTGTAACAAAACGTAAAAGCACGGCTTTACATCCGGTAAAGTGTATTATACTCAGCTGCACCAATGGTACCGTATCATCAATTAATTAGCTGAATTAAAAGATGATATTTTACTTTTGGCCTTGTTTTTATTGTGGATATCGCCGGATATCTGCGAACTTATTTTTCATTGTAAATGATAATTATCTGATACTTATCACTGTATGCGCGGTTTATGCGGATAAACAATAATAACAACCTGATACCGTTGATTTGTGACAATAACGGCAGTGATTAATCGGAATTTCTTATCAACGGGTGACCGGAAGCCGTCGGTTACCCGACGATATATGTGACGCCGGAAAAACAGATTCCGGCGCTTACAATCCGCAGGAGATTGCAGTTGAAACGCCTATTTTTCAGACAACGGCGACGCCGTTTGCTCATCATATTACTTGTTTTCCTGACGATTCTGGCAGGTTACGGGGTATACAACGCCATTCTGATGAAGGCAAAAGGCGTTGAAGAACATTACACTCACCGCGGAGAGATTAAACAGTATTCTCTCCGTGACGGCAGCCAGCTGAAGCTGGATACCGAATCCCGTGCTGTGGTGGCCTATGATAACGGCAGCCGGGCGGTAGAACTGCTGTCCGGACGGGCGCGTTTTGCCGTCAGCGAAAACCGTGAGGAACAGCGTCCGTTCCGGGTCACCGCCAATGGTGTGCGGGTGGAGTCCGGTAACGGCAACTTTGTGGTGGATATTGCGGATAATAAAGTCTCCGTCTGCCCGCTGGATGAAACTGTAACCACGTTTTTTAACGGTAAAACCGAAACGGTCGGGCCGGGACAGCGTCTGGAAATTCTGCCGGAAGGCCGGGCAAAAGTATTTCAGCGCCAGTACACCGATATCGACTGGTTATCCGGCTCACTGGTGCTGAATAATATCCCGCTGTCAGAAGCGATTGAGATGATCAACAGCTACCGCGCGGTGCCGGTGGTTCTGCTGAATAATGATAAGAAAGACATTATTGTGGATCGTGTGCTGCATCTCAGCCGTCTGGATGAAGAGGTTGAGGAGATGATGCGCTCTCTCGGGCTGACCCGTGAATCGCTGCCGGGCTCAGAGGCTTACCGCTGAGTTGCCTGTCCGGCGATAAAATCTGACTGTCCGGCAACAGCGGCGGTGTCTGATCACCGGTATAATGATGCGGAATATTACCCTGATTAACCGTTGTACAGCAGCCGGAGAGACCGATGACATCAGCAGAAATTGAATGGGCCGATTTTGAAAAAGTGGAATTGCGTGTCGGTGTGGTACTGACCGCAGAGCTTAATCCGAAAGCCCGCAAACCCGCCTATATCTTTACTGTGGATTTTGGGGAGTACGGTGTGAAAACCTCCAGCGCACAGGTTACCGCATTATATAAACCGGAAGAATTAATCGGGCGTCAGGTATTATGTGTGTGTAATTTTGCCCCGAAACGGGTGGCCGGCGTGAAATCAGAAGTGCTGATAACCGGCGCTGCTAATGCGGACGGAGATATCGTTCTTGCGGAGTTTTCCCTGCCGGTACCCGCCGGTCACCGCCTGATGTAACACCCTGCCGCCTGTCGTTTTCCGTACTCTCAGGGGGTATTCCATGAAACGACCTGTTATCTCATTACGTACCTACCGGCAGGAAACCCTGGAGCACAGTCATGATGACATGTGGCAACTGGTGCTGGGCGGCAGCGGCGCAATGGAACTGACTGTCGGCAGCGACAGCGGTTCGGTGGAGCAGGGACGGATGGCGGCGATCCCGCCGGGGTATCACCACCGTTTCTGCGGCACCGGTCATAACCGCCAGGTGGTACTTGAACTGCCTGCGGACAGCCTCTTCTTCACTTCCCCTGATTCTCTGTGGTCTGTGCTGCCGGATGCCACCCGTGCTTATGTGGACTGGCTTATCAGTTATCCGCAGATGATTGAACAGCATCCGGAAAGTGCGCGTATTCTGCTGGCAGAGCAGCTTGCGGCGCAACTGCAGCCGGACGGGCAGGACAGGCGCTGGCTGCATACTCTGACACAACAGCTGACCGCGCGTCCTGATTACCCGTGGACGGTCAGTGAAATGGCGTCATGCTGTGCACTATCGGCCAGTACTCTTCAGCGCCGTCTGCTGACGGCCACCGGTAAAACCCCGGCGGTTTTTCTGACTGAAATACGTCTGCGCCGGGCACATCATCTTATCTGCCATACCCCGCTGACACTGCCGGAAATTGCCCTGCGCTGCGGTTACAGTACCCAATCTTCCCTGACCAGTGCTTTCCGCCGCTTTTACGGCGATACACCGGCCAGTCTGCGCATAAAAAAAGGGTGAGCCGGAGCTCACCCTTTTGCTTTTGTACATTATTTCAATCAGGCAGATTTGTTGTCTGCGCTTTGCAGCATTTTGCGTACCGGCACAATCAGCACACACAGCACTGCGGCACAGATAAGCAGGGCAACAGAAACGTGTGAGAAGAAGCCCGGCAGGTTCATCAGCTGATCCGGACGGACATTACCGCCCATGATACCGGCTGCAAGGTTACCCAGCGCACTGGCACAGAACCACAGACCCATCACCTGGCCGCGCATTTTCATCGGCGCCAGCAGTGTCATGGTCGCAAGACCAATCGGGCTTAAGCACAGTTCACCCAGGGTCAGCAGCAGGATACTGAAGGTCAGCCACATCGGGGAGACACCGGCGCTGGTTTCAATCACGCGCTCGGACGCCATCATCATCACTGCAAAACCACCCGCAGCGAACAGGACACCGAACATAAACTTGGTGATACTGCTCAGGTTCATATTACGGCGCGCCAGGGCAGGCCATAACCAGCTGAACACGGGGGCCAGTATAATGATAAACAGGGCGTTGATGGACTGGAACCAGACAGTCGGGATTTCAAAACCGAACAGGTTACGGTCAGTGTAATCCTTCGCAAACAGATTGAATGACGTCGGTTTCTGTTCAAACGCAGACCAGAACAGGGCGGCGGTGACTAACAGAATAAAACAGACAAATAACCGGATGCGTTCACTGCTTTCCAGACCGGCAAACACAAACAGGTAGATGAAGTAGAGAATAACCATCCCGGAGATGAGGTAAACCATGTTGGTGGCAACCAGCATCGGGTTGAACGGGATAACGCCGGAGGCGATCAGGACAGTGACAGCGGCGATAACCACAGCCGCCAGGCCAACCCACTTACCGACATTTTTGCGCGCGACAGTCGGGCGATCCCAGCTGGAGTCCAGACCCACTTCACCGTCATACTGACGCATCAGCGGTACCGCGTAGAAGCGGAACACCAGCAGGGCCACTAACATCCCCAGACCACCGATACCGAAGCCCCAGTGCCAGCCGAAGTTAGGGACTAACCAGCCGGTCGCCAGCGGCGCGATAAAGGAGCCCATGTTAATCCCCATGTAGAACAGGGAAAAACCGCCGTCACGGCGTGTATCGTCCTGTTTGTACAGCGTACCGACCATGACCGTCACACAGGTTTTAAATAACCCGGTACCGATAACGATAAACAGCAGACCGACAAAGAACAGCTTTGGTGACCAGATTGCCGACAGGGCAATCGAGAGGTGACCGAGTGCAATAATGATTGAGCCGTACCAGACCGCCATGCGCTGTCCGAGCCAGTTATCCGCCAGCCAGCCGCCCGGCAGGGAGGTCAGGTAAATCGCACCGGCAAAAATACCGACGATAGCGGAAGCCTGTTCACGCGGAATATCCATCCCGCCTTCATAGACGGTGGCTGCCATAAACAGGATCAGTAACGGACGGATACCGTAGAAGGAGAAGCGTTCCCACATCTCGGTAAAGAACAGCGAGCTGAGCGGGTAAGGGTGCCCGAAGAAAGTACGTTTTTTGTTTGTTGTTGATTGCATCTGTAATTTCCCAAAGGTTTATTCCGGAGAATAAGCCTGAAAATGGTAAGGATAAACAGTTCCTGTTAACAAAATGATACTTTTGTGTATCAATAAACATCCTGTCTTATTAAAGTATTATTAACACACTTATCGTGAATCGTATTCACTTAAAGCACGTTTTCTATTTTATAAACCATTTTTTAGATGAAATGTCGACAAAAATCTCATTTCACAAGACTTATTTATACAAAATGTGATGAGGTCTATTGACAGAAGATGTGGATTATGAGGCTTACGTATATTTGCAAAATTATTTTAAATCAACCAGTTAAAGTTGACTCATAACGGAAAGATGAAATTTCAGTAACAAATTGCTGACAGCGAAAAGTAACCGGATGAAAACCGGCGATATCTACCCGATATCGGCCGGTTTAATTTTCGGGGCGCTCTGCGATTTTATGCACCACCACGAATAAAACAGATTAAACAGTACAACCGCAGCGGTGAAATAAAAGACAGATGCGAAGCCGAAATGCGCAGCCACCCAGGCGCCCATTAACGGTCCTGTAACATTACCGGCGTCGCGCAGTGCCTGGTTATAGCTGAAAATCCGTCCGGCAATTTCATGGGTGATATGATAAATAATCAGGGTCTGGACGGCGGGCAGCAGAGCGGCATTGACGGCGCCGAGCAGAAAACGCAGGGCACCCAGCTGCCAGTAATGGGTGACCCAGGCCATCGGCAGAATAACAAACACAGACACTGCCAGCATGGCGATCAGTACCTTATCCGGCCCTATCCGGTCACTCAGTTTTCCGAGGCGCGGGGCGCTGATCAGCGCGGCCAGCCCCGGCACAGAAGCAATTAACCCGCTGATAAACGCCAGGTTTTCAGTATGTCCGCCCAGCTCGCGGATATACAGGGTGATAACCGGGCTGACCGAGCCCGCCGCAATCTGAATACACATGGTGGTGAAAAACAGGCAGATCACCAGGCGCGGATTTTTTATCGCCGCAAAAACCTGCTTTGTGTTGAGCGCATCTTTGCGTGACACCGGCGTGAAGTTTTCGCGGACAAAAAACAGTGTCACAAAAAAGCAGATAAACAAAACGCTGGCAGTGATATAGAAGACGGGACGCAGTCCGGTGTGATCCGCCAGAAAACCGCCGATAAGCGGACCGATAAGTGCACCACTGACAGCGCCGGTGGAGAGTGTGCCCAGCGCCCAGCCGGTGCGTTTGACCGGTACCTGAGTGGCAATCAGGGCATTGGCATTCGGCACAAAGCCGCCCAGCAGCCCCAGCAGGGCGCGCAGGAACAGCAATTGCCAGACATTCTGTGCAAAGCCCATCAGCAGCATGACAATCGCCATACCGAGCGCGGAGCGCAGCAGCATCAGCTTACGGCCTTTGCGGTCAGAGAGTTTGCCCCAGAAAGGGGCAGCGATGGCGGAAAACAGGAAGGTAATACTGAATGCCGCCCCCGTCCACAGATTGAGTTCCTCATGGTCTGTCACCCCGAGCTCTTCCACATAGAGCGGCAGAAAGGGCATGATCAGGCTGAAGGCGGCGCCGGTCAGAAAACAGCCGAACCACACAACATAAAGATTTCGTTTCCAGTTACGGTTGGGGGCTTTGTTCTGCATCAGGGTAGTAATTTAATTCCTTTTTTAATGGACTTTGTCCCGGTCATGATAGAGGGACGGTTCACCTTCCGGCCGTGTTTTGAAGCGCCGATGCAGCCACATATATTGTTCCGGGGCGCGTAAAATTTCTTTTTCCACAACATGGTTCATAAAGGTTGCGGCAGCCACATCATCATCTTCCGGAAAACCGTCCGCAGGGGGCTGGATCAGCAGTTCATAGCCTTTTCCGTCCGGCAGACGGCGCGGTGTGAACGGGATCAGTGCTGCACGACCGGCTTTGACCAGAATAGACGTACCGGTGGTGGTGGCGGCTTTCTCCACGGCAAACAGCGGTGCGAACACACTTTTGCGCGGGCCGTAATCGTGATCCGGTGCATACCACAAAATCTGTCCGTCACGCAGGGCGCGGATCATCCCTTTGACATCCTTGCGGTCGAGCATGGATTTGTTGGATCGCAAACGACCGGTGGTCTGCATCCAGTCCATCACCGGGTTATCGTTCGGACGGTAAACCCCGATGCCTGGATTGAGCATACCGAAAATCCGTGCGCCCAGTTCCAGGGTCAGGAAATGGATGCCTATCACGATAATACCTTGTCCGGATGCCTGTACTTTCTGAATATGTTCGCGGCCTTCCACCTTAAACCAGCGTTTTACCCGCCAGTCCGGCCAGAACCAGGCCATGCCGGTTTCAAACAGCCCCATGCCGACGGATTCAAAATTTGCCACCACCATCGCTTTGCGCTTTTCTTCCGGCATATCCGGAAAGCACAACTGCAGATTGCGGTCAGCAATCTCCGCGCGGCGTTTGAGAAAACGCATGGACAGACGACCCAGACGGGTGCCCAGCCGGTAAATCACCGGATACGGCAGCAACACCAGCACATACAGTACACCCAGGCCAAGCCAGGTCAGCCAGTAGCGGGGATGCAGAAACGAGCGTTGAAATTCAGGAGCTGTAATCATAGTCAGACATCGTTATTGTTTAAAGCATCAGCAGATGCGGGTTCATGTAAATGATATAACACTAAATTATACGTGGTATCGGTTGCAGATGTTAGTGCTCTGCGGTGCTGTTTTCAGCGTCCGTAATGCTGTTGAGCTGCGTGACCAGCTCCGCGAGGCTGCCCGCCGCCATTTTTTCCATCACTTTGGCGCGGTGCACTTCGACGGTTCTTACCGCAACATGGGCAATATCAGCGATTTCCCGGTTCATCAGCCCCTGTGCGACAAAACCGGCGATCTGACGCTCTTTCGGCGTCAGAGTCTGAAAACGGTCACGGATTCGGGCACAGGCCACGGCTTTGCCGGTTACCGCGGCGGCGCGGGTCAGTGCTGCCTGCAACGGTTGTGTGGCCACCGGTTTCTGCAGAAAATCCACCGCACCGAGTTTCATCTGCTCAACCGCCATCGGCAGGTCACCGTGGCCGGTCAGGAATATCACTGCCAGTGTGCTGTGCTGCTCCTGAAGGATCTGATGCACACGGCAGCCGTCAAAATGCGGCATGCGCATATCCAGTAACACAATACCGTAAGTGTGCAGCGGCGCCTGTGCAACAAATGCCCGGCTGTCATTCCAGACACACACCTCATAACCGAGGCTCTCCAGCAAAAACTGACACGCCTGTGTCACAGCAACATCATCATCAACCAGGTGGATCACGGGCATGGGGATTCCTTTGTCGGTTCACTGAAGATAAGGGTAACACATAAGCCGGGCTGTTCGTCCGGGCCGGAACAATTTTCCATATGAATATCACCACCCTGGCTGCGCATCAGGCGCTGGCAGATCACCAGCCCGAGCCCGAGTCCTTCGGGCCTGGTGGAGCGGAACGGGGCAAAAGGTTGTGTCAGCTGCGTTTCATCCATCCCGCCGCCGTTATCCTGCACCACCAGAATCTGTCCGCCGGGGGTGTGGTGATGCATCACAAGGATGCAGTCCGCCCCGGCCTGCAAACTGTTACTGAACAGGTTGGAAAGCACCTGATCCAGCAGTGCCGGCGGTAAGTGTAATACGGCATCGTGAGCAACGGTGTTATATAAAACCGCAGAAGGATATCGTTCCGTAACCCGCAGCAGTTTCCAGACCAGATCCGGCACCACCGCCACATTCTGCGGCACAGGCGCACCTTCCGGGGAGGACGGGCTGTTTCCCGCCCACAGCCGCAGGTTGCGGATAATACTGGCACCGCGTTCGGCCTGGCTGTCAATTTGCGACATGACCGGCAGCAGCGGGTGTGCGGGATCTTCGCGCTCCAGCCGGATTTGCGAGCCCTGGGCGTAATGGCGGATAGCGGACAGCGGCTGATTCAGCTCATGCGCAAAACCGGAGGCCATCTCCCCGAGCACACTGAGCTGCTGGGCTTTTTCCAGATCCTGCTGCTGGCGCTGTAACTGTGAATGGGCGGCTTCCAGCTGGCGGGTGCGGCGGCGCACCCGGAAAGCAATCCACACATGATTGATACCGAGAAGCAGAAAAACCAGGGCAACCGAGCCCAACAGCCAGCTGTTTTTCCGGCTCCAGCTGATAATCTCCTGCCAGAACTGCCGCTGCTGCGGGTGCTGATTGACTTCTCTCAGCAGATTTTCCACCTGGCGGGTGGATGACGGCGCACCCCAGCGCATGGTTTTTTCGCCGTGGCTGTTAAGCAGCACCCGGGTGACTTCATCCGCCAGTTCGTCCGGTACACCGCTGCCCGCCGCAAATGACCAGTTCGGGTATAGCTCGCTGCTGGTCCAGCAGGGAATGGTGCTGTCCCGTCCGAGAAGCGGCCGGAAATCATCCTGGTGAATGAGTCCCTCTTTATCCATGGATTCAATCAGGCAGGCCGGGACAATCGCACCGGAAATCGCCTTATCCCGCAGCAGATAAAGCAGGGCATCAGCCGGAAAGCCGGAGAACTGAAGATGGTAATCACGCGGCGGGTCGATACCCGCATCACGCAAGGCTTTATAGCCTAATAAATAGCCGCCGAAGGCATCCGGCGCGACTGCCCCGACTTTTTTACCGGTCAGATCCGCCGGAGTCTGATAAGGGCTCTCTTTGCGCACCAGCAGCACACTGCCGATCACATTACGGGTGGCGTTATCCGGCTCATAAGCCGAACGCAGGGAGACCAGCCAGCGCAGGGGAAAGTTGCTGTCCAGCTGGATAAACTGTGCCGGATTGGTGAGGACAAACTGAATCTCGTTATTGTGCAGCGCTTCCCGCATCTGATCCAGTGTCAGCGGCAGCAGGGTGAAGTGTTCGCCGGGCAGGGCGCGGTTGAGCTGCTCTGTCAGCGGCTCCCAGTAATGACGCGTCGGCGCATCCCCCCGCAGTGCCAGCACACCGATGGTCCACTGTGCGGCAAATGAAAAAGAGGTGAAAAATAACAGTGCGGTCAGCAAACCTGTGCGTGCGGCCATCTGCATGTGTCCCCGGGCAGTGCGTCCTGTGTCTGTTTTCAGAGAAAAATCTGTTGTTTTAGATCAATGTATTCCCCGTTATGTGGTTAACCACAATAGGGGGAGTCTCCGGCAATTTTTACAATCCCCATAATGACATATCCCTTTACTCAACAACATGTTTATTCCTTTTTGGTTGAGTTTGAATACGACGAGCAATGAAGTTCCAAATACACCGGAGAGCAGTATGGATCTTGGCAAACGAAAATTTCTGCAAAACCTGGGCGTCCTGACAGCAGGTACGGCCCTGGTTCCGATGGCGGAGGCAGGTCTGCATTTTTCGCCGACCCGCCGTGAAGGCGACCCGTCAAAGCGCTACGGTATGCTGATTGATTTACGCCGCTGTGTCGGCTGTCAGTCCTGTACCGTCAGCTGTTCAGTTGAAAACCAGAGCCCGCAGGGGCAGTTCCGCACCAGTGTCAGCCAGTATCAGATTCAGATCCGCAATGAAGAGGCGACCACCAACGTGCTTCTGCCGCGTCTGTGCAACCATTGTGATAACCCGCCGTGTGTGCCGGTATGTCCGGTGCAGGCCACTTTCCAGCGCGAAGACGGCATTGTGGTGGTGGATAACACCCGCTGTGTCGGCTGCGCCTATTGTGTGCAGGCCTGTCCGTACGATGCCCGCTTTATTAACCACAGCACACAGACCGCAGATAAGTGCACCTTCTGCGCCCACCGTCTGGAAGCGGGGCTGTTACCGGCCTGTGTGGAATCCTGTGTCGGCGGCGCACGTATTATCGGTGACCTGAAAGATCCGTCCGGCACCATCAGCAAAATGCTCAGAGAGCATGAAGCTGCGATTAAAGTGCTGAAACCGGAAAACGGCACACTGCCGCAGGTGTTCTATCTGGGACTGGATGAGGCTTTCGTTCATCCGCTGGAAAACCGCGGACAGCCCGCATTATGGCAGGAGATCCACTGATGACTGAACAAGCGATGTTAATTCAGGAAGTGCTGGCCCGGCCGCAGGAAATCACCTGGCTGCCGTGGGCGGTGCAATACTTCTTTATGATAGGGATCGCCGCCTGTGCCGCCCTGTATGCCTGCTGGCAGCGCTGGCGGGGAGACAAACGGGATGCCCGCCTTGAGATGCTCGCGGTCTTTATCAGCATCACCCTCGGGATCGCCGCGCCGATGGCACTGACAGCGGATCTGCATCAGACCGCCCGTGTCTGGCATTTCTATGCTTATCCGACGCCGTGGTCGTGGATGCCGTGGGGCGCTCTGTTCCTGCCGGCGTTTACCGGCTGTATCGGTCTCTATTTCCTGGCGCTGGTGGCGGACAAAATCTGGCATAAGCAATTTAAACTGACCCGCTGGGTGGCACTCGGCAGTGCCGCATTCGCCATCGGCCTGCTGCTGTATACCGGCCGTGAGGTTTCAGTGGTGCGTGCGCATCCGATCTGGTTCAGTTACTGGATCCCGGTGCTGCTCTTCTTCAGTGCATTACAGGCACTGCCTGCCCTGATGATGCTGGGTGCCCGCCGTGAGCCGCAGTATCAGGCGCAACTGGCGCGTCTGCAGGTGGTTTCGTTACTGCTGCTGGCGGTGTGTATGGGATTCTGGATCGCCGGTGACACCATTTCCGGTGCCGCTATCCGCGCCCAGCTCCGTTTCGGCACAACCGGGTGGACACTGGCGATGGGGGAAATCGTTCTGTGGATTGCGCTGATGGTGCTGGCGGTCCGTCTGCTGACCCACCGTGGCTCAGTCGCGTATATCACCGTTCATGCGCTGCTGACACTGTTCCTGACCTGGTCGCTGCGCTGGCTGCTGCTGATGCAGGTACAGACGCTGCCGAAATACAATGTCATGCACAATCCGTACAGCCTGCCGATGGGCACGGATGGTATTCAGGCCATTATCGGCACGATCGGTTTATGGATAGCTCTGGTGATTATATTCCGTGAAGGTATCCGCTGGGTTAATAACAAAGTACAGAATCAACAGAAAGTCGCGCAGGACGGGGGTGTACAACATGGCTAAGTCAACAAGACGTCAGTGGTTAAAAGCAGGTTTGGCGATCGGCGGACTGGCAGCGTTCGGTTACAGTTACCGCGATGTGGCGAAACGCGCCGTCGACGGGCTGATGAACGGTACTTCCGGTAAAGTGACTCTGCACCGCATTAACGGTAACTCGCTGATCCCGGAAGGGAATGCCCTGAAAGGCTGGCAGGCGGAAAACGCACAGGCGGTATCGATGACCCAGTGCTTCGGCTGCTGGACGCAGTGCGGGATCCGTGCCCGTGTTGACCGCGAAACCAATCAGGTGATCCGCATTGCCGGTAACCCGTATCATCCGCTCTCTCACGACCACCACATCGCCTATAACACGCCACTGGCGGAAGCCCTGAAAAACATGGGCGGCGAAAGCGGCCTGGAAGGACGTTCCACCGCCTGTGCCCGTGGTGCGACACTGATGGAAGGGCTGCACAGCCCGCTGCGTATCCTCGAACCGATGAAGCGCGTTGGTAAACGCGGCGAAGGTAAATGGCAGCGCATCAGCTTTGAACAGCTGATAAAAGAAGTGACGGAAGGCGGTGATCTGTTCGGCGAAGGTCATGTGGACGGGCTGCGTGCTATCCGTGACCTCGATACGCTGATTGACCCGGCACAGCCTGCACTCGGCCCGGTGGCAAACCAGTTACTGGTGACCAACGCCGGGGATGACGGGCGCGATACCTTTATCCGCCGTTTTGCCCAGAACGCCTTCGGCAGCAAAAACTTCGGCGCACACGGCGCTTATTGCGGACTGGCCTATCGCGCCGGCTCCGGTGCGCTGATGAACGACCTGGACAAAAACGCCCACGTCAAACCGGACTGGGATTATGTGAAGTTTGCCCTGTTCCTCGGCACCTCTCCGGCGCAGTCTGGTAACCCGTTCAAACGCCAGGGGCGTCAGCTGGCTAATGCACGGATACGTGACAACTTTAACTATGCGGTGGTTTCACCGGCACTGCCGCTGACCACCACGCTTGCCAATGACCACGGACACTGGATCCCAATCACACCGGGCACCGATTCCGCGCTGGTCATGGGTATGATCCGCTGGATGATTGAGAATAACCGCTATAACGCGGAGTATCTCGCCGTTCCGGGGGAAGCCTCCATGAAGCGTGTCGGTGAGAGCAGCTGGACAAACGCGACTCATCTTGTCATCACCGATGATGCGCATCCGCTGGCCGGTCAGCATCTGACAGCCGAAGCCCTGAGCGGACAAACATCCGAAGAGCCGGTGTATATGGTACTGACAGAGCAGGGTGAGCTGGTTCCGGCGGACAATTGTGACCGTGCGGTACTTGAAGTCAGCCAGCCGGTCACGCTGGCAGACGGCACCACGGTGAATCTGAAGAGCAGTTTCCTGCTGCTGAAAGAATCCGCACAACGTTTTACCCCGGCAGAATACAGCGCCCGCTGTGGTGTGCCGGAAGAAACGATTGCCGCACTGGCGAAAACACTAACCTCATACGGCCGTCAGGCGGCGGTCATTTCGCACGGCGGGATGATGTCCGGTAACGGATTCTATAACGCCTGGGCGGTGATCATGCTGAATGCGCTGATCGGTAACATGAACCTGAAAGGCGGTGTGTCTGTCGGCGGCGGCAAGTTTAACGGTGCCAATGACGGGCCGTGCTACAAAATGGACAGCTTCCCGGGCAAAGTGAAGCCGAAAGGCATGAACCTGGCGCGCAGCAAGTCGGTCTATGAAAAATCCGATGAATACAAAAACAAGGTTTCCGCCGGTCAGAACCCGTATCCGGCCAAAGCACCGTGGTATCCGCTGGCAGCCGGTCAGCTGACCGAGCAGCTCGGCTCTGCACTGGAAGGGTATCCGCACAAACTGAAGGCCTGGATCACCAATATGACCAACCCGCTGTACGGCATTGCGGGGATCCGTCAGGTGATGGAAGAGAAGCTGAAAGACCCGGCGCATCTGCCGCTGATTATCGGTATCGATGCCTTTATGAATGAAACCACCGCGCTGGCGGATTACATTGTGCCGGATACCCACAACTTTGAAAGCTGGGGATTCAGTGCGCCGTGGTCCGGTGTACAGACCAAAGCCACCACCGCCCGCTGGCCGGTTGTTGCGCCGCGTGTGGCAAAAACGGCGGATGGTCAGCCGGTAGCGATGGAATCCTTCTGTATTGCGGTGGCGAAAGCCCTGAACCTGCCGGGATTCGGTGATAATGCTATCGCGGACAATGACGGCAACACTTATCCGCTGAACACGGCGGAGGATTACTATCTGCGTGTGGCGGCCAATACCGCCTTTATGGGCGAAAAACCGGGGCCGGAAGCCAAAGAGGCGGATATCCGTCTGTCCGGGGTGGATCGCATCATGCCTGTTATGCAGCAGGTGCTGAAAGCAGAAGAAATCAGCCGTGTTGCTTATCTCTTCAGCCGCGGCGGCCGTTTTGCGCCGTATGAAAAAGGCTGGGACGGGGAGAAAACCGGGCCGCAGTGGAAACAGCCGCTGCAGATCTGGAACGCGGAAGTGGCGCAGAACCGCCATGCCATCACCGGCGAGCGTTTCAGCGGGTGTCCGGCCTATTATCCGCCGCGTCTGTCGGACGGCAGCGATATTGACCGCGTCTATCCGGCGGAAAGCTGGCCGCTGAAACTGATGTCCTTTAAATCCCATGTGATGAGTAGTTCAACCACCATGATTGAGCGCCTGCACCATGTGAAACCGTCAAACCTGGTGGCGATCAACCCGGCGGACGGCGAGAAGTTCGGCGTGCAGCACGGGGATCTGGTGCGTATCACCACGCCGGGCGGCAGTGTCGAAGCGCAGATCAGCCTGCTGACCGGTGTGATGCCGGGTGTGGTGGCGATTGAACACGGTTACGGACATCACGAAATGGGCGCACGTCAGCACTATCTTGACGGCGAAGCGCTGGCGATGGATAAACGCATCGCGTCCGGCATTAATATCAACGACCTCGGCTTCGCTGACCCGACCCGCAAGGTGGCTAACACCTGGCTGGACTGGGTAACCGGAGCGTCTGTGCGGCAGGGATTGCCGGCGAAAGTGGAACGGATTTCCGCAGCCTGATAACACTGTCTGCCTCAACCCATCATCCAACAATTATAATAAGTCGTAATGCAATACCTCTGACCACCTCCGGGTGGTCTTTTTTTTTGCCGCAGAAAACACAAAGGACACCAAATGGTGTCCCTCTTGTGCAGTCTTTGCGTGTCAGTGTCTGATATTATCTGACTGATTATAATATTCGCCGGACTCAATTTTATCGATACCGGCCTGAAGTATGTCAATCAACTGGCGGGCGACATCAGTCGTCAGCCACATAGTTTTATCCACTTCTGCATGTTCGGGAGACTGGGACTGATCCTGCAGATAATGCAGGCGCAGCATCATGGCGTCGTAACTGTCGACGGTACTGATATCCCATCCGATAACCGGATGAGTCTGGATCACGGTTTTTTTATCGTTCATGGAACCTCCTAATCATACGGCAAGATGGTTAAGTATCTCTGACTAAGAGCTAACGTCCCGTTAACAACGGGTGATATCAGTATAAGGTCTTTTCGCAAAGTAAAAAGGGGGGATCAGACTTTTATTATGCAAAAAACGGCAAAAACGCCTTCTCTGAACATAATAGTAGTGCAATAAGATGGTTTTACCTTATTGCACTAAAGGTCTGAGTGTTTATACCTGGTTTATTTTGCTTAACGACAGATTTTAACATCCCAGCGGGCATCGGTTCCGGCCAGGAAAGGCACTAAAACATCCTCTGCACCGTTAATGGTTTCCGGGGTGATGACTTCCTGACGGGTTAATTCGATAAAGCCGTCATTGACCGGCAGACCATAAAACGCCGGGCCGTTCAGTGAACAGAATGCTTCAAAGTGCTCCAGCGCGTTCAGCTCCTCGAATACCGTGGCATATGCGGCCAGCGCGGTCGGGGCATTGAACACCCCGGCACAGCCGCAGGAGGACTCTTTGCGGTGACGGGCATGCGGGGCGCTGTCCGTACCGAGGAAGAACCGTTTGCAGCCGCCGGCCACTGCCTGACGCAGTGCTTCCTGATGCACATTACGCTTCAGGATCGGCAGGCAGAACAGATGCGGACGCACACCGCCGACCAGCATATGGTTGCGGTTAAACATCAGATGCTGCGGTGTCAGTGTGGCGGCGACATTATCATCCCCGTCCAGCACATACTGAGCAGCTTCTTTGGTGGTGATATGCTCGAACACCACTTTCAGCGCCGGGAAATCACGGCGCAGCGGGATCATCACATCATCAATAAAACGGGCTTCGCGATCGAAAATATCAATATCGGCGTGTGTCACTTCACCGTGTACCAGCAGCGGCATACCATTGCGGGACATCATCTCCAGCACCGGATAAATATTGCGGATATCTGACACGCCGTGTGCGGAGTTGGTGGTCGCATTCGCCGGATACAGCTTACAGGCGGTAAACACACCTTCGCGGAAACCGCGTTCAATCTCAGCCGGGTCTGCGTCATCGGTCAGATAGCAGGTCATCAGCGGGGTGAAACTGTGCCCCTGCGGTACGGCGGCCAGAATACGGTCACGGTACGCAATGGCGGCATCGGTTGTGGTGACCGGCGGAACCAGGTTCGGCATCACAATGGCGCGCCCGAAAAATTCACTGGTGAAAGGCACAACAGTACCGAGCATCGCACCATCACGGAAATGGATATGCCAGTCGTCAGGGCGGCGGATTTTCAGGGAAGTAACAGGATGAGTCATTGAACCGGCTCCGAAATAAGTAAAGGATAACCTGATGGCGGGTGCCATAAGCCGGAAAAGAATGATAGAACGATTCGCCGGTAAATACCATGTTAATTTGCGCTCTGTGGTGCTTATTGCTTTGCACCTATATAGCATCTGATCTATATTGGAGGGACATAACGTGCGGAAGATAGTCACAACAGATAATTTTGCAGCGTGGTTTGCAAAAACAGGAGTTAACAATGGGAAAGTCACTCAGACAACTGCTGACTGAGGAAAAGCCGGAAGTCGCAGCGGCTGCACGGGTTCAGGCAGATGAGATCCTGCTGAATATCCATCTGGCGGAGTTGCGGGAGAAAGTGAAGAAAACACAGGTGGAAATGGCGCAGGCATTGGGAATAAAACAGCCGACAGTCGCCGGGATGGAAAAACGGGGGCGTGATGTCAAGTTATCCACGCTGAGACGCTATGTGGATGCCATCGGCGGAAAACTGAATATTGATGTTGAACTACCGGACGGCACGCATTATATGTTCCGGGTCTGATACGGGATACTGAGGATAAAACAGAGAAATAAACAGGAGAGGTAAACGTTGGCTCCTCCAGCTGGACTCGAACCAGCGACATACGGATTAACAGTCCGCCGTTCTACCGACTGAACTATGGAGGAACATCTTCAACGCGGGGTGCATAGTAGTGCGGCGGGGCCGGTTTGTCAAAATGAAAAATGACTTTTTGAATCGTTTGCTTTGTTTGTGATCACTTTGCAGGAAATAACAGCAAAAAGCATAATTTCTGCCTGTAAATCAGTCAGTCATGAAAAATAAAAACAGGCAGACAGAAATTACCGGATGGCATAAACGAAAAAGCCCGCTCAGTGAGCGGGCTCTTAAATATGGCTCCTCCAGCTGGACTTGAACCAGCGACATACGGATTAACAGTCCGCCGTTCTACCGACTGAACTATGGAGGAAGCGTGTTCTCTGTGAGAACGGGGTGCATAGTAATGTGGTCAGAACGGATTGTCAAAGCGAAAATCAGAGATTGTGATCTGTTTGCCGTACTTATGAGCATTCCGGCGGAATAATCATCAAAATCACGGGGTTAACAGGTATAAATCCGGATTTTCACCCTCAGGGAATTCATCAGAAGCCGTGCGGAAAAAGAAGAACAGCAGAAATGAAAAAAGCCTGCTCAGTGAGCAGGCTTTTAAATTTGGCTCCTCCAGCTGGACTTGAACCAGCGACATACGGATTAACAGTCCGCCGTTCTACCGACTGAACTATGGAGGAATCGCGTTCTCGTGAGAACGGGGTGAATCATAGCTATCCTGCGGCAGCTTGTAAAGGGCAAAATGCAAAAAAATGACTGAGTGGCTAAGGCTTGAGCAATTGCGGATAAGCAGGGACAAAAACGAAAAAGCCCGCTCAGTGAGCGGGCTCTTAAATATGGCTCCTCCAGCTGGACTTGAACCAGCGACATACGGATTAACAGTCCGCCGTTCTACCGACTGAACTATGGAGGAAGCGTGTTCCCTTGGGAACGAGGCGCATATTAACGGGGTGTCCCGGTCGTGTCAACGGGAAAAAGGCAATTTTATTCTGTTTGCTCAGCAAGTAACCCGGGTGAGTGAAAAACAGGCATAAACAGTGGCTTAAGCCGCACCTTTCATCCAGTGAGAGCGCGGTTTTTCCGGATGCGCTTCCGGGTACGCCATCAGATGCAGATCATAAAATGACACAGTACCTTTTGTTTCTGTCATATGGCGGATCTCCTGCTTCAGTGAATCACTGACCTGCGGGTGGTCAAGCAATGCCGCCAGGGTTTCCGGGGGCACAACTTCACTGACAAACCATTCGCCGTTGTAGCACACCCGCAGATCCAGCACGCCGATATCCGTAAAGCGGTAAACCGGTCTGACCTCAAACAGCAGAACCGCAGCCATTACCAGGAACAGAGCACTGAAACCGAGCAGCCAGTAAAAGCCGAAGTAGGGTGCATAATAAATAAGAACACCCAGAACAAGATAGGACACCACCATCGCCAGACATAAATAAGGATAGGTGCGGATAAAATGACTGCTGAAACGGGGTTTTCCGTCCCGTTTCTCACGCTGGTTGATATTATCAAGAGCGCCGGTAATAAGTGTTCTGACGACATCCATATGAATGACCTCCGCAGGTCTGCTGACTATTCTGATACATTATATTAACATATCCGGTACACAACCGCGCAGAACAGTTACGGGCTTTGTGAGGGATAACTGTTATGATGCGGGGATTATTAAGAATAGTCTTATTTGGCTTAAGTCTGGCCTGATTGTCAGTTCAATACGCTGAAATCGCAGACAATTAACCAAACAAAAGTTAATAAATATGAGCTCTTTCACTTTTTTTAAAATTCACGGCAATAAATCAGTTGCTATTCATCCCCACTCATGAGTTAATGCTTGCGGCCCTAAAAAGAGCAGCTTTATGTATGACAACTGAGTTTGAGCGTTTAAGTTGAGTGTTATCCAGGATAGCCTTTGACCGTTTCATATGCTGTGTGCCTCCATTTAGTTTTTGCTTCCGGCCAGTACCTGCCAAAATGGCAATGCATTTATTTATATATAGGAAAGTCACATGTCTGACAAAATGAAAGGTCAAGTTAAGTGGTTCAACGAATCTAAAGGCTTTGGTTTCATCACTCCAGCTGATGGCAGCAAAGATGTTTTCGTTCACTTCTCTGCCATTCAGGGCGCAGGTTTCAAAACCCTGGGCGAAGGCCAACAAGTAGAATTCACCATCGAGAATGGTGCTAAAGGCCCGGCTGCAGCTAACGTAACTCCGCTGTAAGATATAGCCAAACCGAATTCCAAGCCTGCCGCGTAAGTGGCGGGCTTTTTTTATACTTAATTTTTATGCTAATCACACTATCGTGACGACCGGGAGCCGGATGATGCAGATTGACGACACAGTTTATGTCAAAACCGATGCGGATGAGCCGCGTGAAGGCCGGATATTGCTGATCGAACCGTTCAGTGAAGGTGTGATGTATCTGGTGGCGTTACCGGAATATCCGGAGGGAATTTGGTTTTTTAATGAAAAAGAGGGCGGGGATGGTGTATTCATCACGCCGAAAAATAATTTCTGACTTTACATATTTTCGCGGACATCCTATACTCCGCGCATCTTTTCTGAACAGAGGACCCGGATTTGGACAGTCACAGTTATAACTCAATTAACTGATCCGGCACACCTTTCTCTTCTGAAACTGTCTGCCGGAATGATAATGGCGGGCAGCACCTTTCCTGCGGTACTGCACTTTTTTATTGATACAGATGATCCGCCGGTTCCCGGTCGTATCACTGCTACAGGTATGCAGTATGTTTATTGTTTCTCACGCACTCTTTCCTCCTGGTTACTGAGCAGAATTTTCAGTCATTTTTACTTTTTCTGCTGTTAACACCTGACGCCATTGCGTCTTTCGGGTGGAGGTTACTATGTTTGCAATTCCTTATTTACTCAATTTACTGGCGGCGCTGGCACTTGGCGCCCTGATTGGTGCGGAGCGCCAGTGGCGTCAGCGGATGGCAGGTCTGCGCACCAATGCTCTGGTGGCAGTAGGTGCCGCTGTATTTATCTTAAGTTCGGTGACCACATCACCGGACAGCCCGGGACGTATAGCTGCACAGGTGGTTTCCGGCATCGGTTTTCTCGGGGCCGGCGTTATTATGCGTGAAGGCATGAATATCCGTGGACTGAATACCGCCGCGACATTATGGTGCTCAGCCGGCATAGGTGTGCTGTGCGGACTGGGGGAATTTGGCCCGGCAGTGACGGCGGCACTGGTTATCTTATGTGCCAATATTTTGCTGCGGGAAGCTGCGCAGCGCATCAATGCCCGTCCGGTCATTCACGCCACGGATCTGGTGCAGGACTATAAAATTCGTGCCGTTTGTCATGAAAAAGATGAAATTCTGGTCAGAACCGTGATCCTTCAGGCGCTGAATGGTTCACATGTCCGGCTGCACTCTCTCAGCAGTGCGGATACTTCCGGCGGAAAACTGGAGGTTTGTGCGGAAGTACGTGCCACACCGGCAGAGCAGAAGGAGATAGAAGGCATTGTTTGCCGGGTCAGTTTGGAGAGAAGTGTCAGTGCGGTCAACTGGATGATTGCCTCTGAACTGCCGGTCTGATGCCTTTTTGTGCATGGGTCAGCAATTATCGATCTTTTTTTAATAAAGTCTTAAGGTTTGTGCCGGTGGTTATTCCACCGGCTTTATTCTGTGTATCAACAGAATATTTATATTTAGTGATAATTTTTGATGGAAGAGGCAGAGGATTTTTAGCTTATTTTAAGAATAAAGAACTAAATCTTCAGCTATCCGCTTGATGGAAAGTGCCGGATTAGTGTCACACTACGGCAGATTTTTTGTGGCAGTAAAGTGAGGTTACGGGGTGGAGAGCGTGACGTCTGTCATAAATATCGGCCCGGATTTCAGAAACTTTTCAGAAAATCAGCAATAAACCGTGATGACAATCACAATTTAATAACATTTTATCGCTAATCAGGCGATGGTATAAAAAGCGCAGGATCGCAAATTTTGATCTGCTTACTGATTTTCAGTGCTGCGGGATAAAGAGCACTGTTCTGCGGGACTGAATAGCGTGAAATAATTACCCTGAATCGTCACATGACTGCGATACACTTTTAATTTGTAAAAACAAAAGTATATAGTAACTATATGTTACTATATTGTAGGTTATTACTTCAGACACGATCCTATCTTTTAATGCTACATTTAATTAACGACTTTGCTAATAGGAAAATGCCGGGATTGTGATGGTATGATGCCATTTCTGTGACAGAAGCATGTCAGTGTGTTTTTCAGAACAGTAACCGGTTTATCAAAGAGGCGGCGAGTTTATAAAAGTATCATCCGAAGGTATATACATAACCTTATCAGCTCCGGAAAGACAAATAAGTGAGCATATAAAAAGAGAGAGCCATTATTTTTAAAAAGAAATAAAGACAGCCTGAATTGAAAACCACAACAATGAATTAAATTCATTTAATCTTCAGTTACCTTCCTTCCAAATAACCCCTTGGCTATAACATAAAGTTATCTTATGATTTATCATCATGAATGGCTATTTTTTGTTAAAAATAACTAAACATTGATCAGCGGGGATGTTATGTAATGCTCACAATTTCACATTGTTATTGCAGGGTCATAAACCGGGTGAAAATGAACAAAATCGAACTTTATATAACCATTTAGGTGAAAAATAAGAGTTTTGTACCGCTATTTTTGCTAAGTATACCTTCGATAGATAGGGTAAAGCAGAGTTTCCCAATAAAGCTCATTGATCTGGATCAATATAGGCAGTCACATTATATGATTGGTGCAATGGACTTGAGTCACACACATTTTGAGTCGTATTCGCCTGAAGATTATTGACATTTGACTTATGGGAGTGATAAGCACGGTGAGTATTTGGGATATGGTGAGACAAAATATAATTAATAGTAAAATTGTACTAATGCATGGTGGGATGTTTATCTTTCTCTGCCAAAAACAAACATCAGTGGCTTGAATAGTTAATTTTGTGGTGCATAATAAATAACGTCTATAAATGATATAAGATGATTCAGACATTAAATAAGCTGGTGCTGATTTTAATCGTTACCTTTATTGTTTACAGGTATTCCTGATATGTATTTAATTTAAGTTTACTTTTGTGTGTTTCGTACGCATGCCGGATATTTATATGGATTGGCAGTAAACGATGGAATGAGCTTCTCCGGTATTTATTACATTACGTAAAACAGGATCTCCGGTATCACACAGCGCCGGAGATAGTTTCTGCTGTACTTTGTTGCTGCTGATATTCGGAAAGGAAAAAAAATGAGCCAGACGACTGATTTTCTGAAGCATATTTATGATATTAACCTCTCATACCTGCTGTTAGCCCAAAAACTTATTGCTCAGGAAAAAGCTTCTGCCATGTTCCGCTTAGGCATTAACGATGCAATGGCAACTACGTTAGCAAACCTTACGCTCTCTCAATTGGTCAAATTAGCGGAAACCAACCAGCTAATCTGTCAGTTCAGATTTGAAAGCAGCGAAACCATTGAAAAACTTACACGCGATTCCCGCGTGGATGAATTACAACAGGTTCATACCGGAATTTTACTGTCAACCCGTCTGCTGCAAACGCACGGCGCGGCTGGCACTGACTCACACGCAAGAAAAAGATAAGTATCATGGCCGAAAAAAGTATCATCAAAGAGGCTCAGGATATCCGTCTCGCGATGGAATTAATCTCTCTGGGTGCTCGTCTTCAGATGTTGGAAAGCGAAACGCAAATCAGCCGCGGACGCCTGATCCGCCTCTACAAAGAGCTGCGCGGATGTCCGCCCCCGAAAGGTATGCTGCCGTTTTCCACCGACTGGTTTATGACGTGGGAACAAAATATTCACGCCTCCATGTTTTATAACGCCTATGAGTTTCTGATGAACAGCGGACAGTGCACCGGTGTTGATGTGATAGTAAAGGCTTACCGGCTGTACCTGGAGCAGTGTCCTCCGGCGCCCGGTGAAGAGCCGCTGCTGGCACTGACCCGCGCCTGGACCCTGGTGCGTTTTGTGGAGAGCGGGATGCTTCAGCGCTCGGTCTGCAGTTGCTGCAGCGGGTCATTTGTTACCTACGCGCACATCCCTGAAAACAGTTTTACCTGCAGTTTGTGCCAGCCGCCGTCACGGGCAATAAAAAAACGTAAACTTTCCGCGCTTCCCGCCGATATTACGCTATATCGAGAGGATGGCATTGCCAAAGCGGTAATGTGACTGGATTGATTTGGTAAACAGGCAAATCCGTTTTGCCTGTCCTTCCTGAAAATTCCCTTTGACTGCCATCCGATACCTAACTGAGTTAAAGGGAATAGTGTGTTAATACTCATCGGATACATCATTGTTACGGGCACGGTCATCGGCGGCTATCTGATGGTTGGCGGCCATATGGGCGCACTTTATCAACCCGCTGAATTTGTTATTATTTTAGGTGCCGGTTTTGGTGCATTTGTCGTCGGTAACAGCGGAAAATCCATTGTTGCCCTGGGTAAAGTACTGCCGCGTCTGTTCCGGCGCTCCTCCTACAACAAAGCGATGTCAATGGATCTGATGGCGCTGTTGTTCCAGTTGCTCAATAAATCCCGCCAGCAGGGGCTGCTTGCCCTGGAAAAAGATATCGAAAATCCGCAGGAAAGCGATATTTTTTCCCAGTACCCGCGCATTCTCAAAGATCCGGCTGCACTGATGTTTCTGGTGGATTATCTGCGTCTGATGATCACCAGTAACCTGCAAAGCCACGAAATTGAAGCCCTGATGGATGAGGAACTGGAAACCTTCCGTCAGGAGAGCGAAGTGCCGGCTTCCGGCCTGAATATGGTCGGGGATTCCATGCCGGCATTCGGTATTGTTGCCGCCGTTCTCGGGGTGGTTAATGCGCTGGGTTCTGCTGACCGTCCGGCCGGTGAGCTGGGGGCGCTGATTGCGCATGCGATGGTCGGGACATTCCTCGGTATTCTCGTCGCGTATGGCTTTATTTTACCGCTGGCGTCACTGATTCGTCTGCGCAGTGGTGAACAGCTGAAAATGCTGGAATGTATCAAAGTCACTTTCCTTTCATCCTTACAGGGTTATCCGCCGCAAATCGCGGTTGAATTCGGCCGTAAAGTCCTGTTCAGCGCCGACCGTCCTTCCTTTACCGAGCTGGAAGACAAAGTCCGTGAAGTAAAAGTCAGCCACCGTACCGAAGCACAGGACGGGGAGTAAACCGACGATGAAACCGGGCAATACGCATGTTATCCGCGTCAAAAAGCGGGGCGGTCACGGGCACGGCGGCGGACACGGCGGGTCATGGAAGATTGCTTACGCTGACTTTATGACCGCCATGATGGCGTTCTTCCTGGTGATGTGGCTGATTTCTATCTCCAGCCCGCAGGAGCTGACTCAGATTGCGGAATACTTCCGCACGCCGCTGAAAACAGCGATCAACCCGGGAACAAAAACCGGGGATGCCACTAACCCGATTCCGGGCGGCGGCAAAGACATCATTTACAAAGACGGTGACACACTGCCGGACCCGGACAGCATGCAGGAAGAGCAGGGGCAGGATGAAGCCGGTCGTTTTGAGAAACTGAAACAGGATCTGGAGCAGGCGATTCTCAAAGACCCGCGTCTGAATGAACTGAAGCCGCATCTGCTGATTGATACCACAGATGACGGGCTGCGGATCCAGATTGTCGACAGTGCCAACCGCCCGATGTTTATGGTCGGATCCACTCATGTTGAGCCGTATATGCGGGACATTCTGCGGGCTATCGCGCCGATCCTCAATGACGTGCCGAACCGCATCAGTATTTCCGGTCACACGGATGACCTGCCGTATGCCAACGGCGGTAATTACAGCAACTGGGAACTGTCTGCCGAACGCGCCAATGCCTCGCGCCGTGAACTGGTGCGCGGTGGTATGGCCGAGAACAAAATTCTGCGGGTGGTCGGGATGGCATCCTCTATCCATCTGGATAAAAACGACGGACTTGCGCCGGTGAACCGCCGTATCAGCATCATCGTTCTGAATGAGTCGGAGATGGCAAATATTCTCCATGAATATGAGGGGGCTGTTCCCATTACCGATTTACAGCAGCTGAAGCAGTTACCGGCGCCGCATACAGAGACAACGGCTCCGCCGGAGATCCCGCCGGAAAAAGTGCCGGAACCGGCGGCACCGGAGCAGACACCGCCGCAGAACAGCGCTGCGGCGGCAGATACAACACAATAAACAGGATGGACAGGTACTGCCGGATTGCCGGCAGTACCTGTCAGCCGTAACACAAGAAAAAAATTGGATAACCGCGATGGATATAACCGAGTTTTATCAAACGTTCTTCGATGAAGCCGACGAGCTGCTCCGGGATATGGAACAGCACCTGCTGGAGCTTGATCCCCGGGATCCGGACAGTGAACAGCTCAATGCTATCTTCCGCAGCGCGCACTCCATTAAAGGTGGTGCGGCAACATTCGGATTCACGCTGTTGCAGAAAACCACACACACCCTGGAAAACCTGCTTGATAAAGCCCGCCATGATGAGCTGACGCTGACGCCGGATATCATTGATGTCTTCCTTGATACCAAAGATGTGATGGGCTCGCAGCTGGATGCCTATAAGAGCGACACACTGCCGGATGAAGAAAGCTTTAACCGCATCTGTGAAGTACTGGGGCATGTGGAGCAGAGTGTGGCGGACGCCGCTGTTGTCACGGAAACCGCCGCGCCGGAACCGGTCAGTGAAACCGCAGAAATTACTGCCGGCTCAGAAGAGAGCAGCACAGTACCGGAAACCGGTTTTTCACATCATTTCACGTTCACGCTCAGTAAGTTAAAGGAGAGCGAAGTCGCTCTGCTGGCCGATGAGCTGTCGCTGTTCGGCACGGTATACAAAACTGAACAGGGTACCGATACCCTGAAAGTCTGGCTGGGCACCAATACCGCGATTGATGACATCAGCGGCGTGCTCTGCTTTGTGGTGGATGATTCTCAGATCGCGTATGAGGAAACACCGGCAGCGGAATTAACCGCCATGCTGGCCGCAGACAATATTCCGGCAGAGCCGGAAGAAGAAACCGTCAGCGCACCGGTTGCTGTACCGGCACCGGCAGCAGCATCGTCATCTGCTCCGGCGGCGCGCAAAGCACCGGCTGCGGCGGCAAAAAATAAAGGTGACAGCGGCAGCATCCGTGTGGCGGTGGAAAAGGTGGATCAACTGATCAACCTGGTCGGTGAGCTGGTGATTATCCAGTCAATGCTGACTCAGCACAGCCAGCAGGTGGATCAGGCCGAATATGCGGAACTGCTCAGTTCGATTGTTCAGCTGGAACGCAACTCGCGGGCGCTGCAGGAATCTGTCATGTCTATCCGCATGATGCCGATGGATTATGTCTTCAGCCGCTTCCCGCGCATGGTGCGCGATATCGCCTCAAAACTGAATAAGAAAATCGAGCTGAAAGTGGAGGGCAGCTCCACCGAACTCGATAAGAGCCTGATCGAGCGGATTATCGATCCGCTGACTCACCTGGTGCGCAACAGCCTTGACCACGGTATTGAGAAACCGGATGTCCGCGCGGCAAACGGCAAACCGGAAGCCGGGACTCTGACCCTGGCGGCGGAACATCAGAGCGGCAATATCTGCATTGAAGTGCGGGATGACGGTGCCGGTCTGAACCGGGAGCGGATCCTGGCCAAGGCCCGTCAGCAGGGCATGGATGTGCACGACAACATGACCAACGATGAAATCGCGATGCTGATTATGGCACCGGGTTTCTCCACTGCCGAAGTGATCACCGATGTGTCCGGCCGCGGCGTGGGTATGGATGTGGTGAAACGGAACATTCAGGACATGGGCGGCCGTATTCAGATTGGTTTCACCGAAGGGCGCGGCACCGTGACCCGCATCCTGCTGCCGCTGACTCTGGCTATCCTCGACGGTATGTCCGTCAAAGTGGCCGATGATGTCTTTATTGTGCCGCTCAGCGCCATTATCAGCACACTCCAGCCGCGTCAGGAAGACATTTACCGCCTTGCCGGTGAGGAAAAAATGCTGCTGGTGCGCGGCGAATATCTGCCGCTGGTGGAAATGCATCAGGTCTTCGGTATCGAAGAAGCGGAACGTGATCTGGCGAAAAGTATCGCCCTGATTGTTCAGAACGCCGGTAACCGTTACGCCCTGCTGGTTGACAGACTGATCGGACAGCAGCAGGTGGTGGTGAAAAATGTTGAAAGTAATTACCGCAAAATTCCGGGGATCTCTGCCGCCACTATTATGGGTGACGGTTCTGTCGCACTGATTATTGATGTGGCGGAACTGCAGCGGATGAACAACGAAATTTTGTGCAAAAAGAAAATGAACACGTCACACGTCGTGATGCAATAAACAAAGGTAAATAACCATGTCGATGATGGATGAAGATTTAAACAAACTCGATGAAGAGAAAAACGGCGAAGGGTACCTGATTTTTACCCTGGGCGAAGAAGAGTACGGCATTGAGATCCTGAAAGTACAGGAAATCCGTGGTTATGAGCAGGTCACCCGCATTGCGAATACCCCGGATTTTATCAAGGGTGTCACTAACTTACGCGGTGTGATTATCCCGATTATCGATCTGCGTGTGAAGTTCTCCCATCAGAACGTCACTTACAACGACAACACCGTAGTGATTGTGGTCAATCTGAAAGATCGTGTGGTGGGGATTGTGGTGGACGGCGTGTCTGACGTGCTGGTGCTCAAAGATGAGCAGATTGCCCCGGCGCCGGATTTTGCGGTCACTTTATCAACCAAGTATCTGACCGGCCTGGGCACCATTGGTGACCGGATGCTGATCCTGGTGGATATCGAAAAGCTGCTTTCCAGCGAGGAAATGGCACTCATCGACAGCATGGCTGAATGATAATTCAGCCAAATGGTTTTGGTTAAGCCATCACTAAAGTTTTTTGTCGTGTGACCGATATCAAAAATACAATAACACTATGCCAGTAGAAAATTATGTATAGCAGAATTAAAATTGTATCAGGGCTTTTATCCGTTATTCTTATATTTGTACTGTTGCAGCTGGCATCCAGCGGGCTGATGTTCAGCAAACTGGGTGAAAACCGCGACAGTATCCACTTTTTGGATTCACTCCAGAGTCAGAGACAGGTTCTGACCCAGAGCTGGGTTAATCTGATCCAGGCCCGCGCCAATTTAAACCGGGCGGCAAACGGCTTTTTGCTCAGAGAGCACACCTTTAAAGACGATGCCACCCCGGATGAGCTGATCAAACAGGCCACCCGTCAGTTAGCGGATGCAGACGCTGCGTATGCCCGCTACATGAAAATGATGGAAGGCACCAGTTACGACAAGGCGAAGTTTGAAAAGCTGCTCTCCACGTATGAAACCTACCGTAATGCACTGACCCGGCTGATGTCCTATGTCCGGGAAGATCAGCTGGAACAGTTCTACACCTATGCCACATCCGGTTATCAGATGAAGTTCGAAGAGCAGTTTAATTCGTATTTCGACAGTATTTCTGCGGCGTTCCGGGGTGAAGTACAGAATGCGGAAGATAACTTCAGTGAATCCCTGTATATGCTGATTGCCCTGGCTATTATCCTTGCGCTGATCAGTCTTATCAGTTACCGCTATGTACAGCGCGGCATTATTCACCCTCTCAATGGCCTGGTAGACCGCATCAAAATCTTTGCTGCCGGTGACCTGACCCCGACAGTTGCGGTGAACGGTAAAAATGAAATCGCTGATCTGGGCCGCGGTGTGCAGCACATGCAGCAGGAGCTGATTAATACGGTGCGCGGTGTGCGCGACGGCAGCGAAAATATCTATCAGGGTACCAGCGAAATCGCCGCCGGTAACAATGATCTGTCTGCCCGTACCCAGGAGCAGGTTGCCTGTCTGGAACAGACTGCTGCCAGCATGGAAGAGCTGACCGCAACGGTGAAACAGAACACCGAATACGCCCATCAGGCCAGTGAATTTGCCGGTCAGGCTTCTGACATTGCCCGTGAAGGCGGCAAAGTGGTGTCCAACGTGGTGAATACCATGCTGAATATCGCTGACAGTTCACAGAAAATTTCCGATATCACTGCCGTTATCGACAGCATTGCGTTCCAGACCAATATTCTGGCCCTGAACGCGGCAGTTGAAGCTGCCCGTGCCGGTGAACACGGCCGTGGTTTCGCGGTGGTGGCGGATGAAGTCCGTAACCTGGCGCAGCGCAGCGCGGATGCGGCAAAAGAGATCAAAATCCTCATCGAAGACTCGGTATCCCGTACCGGAACCGGTGCCCGTCAGGCAGAAGATGCCGGCGAAACCATGACCAAAATCGTGGAATCCGTTACCCGTGTCACCGACATCATGGCGCACATTGCCACGGCATCCGATGAGCAGAGCAAAGGTATTTCACAGGTCAGTATTGCAGTTGCTGAAATGGACAAAGTGACGCAGCAGAACGCCTCACTGGTTGAGCAGTCTGCGGTGGCGGCAAATGTGCTGGAAGAACAGGTGGCGAAACTGTCACAGCTGATAGCCATTTTCCGCTTACCGGCCTTGAAGCACAGGGACGATAAACACACTGAACCGGCGGCAAGAACGATTTCCAATGTCGTGAAAACCCCGGATCTCAGCAAAATATCATCGAAGAATCATCAAGATGATGACAATTGGGAAACTTTTTAACGACGCGTCTGTGCTTTGCGCTGTCAGGGAAACCTGACGGCGCTTTTGTGCATCACAGCGATAACAACAACCGAAGCAGGTGAGCCCGGCCGGACGCAGTGGGGATAGCATTATGTTTGGTAAGAGAATACGGATTTCTGTCAGTTTATATCTGTTGCTTATTTTCTTTTGCGGCATGCAGATAGTGTCCAGCGGATTATCGCTGGGGATTGTTTCATCTGAATTATCGTCACTGGAACGGGTCGATCTCGGCTCAAAAAAACGGGCATTACTGGTGTCTTCTTATGAAGATCTGATGCAGGCCCGTAACCTGCTTACCCAGGTTGTTGTTCATATTAAAGTCGGCTCTGAAGAGAGCGATATCCGCCAGGTCAAAGCAGCATTTGATTTGCTGCTGGATAAAGCGGCGGAAGATTACAGCAATTTCAAATCCCAGCCGGTTCTCAGTGAAAAAGAGGATTTTGCCGGTATTGAAGAACAGTATCAGTCTTACCTTGGTGTGATTAAAGAACTGCGCGGTTACATTGATAACGCCAATATCCCTGCCTATGTGGAACACCCGACCCAGATGTATCAGGACAGAATGGGTGCGGTGGTGAATGATTATCTGGCGCTGCTGGATGAAGAGAGCCGCAGTGCGATTGAGTCCGGTACGTTCTATAACCGGATGGCGTGGATTATGTTCTTCGGCGTTACCGCCACCATTCTGCTGATTTCCGGTCTGGCTCATTTCTGGATGCGTTACAAAGTGATTAATCCGCTCACCAGTATGAGCGAGCACTTTATGCAGGTCGCACAGGGCAAACTGAACCAGAAAATAGAAGTGACCACCCGTGATGAAATCGGTGTGGTATTCGGTCAGCTTAAGCTGATGCAGGAATCGCTGGCAGAATCTGTCTCAAACGTTCGCCTGAATACAGACCAGATGTATACCGGAATTCGCGAGATTGCCCTGGGCAATAATAATTTATCATCACGGACAGAGCAGCAGGCTGCCTCCCTGGAGGAAACCGCTGCCAGTATGGAAGAGCTGACCGCAACGGTGAAACAGAACGCCGATAATGCCCGTCAGGCCAGTGAACTTGCGGTGACGGCATCGAAAACCGCCAGCCGTGGTGGTCAGATCACGGACAGCGTGATTGAAACCATGACCTCGATTGCCAACAGTTCGCAGAAAATCAGCGCCATTATCAGCGTGATCGACGGTATTGCTTTCCAGACCAATATCCTGGCACTGAACGCTGCCGTGGAAGCCGCCCGTGCCGGTGAGCAGGGACGCGGATTCTCCGTGGTCGCCGGTGAGGTGCGTGCGCTGGCACAGCGCAGTGCGGATGCCGCGAAAGAGATTAAATCCCTGATTGATGAGTCAGTTGACCGCGTCGGTCAGGGAACGCAACTGGTGGACAGCGCCGGTAAAACAATGGAAGAACTGGTCACTGCGGTGAACCAGGTGACGGAACTGATGAGCGAAATCGCGTCTGCCTCCAACGAGCAGAGCCGTGGTATCGAGCAGGTGGCAACCGCCGTCAGCCAGATGGATCTGGTGACCCAGCAGAACGCCGCACTGGTTGAGCAGTCAACAGGTGCAACAGCCGCACTGGAAGATCAGGCGAATAACCTGGTCGACACGGTCGCTTTCTTTGAGCTGCCGGATAACAGGGGCACTCAGTCCGGCTTTGCCGGCTGACAGTCCTGATCACCGCCTGACACCGGTTCGTATCGCAGACGCCGGTGTCAGGGGGTAACTGATCGGTTTGTACTGAAGACTGTCAGTGAATCGTTTTTACCGAAAGGACAACAAGTACGATGCTTTTTGCGCCACAGATAGAACCACTCACAGATGATGAGTTTGGTCGGGTGTGCCGGTTTATTCATAAAAAGTCAGGCATCGTCCTTAGCATGAATAAAAAGAATATGGTCTACAACCGCCTGTTAAAGCGGCTCAGAGACTGCAATATGAGCACATTCGCCGAGTACCTGCGTTTGCTGGAACGGGAGCCGCTGCACCCGGAATGGCAGGCATTTATTAACGCAATGACCACCAATCTGACCGCATTTTTCCGGGAGCCGCATCACTTTCAGACACTGACTGACTTTATCCGTCCCCGCCGTAACCAGCCGATCACTATCTGGTGCGCGGCTGCCTCGACAGGGGAAGAACCGTATTCGATCGCCATGACACTCAGTGATGTTCTCGGTGCGAACGCCATGAATGCCAAAGTGATCGCCAGTGATATCGATACCGAAGTTCTGGAGAAGGCCCGTAAGGGCGTCTACCGTATCGAAGAGCTGAAAAGCCTCAACGCCCTTCAGCGTCAGCGCCATTTTATGAAGGGGGTCGGGGAATATGAAGGCTATGCCCGGGTGAAACCGGCGCTCGGCCGGATGATTGATTTCCGTTATCTGAATCTGACGGACAACGACTGGCAGTTTCAGGGGCAGTTCGATGCCATATTTTGTCGTAATGTCATGATTTATTTCGATAAGGATATGCAGAAACAACTACTGGAACGTTTTGTTCCGCTACTGAAGCCTGACGGGCTGCTGTTTATCGGGCACTCGGAGAACTTATCACAGTTATCTTCGCGTTATGTCATCAGAGGACAGACCGTGTACAGCATTCAGGCGGCCGGGAGAAGTGATGAAAAAAATAAAAGTACTTTGCGTTGATGACTCGGCGCTGATGCGCCAGTTAATGCGTGAAATTATTAACAGCCATCCGGATATGACCGTGGTGGACGTGGCACCGGATCCGTATGTTGCGCGTGATCTGATTAAACAGCATGAACCGGATGTGGTAACGCTGGATGTGGAAATGCCGCGGATGGACGGCATCGATTTTCTGGAAAAACTGATGCGTCTGCACCCGGTACCGGTGGTGATGGTCTCCACACTGACCTCCAAAGGCTCGGAAGTGACGCTGAAAGCCCTGGAACTCGGAGCGGTGGATTTTGTCACCAAACCGCAGATCGGGATCCGCGAAACCATGATGAGTTACCGCGACCTTATCGGTGAAAAAATCCGTGCCGCAGCGATGTCAAAAATCACGCAGGGTAACCGCTTCCGCCGCCAGGAAAAAGTGACGGCAGCACCGGCGGTTATCAGCAAACCGCTGTCATCGTATGCCTGCCATAACCGCCTGATTGCGGTGGGCGCATCGACCGGCGGAACGGAAGCTATCCGTCAGTTCCTGGAGATGCTGCCGCCTGAGTGTCCGCCGGTGGTGATCACCCAGCATATGCCGGCCGGTTTCACCCGCTCATTTGCCGAGCGTCTGAACAAGCTCTGTGCGCTGACGGTAAAAGAGGCGGAACACGGCGATGTGCTGCGCAAAGGGCATGCTTATATTGCCCCGGGCGATGCGCATATGCTGATCGCGGATAAAGGCCAGGGTTACCAGGTGGTGCTTCAGCAGACACCGCCGGTGAACCGTCACCGTCCGTCCGTGGATGTGCTGTTTGACTCAGTGGCCGAATGTGCCGCCCGCAAATGCATCGCGGTCCTGCTGACCGGTATGGGTATGGACGGTGCGCGCGGCATGCTGAATCTGCGGCAGAAAGGCGCGGTCACGTATGCCCAGGATGAACGCAGCTGCGTGGTCTTCGGTATGCCGCGCGCGGCGATTGAACTGAATGCGGTCGATGAAATTCAGGATCTCGTCAAAATTGCCCCCAGTGTGCTGGGCAGACTTGCTGCCGTTTCCGCCTGACGGAACCGGCAATTATTCATTGTATTATTGCAGGAGTGGTTATGGCCGCTAAAGATTTGAATTTTCTGGTAGTTGATGATTTTTCCACCATGCGCCGTATCGTGCGTAACCTCTTAAAAGAGTTGGGCTACAACAAAATTGAAGAGGCGGAAGACGGTGTGGATGCACTGGAGAAAATCCGTGCAGGTCAGATTGATTTCGTGGTGGCGGACTGGAACATGCCGAACATGGACGGGCTGGAGCTGCTGAAAACCATCCGCGCGGATGATGCACTCAAACATATCCCGGTCATGATGGTGACCGCCGAAGCGAAAAAAGAAAATATTATTGCCGCCGCTCAGGCCGGTGCCAGCGGTTATGTTGTCAAGCCGTTCACTGCCGCGATCCTCGAGGAAAAACTGAATAAAGTCTTCGAAAAAATGGGTCTGAACTGAGGGGCTTCAGCAGAAGGAAAGCAGGATGACGGAAAATAAATCAACGGACAGAAACAAAAACAGTGATGATGATTTAAAACAGATCATCACCCGGGTCGGTTTTTTAACGAGGATGTTAAGAGAAAGCATGCGTGAACTGGGATTAGAAAAGGGCGTGCAGCAGGCGGTCGCGACAATTCCGGACGGAAAAGACAGACTGCGCTACATCGCTCAGATGACTGCACAGGCGGCGGAAAAAACACTCAACGGCATCGACACTATCAAGCCGTTGCAGGTAAAAATGCACGAGGACGCGCTGGATTTGCAGGCGCGCTGGCAATCCTGTCCGTCAGCAGAGGTCGATCCGGCTCTGCAGGAATCCACCATGGCGTTTATCCGCCGGGTGATTGACGGCAGTGCGGTGACCAAAAGTGAGTTACTGGAAATTATGATGGCTCAGGATTTCCAGGATCTGACCGGTCAGGTCGTGAAAAAAATGATGGAAGTGGTGGAAGAAACAGAGAAACAGCTGCTGTTTCTGCTGATGGAAAACACCCCTGCGGAAATCCGTGCAAAACATCCGGTCGACAGTCTGAAAAACGGACCGCAGATTGATCCGAAAGGGACCAATGTGATGGCATCACAGTCACAGGTTGATGATCTGCTCGATGAGCTTGGTTTCTGATATAAAAAAACCGCAGCAGGGATGCCGCGGTTCAGAACGGTCAGTCTGTCACAACGGAAATCAGATACCCATTGCCTGCTTAATCTGAGCCATTGCGTCGCTGCCTGCTTTGCATGCTGCGTCCTGCTGCTCTTTCGGCAGTGTTGCGATTTGTTTTTTCGCTTCGTCAAACTGTTTCAGCATTGGTTCTAACTGTGCTTTGGCTGCTTCGTTGTCACCGGCTTTTTCAGTTGCTTTCTTCACTAAATCATCGACTTCAGCAAAGTATTTGTTACAGGTTTCAGTTGCACCCGGAACGGATGATGCTGATTTTTCTTCGCCGGAACATGCAGTCAGAGCCAGAGCCATTAAACCCAGAGAGCAGGCTAAAATTGTTTTTTTCATCAGTGAGTACCTTGTGATTATCGTGGAATAAAACAGTGGCAAATTATAAAGTACCGGTAACAACTGCCTATCGGAATTGTTCCTAATTTAACACTCCGTGCGAAATACGGGCTTTCATCAGGTTCAGCGGCTTAATTTGACTATATTGCGTTGCTGACCACTGCCTGCGGGTGTCACTGAGTGATTTTCTGCTGATAATTCCGTCACTCCTGCTTTAATCAGGGAATTACACCGTTAAGACCGGTCATTTTCCACCATTGAATTTGCCGCATTCTGTCATGCTATAGCCATAAGCAAAATCCCGGCAGACGGCGGAGGTGTGAGTGTCTGATGAAAGTGATGTGGAAAAAACAGAAGAACCCACCCCCCATAAAAAACAGAAAGCCAAAGAAGACGGACAAATTGTCCGCTCCAAAGAACTCAGCTCACTGATGATGATGCTGGCCGGTATCAGCCTGCTGTGGTTAAGCGGCGGTCATCTGGCGGGACAACTGCGTGATATTTTTCGTCAGGGATTTCTCTTTGATAACTTTTATCTGCAGAATCCGGGGCTGATGCTGCGTTTTCTCGGAAAAGTCATTGGTGAAGCGTTATTTGCGATGCTGCCGGTTGTCGGCGGGCTGGCGCTGGTCGGTATTTCTGCGTCGGCACTGGTCGGCGGACTGGCGTTTAACACCAAATCCATCAAATTTGACCTGACAAAACTGAGCCCGCTGAAGGGCTTTAAACGTATTTTTTCCATGAATGCGCTGGCCGAATTATTCAAGGCGATTCTTAAATCCCTGCTGATTGGCCTGGGCGCATGGATTTTTTTATGGCAGGCGTGGCCGTCCTTACTGCATCTGGCGATGGAATCCCCGTCAACGGCAATGGCCAATGCGATGCAGAAAGTGATTTTTGCCGGTTACCTTATCATCTTCATGCTGATCCCGATGGTGGCGTTTGATGTGTTCTGGCAGTTCCGTTCGCACCTGAAAAAGCTGCGGATGAGCCGCCAGGAAATCAAGGATGAATTTAAGCAGCAGGAGGGTGACCCGCAGATAAAGGCCAAAATTCGTCAGCAGCAGCGCGCGATGGCGCGTAACCGCATGATGGCGGATGTACCGCAGGCGGATGTGATTGTGACCAACCCGACGCACTACGCCGTTGCCCTGAAATATGACGAGAAAAGAATGACCGCGCCGAGAGTGCTGGCCAAAGGTGCCGGGGTGCTGGCGCAGCGGATCAAAGAGATAGGTGCGGAGAACCGCATTCTGCTGCTGGAGGCACCGCCGCTGGCGCGGGCACTTTACCGCCATGCCGAGGTGGGGCAGTCAATTCCGGTGGCACTGTATTCCGCCGTGGCGGAAGTGCTGGCATGGGTGTTTCAGCTGCGCCGCTGGCGTCGTGAAGGCGGCCTGAAACCGAAAAAACCGAAGAATTTACCGGTGCCAAAGGCACTTGATTTTGTTGGAGAAAATACCCGAAATGGCTAATCTGGCTGCACTTTTGAGATTACCGAAAACGATGCAGGGAGCACAATGGCAGCTACTTGCCGGGCCGGTCCTCATCCTGATGATCCTGTCAATGATGGTACTGCCGCTGCCGGCATTTGTGCTGGATTTGCTGTTTACCTTTAATATCGCGCTGTCCATTATGGTGCTGCTGGTGGCGATGTTTACCCGGCGTACCCTCGATTTTGCCGCGTTCCCGACTATCCTGCTGTTCTCCACCTTACTGCGTCTGTCACTGAACGTGGCATCCACCCGTATCATCCTGATGGACGGACACACCGGTCCTGCTGCTGCGGGCCGGGTGGTTGAGGCGTTCGGGCACTTCCTGGTCGGCGGTAACTTTGCCATCGGGATTGTGGTCTTTATCATCCTGGTGTTAATCAACTTTATGGTTATCACCAAAGGTGCGGGACGTATCGCCGAAGTCGGTGCGCGCTTCGTGCTCGATGGTATGCCGGGCAAGCAGATGGCGATTGATGCGGATCTGAACGCCGGGATCATCAATGATGAAGAAGCCAAACGCCGCCGTGCGGAAGTAACCCAGGAGTCCGATTTCTACGGTTCTATGGACGGGGCCAGTAAGTTTGTCCGTGGTGATGCCATCGCCGGGATTATGATCATGGTGATTAACGTGATCGGCGGCCTGATTGTCGGCGTGGCTCAGCACCATATGCCGCTGGGCGATGCGGCCAGCACCTATACCCTGCTGACCATCGGTGACGGTCTGGTGGCGCAGATCCCGGCACTGATTATCTCAACCGCAGCCGGTGTGATTGTGACCCGCGTGGCAACAGATGAAGATGCCGGTGAGCAGATGATCACCCAACTGTTCAACAACCCGCGTGTAATGTGGCTGAGTGCCGGGGTTCTGGGTCTGCTGGGGCTTATCCCTGGCATGCCGAACTTTGTGTTCCTGCTGTTCACGGTGGCGCTGGCATCTCTCGGCTGGTATCTGGTGAAGAAAAGCAAAGAGCCGGTCAAAGAGACGGATAACAATGTGCAGGAGCAGCAGTTCCGTGAGGCGAATAAAGTCACGGAAGCGACCTGGGATGATGTGGTGGCGGAAGATTTGCTGGCGATGGAAGTCGGTTACCGGCTGATTCCGCTGGTGGATAATGACCAGCAGGGCGAATTGCTCGGGCGGATCCGCGGGCTGCGCAAAAAATTTGCCCAGGAAGTCGGCTATCTGCCGCCGGTGGTGCATATCTGTGACAACCTCGAACTGGCACCGACTGCTTACCGGATCCTGATCAAAGGGGCGGAAGTCGGGCGCGGCGAGGCTCAGCCGGGCCGCTGGCTGGCGATTGACCCGGGCAATGCGGCGGGCTCTCTGGAAGGGGATGCCACACAGGAACCGGCATTTGGTTTACCGGCAGTGTGGATTGATGATGATCTGCGTGAGCAGGCACAGATTCAGGGTTACACCGTGGTTTCAGCCAGTACGGCGGTGGCGACACACTTTAATCAGATCCTGCTGGAATACGCCAGCGACCTGTTCGGCCGTCAGGAAGCACAGATGCTGTATGACCGCGTGAAGAAAGAGATACCGAAGCTGGCGGATGACCTGATCCCGGATACTTTATCACTGACCGTTTTCCACCGCGTGCTGCAAAATCTGCTGACTGAAAATGTCATGATCCGCGATATGCGCACTATTATTGAAACCCTGGCAGAGCAGGTTGGTGAGAACGGCGAGCAGAAAGATACCGATGTTCTGACGTCGCAGGTGCGGATAGCACTGGGCCGCGCTATTACCCAGCAGTGGTTCGGGGCATCAGGGGAAATTCAGGTGATTGGTCTGGATGCGGGGCTGGAGCAGATCCTGTTGCAGGCCGCGAAAAGCGGCGGCGGTCTGGAGCCGAACCTGGCACAGAATATCGAAATGCAGGCGATGAGTGCGGTACAGCACCAGGAAGCGATGGGTGCACCGACAGTATTGCTGGTCAATCATTCACTGCGTCTGATCTTATCCCGCTTCCTGCGCCGCAGTCTGCCGCAGCTGGCGGTGATGTCCAACCTTGAACTGAACGATCGCCGTCAGATACGGATGACTTCTATGATCGGCGGTTAATCACGGGTTAAACCATTACCATCATACTTTGCGGGAATCTGTGAAAACAGGTTCCCGTTTTTTGTATATTGAGCCGGTCAAATCATGACCGGCATTTTTTGTTGTACACAGATACAGCTTACTCCGCTGTATCGTTTTCATCCTCACTGACCACAAACCACGGTGTGTACAGTGTGCGCCGCTGATAACCTTTTGCGGTGATCACCTGATGCTCACGGCCGAGCGGGTCATAACAGTGCGTGTCGGCGTACAGATCCTGCCGCGCACTGTCATCACTGACATACCTCCAGTCATTGACAAAGTATGGCTGATACGTCCGGACGGCATGTCCTTTGTTATCATACTCAGTGCGGCCCGACACTGCCCAGCGTGCTGTTTCTTTCTCACTTTTCCGGCTTCCGGCTGCCAGTGAACCGTTTTTATTGCGGTGGAATGCGTCACCGTCCTCAAAACGGGCTGACTGCTGTAAAATCCGCCCGAAACCGTCACTGAAGGTGACCTGCTGACGGATTTGCTGTGTGCTTTTATCCGCCGGTTCGTCATCATAGCGATTAGTTGTCAGGGTCAGCACATGCGGCGGCAGTTTATCTGTACCGCTGTGCATCCAGCTGTCTGCGGCATAGACAAAACACTGCGCAACCGGCAGTTGTTTTTTCATCTCCGTGGCGTCCTGCACTGAATCCGGCAGTGTCAGCGGTTTCTGGCTGTAGCCGGTTTTCTGACCATTTTCCGTGCCGTAAAAACGGCTGCTGTTCACCCGTCCCAGCGCATCAGTCTGTACCTGGCTGATATTGTCATTGGTATCGGTTATTTCGCAGACAGACAGAAAACGCCAGTCATATTTTGCCTGAGTGATAAGTCCGGAGGCATCGGTGTGTTTAGTGATAACACAGTGATGTTTATCGCGGGTCAGATGACGTTCCCCGATCAGCGGATTATCGCGGACGGCAACCGGCAGCAGGAACTGTTCCGGTGCACCGTAAGTCTGATGACCGGAGCGCGTAATCCAGACCTTTTTTCCTGTTTCTGAGGTACCGGCAAACAGGTAATCCGCTTTGATATAGCCGGTTTTCAGTAACTGCTCCGTGATATCTGTACCTGATTTTATGGCTGCGGTAATCGTCTCATCCAGCTCTGCAGTATCCGTATAACTCCGGCGCGGCGGCCAGGACGGAACTGTTACTGACGGCTGATTATCTTTATTCAGCCAGTAAGTCCTCTGTTGTCCGGCAAAGTGGCGTGCAGACTGGTTATTGCTGAGCAGGGCAGGCAGTGTTTCCGTATTTAAGCCCGTTGCCGGAACTAATCCGGATTTCAGAACAAAAATATCGCTGCGATCAGCATCAGGCTGCCCGGTCAGCCACTGTTCCTGTTTCAGATTGGTCAGGTGGTGCCGTGCATGCTGTGATAACGATACAATGAGTTGCAATTGCTGATCATCATAACCGGAATCAAACAGTGACGCGGGCAGGGTATCCGGCAGCGGGTTTTTTGCCGGTTTCGGACGGCGCGGATAATGAATCGTCGCTTCACGCAGCGGGTAACCGTACTCATCCGCACTGAGTATAACGGATTGTGAACACTGCGGATCAGCAGCCATGCGTTCATAATGATATTCACGGCTTTCTGATACAGACGGCCGGACTACCGGCATATCTGCATCCGGTGTGATCAGACGGACACTCAGCCGCTGTTCACTGACACTGTACGGTAAATCCTGTTGCGGACTGCCGTCTTTGCCGTATACCTCACTGCGCAGCTGCATCCCTTTTTGCGCGCGGCTGAGCCAGAATGCCTGTTTTTGCGCCAGGGCATCAGAACAGACGGATTCTTTATCACCGCTGCCGGTTGTCAGCCGCGTAACAAACCCGGCAAAGGCATTTTTATCGCCCTGCCAGTACTCATTTTTCAGTTGTGTATCAACAGGGGTATAACCGGTGGCATACCAGTTACGGGTCAGTACCGGCATCGTCAGTACCCCGCTGGTGGCGCGGGCGGCGGTGGTATCTGAATCCAGTACCTCCACACAGCCGAAGCCGCGGAACTCCCGTTCACGGGCATCCCACACACCGTGGTGATAACGGGCTTCACTTACCAGTTTATTGCCGGTGATTTCATCGGTAGTTTCTGTTTTCCACAACGTATGCAGCGGGAAAGGCAGATATGAAACCGGTTCGCGGGTTTTATCATCCAGCCGGAACTGTGCGGAACTGCGGTAGCGCAGATTCTGCGACATCCCCGTCTGATTATTAATCTGATTCAGCAGCCACGGTTTTTCGGTGGTCAGATGCAGCAGATAATGACGCGGTACGGTATGGGGAACCGTCAGCAGCAGGCTGGCGACCCCCAGTCCCTGTACATCCGCTATCTGTAAACGGCAGGTCTTATTGTAACGGACGCCGGCAGGCAGCTTCACAGTGACTGGTTTGTCAAAACCGTTACCGCTGCGGTTACGGTAGATTTCAATATAATCACTGCGGGCATACAGAATATCGGCGGTACCGCTGCCGTCAATATCGGCGAGATAAACATATGCGGCATTGAATTCCGTCTGTTTTTTGCTGAAACCGTCCAGTGCCAGCGGCTGACCAAAGCGGCCGTGACCCAGATTCGGCCAGCAAAGCACTCCGCCCGCACTGATCTGTACCAGATGTTGTTGTCCGGAGCCGAGCACATCACTGAAAGCAACCAGTGTGGCGGCATCGCCGTCCGGTGACGGCAGGACAATTTTTTCTGATTGCGGAATATCTTTGGCGGATAGCCAGCCGTCTTTGCTGCCCGGCCAGATGCGCACACTGCGCGGACCGATGAGCACCAGGTCGGTGGCACCGATACCGTCGATATCGGTCATTTGTGCGGCGGGATGGCCGTATTCCAGCGGCAGGGCACTGAGCGGTGTAAAATGCAGCCACTGTTCCGGGTTATCTGTCTGCTGACGGTATTGCCCGTGTACGCCGGGCTGTGTGACAACCCACTGCAGACGGCCATCACCGTCAAGATCAGTCAGCATCGCACCGTTTTTCAGGGCGGGAATATTATCGAGCCGCTGCGGTTTATCCCATATTACCGCATTGACATCATCGCTCCCGGTATCACGGACCGGGGCGCGGTAATACCATGCGCCGCTGTCCTGATACAGGATCCCGGAAATACCTTCACCGTGCAGATCCAGATACTGCCACGGCTGCTGCGGATTGAGTTTACCCATCTCCGGCTGAGACCACTGCACAGACTCCGGAAAATCAAAGGTCTGCCAGCCGAAGGTCAGCGGCGGCAGAGACAGCATTTTGCCGTCATCCTCAAACGCCATCTGCCGGGCGGCAGTCAGTGTGGTGACAACGTGGGTTTCCTGATACTCAAACAGCAGGCGGGAAACCAGTGCCGGTACATCCGTACCTTCTGCTTTTTCAGCGAGCGTCTCCAGGCGGTGGAACATCAGCACCTGGCGGCATAAACGGCGGGTACGCAGATCAAACCCGTAAGCATAACCGGAGAACGGATCCTGACGGCACAACCAGCCGGAACCGGCTTTAAACAGCGGTTTTTCTGCCGGTTTAAGGGTGCGTTCGCCATAGTCAAACACCAGCACAAACAGCCAGCCGGCTTTGGTGGCATCGTTGCCGTTGAAACAAGGGAATGTGCGTCCGGCGGTGATATTGCCGTAATGGACTTCACTGAGATAGCGCTGGCTGTGGCTGCCCGGATGGGCGGCTTTTTCCCGGTCGCTGCAATTGATGTCATCTTCCGCACGGTAACGGTAATAAATCTGCTCACCGGTGGCGGAGACCGAGGCGTTCAGTAACCAGCGGGCCGTGTGGCTGCCGTTACTGATACGGGCGGCAGATTCATAACCGAGCAGATGCACCTGACCGTCTGCGGCATACCAGAGCCAGAAATCCGGTTCGGTGGTACTGCCTTGCGGCTGCCAGTATTCCAGGCGGCTGAAATCACGCTCCGTCTGGGCGCGGTATGTAGTTATCTGATAAGAAACGGCCAGTTTTACACCCAGCAGGGTCTGACGTTTATCCGCCGCGCCGGGGACAGCCACCAGGACTTCACCGGCAGGATCCAGAAATTCATCGTCAGCGGTATAAGCAGGAACACCTTTACGGGTGCGGCGGCTGACCGCAGGAAGATTCACATCCCAGCCGATACCAAAGGCACTGTTACCGCCCTGACTGCTGTAGTTGAGTGAGAGAGAAGGGGCATAGCCGCGTCCGGTACTGACGGGCAGCGGCAGAGACAGCGACGCCGCGCCGTCCGGCCCGGCGGCCCCCGCCTGTCCGGAAAGTCCGGTCAGTGCACCGCCGCCTTTCGGCAGAGACGGCGCCTGAGGACTGATATTATCTGATTGTTGCATAATAGGCTCCAGAACGGGCAGCCCGCAGGCTGCCCGGGTCAGGATAAAAATTAACGGATGGTGTAACGGATATGGATGATGATATCGCTCAGACTGAGCAGCAGGGCTTTCTGCTCATCCTTTGTTGCTTCCGGGAAGCTCAGGAACAGGCTGCTGTCATTATCCACCGGGATCCCTTCAAACGGCAGCCAGTGGCCGTCATTGAAATCCAGCCGGAACTGACCGTCGTCATTCATACCGTGGGAGACGGCAATGGCTTTACAGCCGTCCGGCAGTCTGACATCGCCGCCGTAACTGAGCACGGCACGCACATCCTGATACGGCCCTGTCAGCGCCGGTAAGGTCACGCTGATCTGTTTGATTCGGCGTGTTTTACCCAGACGGGCAGGGTAGTTTTCCGCAATCTTCAGTGCCTTCAGGTTAAACGCGGCATATAACTCTTTATCTGCGGTCATTGAGAGCCCGGTTGCTGCCGGTGTATTACCGGAACCGCTGCCTTTCAGCAGCTCAGCAATTTTCTCTGCCAGATTAACCGGTGTGTCATACTCCTTATACACTTTGGCGAGTGAAACAGTACGGGTGACTTTCAGCGTACGGTGGTTCCATTTCAGCCATGCCTGCTCCATCTCTGTCAGATTCAGCAGCAGGGACTCCCCGGCCATCAGTCCGGCATTACTGCTCTGCCATGCGCCCGGTTTGATATAGCGCGTGGTTTCACCGGTCTGCCATGCAAACGCGGCTTCGGCCATCATGCAGCGGGTGGCGGTCAGGTCGTAGAAGCGGTAATAGATGGATGCCAGACGGCCGTGCAGCCAGCTGTAGAGTGCTTTATTGCTGAATTTGCGCTGCAGGAACTCCAGTTGTGCCTGAGTCTGCGCCTGCTGGATTTCCAGGTGTTCGCGCTGCATCTCTGTGGCGGTGCGGCGGACGGCCAGGGCTTCCAGCTGGGCATCAATCTGTTTCACTTCAGATTCGGCATTGTTTTTCTGGATTTCCCATTCCTGACGGCGGCGGCGCCATGCTTCAGACTGGCTGATATTATCCGCGGTAATTTTGGTGGCGGAGGCTGCCAGTGCGATACCGGAACCAATCGCTTTCGGGATACCGCCCCAGCGGCTGCCCCCGACGGCCATACCGAAGACGTTTGGTGCCATATCAG